>DATANR010000323.1:0-10286 GCA_036266155.1 Gemmataceae bacterium | reverse complement strand
CCCCGCTTCGGGGGAGAGGGGCCGGGGGTGAGGGGGTTGAGGCCTCGCCGGGTCAATAGCGAGCCTTCTGACCCTTCGAGCCTCAACCTCCTCACCCCAACCCTCTCCCCCGCAAAGCCGGGGGAGAGGGAGCCGGAGTGCGGCTGCGCCGCCCTGCGGGCTCCGCGGATCGCCATGGTGTCCCGAAAATCGCTTTGACACGATCGACCAGCGGCAAGCGTTCATCGGCGGCAAGCTCCGGGGCAATGGTGGATTGTCGCGGAGTCGGGTAAGATAGGTCAAGGTCGTGACAGAGTTGTTACAGCTCAGCGTCCGCTACTTCTTCGATTCGTAGACCACCGTTCCGCCAACAACCGTCAGCAACACTTGCGTCTTTTCGACATCTTTCACAGGGCATTTGAGCACATCACGATCGATCAGAATCAGATCGCCGAACTTGCCGACCTCGAGACTTCCTTTCGTTTTTTCCTCGTGCGTGATGAACGCGTTGTTGATTGTGTAAAGCCGAATCGCCTGTTCGCGGGACAATGCTTCCTCGGGGAACAGCTCGGTGCCGCGCTCGGTGGTGCGATGGAGCGCGACGGCGATGCCGAGCCACGGATCCCACGGATTAGTTGAATTGAGCGGGTCGAAGCGCAGCATGTGGTCGCTGCCGCCGCCGATGGTCGTGTATTCCAGCCAGCTCTTGTAGGGCTGGAACCAGCGCACGCGCTCCTTGCCCAGCACATTGAGAATCGTTGTGCCGTCCTTATAGAGCCAGGCCGGCTGCACGTCGGCCACGACGCCGAGCTTGCGGCAGCGTTCGAGATTGCGCTGCGAGGGGAAGTTCGCGTGCGTGATGCATAGCCGGCGATCCTTGATCGGCGTCGCGCGATCGACGAACTCATACGCGTCGAGCAATTCGTCCATGGCCCCCTCGCCGGCCGTGTGCGCGGTCATTTGCCAGTTGCGTTTGACGCCCTCGGCCACGACCATTCGAAGTTGCTCCTGCGGAATGAAGAGCAGGCCGCGGTAATCGTCCTGCGTCACCTGATAGATCGGCCCCTTCGGCCAGGGCTGGCGCATGTACGCGGTGCCGTTGAGCATGCCACCGTCGAGAAAGAGCTTGATGGGACCGACGCGAACCATGTCGTCGCCGACGCCGGTCGGTCCGCCGAGCTTGTCCTTGCCGGGCAGGTCGTCGAAGCGATTGGCGACTTGTTCCTGCGTCCCGGTCGGGCTGAATCCACGAGCCACGTTGACGCGCAAGGTCAACTCGCCGGCGGCATGCAGCTCGCGATAAAGATCCAGATCGTCGCGCGAGCCATTGCGATCGGCGACGCTCGTGAGGCCACGCTGGTTGTAGAGCGCGAACAACTTCTTCACGGCGGCCCGGCGATCGGCCGGCTTCGCGCCGCCGCCCTCGCCGGGCACGCCTTTGAGAACGCCATACGCATTGCGGATCATCCCCGTCGGCTCACCGGTCGCGGGGTCCTTGACCACGGAGCCGGCCGGCGGGTCTTTGGTGTTGCGCGTGATGCCCGAGACCTTCAGCGCCATGCTGTTGACGATCCCAGCCGGCCCGGCGTGATAAAGAACCGGGTGTTTCGGGGCCACGGTGTCCAGTTCGGCCTTGGTCGGAAAGCGCGCCTCGTCGAGACGTGTGGGAAACGTGTAGCGCAGGACGATCCACTCGCCTTCGGGCGTCGTCTCAGCCTTCTTGCGAACGATGGCGAAGACGTCGGCCAGCGATTTTGGATCGGGCAGCGGTTCCTTCCACTCGCTCATCGCCGCCCCGACCGGGTGCGTGTGGCTATCCATGAAGCCCGGCAAGACGACCTTGCCGGCCGCATCAATCACCCGTGTCTTCGAGCCCTTAAGCTTGAGCACATCCGCGTCCGTGCCAACGGCAACGATCTTGCCCTCCTGAATGGCCACTGCCTCGGCAATCGAAAACTTGGCATCGACGGTCACGACCTTGGCGTGATGAACAATCAGATCGGCGTCGGCAAATGCAGTGACGGGAAGCAGCAACAGGGAGAGGAGGTGACGCATGCGAACCCTCAGTCGATGATCAGGAACTCGTTCGTCATCAACAACGCGTGTGCGAAGCGGGGCCACGCGCTCGCAGAACCTGTCAATTCGATCGCGAGCGCCCGCTCACGTTCGGTTGGCGGCCGCCCAACCAAAATGGCGTAGATGCGGTCGAGTTTCTCGTTGGGATTCACGCGACTGGTTACATCCGGCCGCCCAACGATGTTCTTAGCGCATTCAGCCACGAATGGGTGATTCATCATGAATAGAGCTTGCGGCGGCACGGTTGTCTGGTCACGCCTGGCGCTCGTTGCATCGGGGCTCGGGAAGTCGAACGTGCGGTAGACGCCCGGAACATTGAGCCGATCCAAATGAGCGTAGAGCGTTCGTCGCGTCGAATTCGGAGCAAGGAAATTCGGCACCGATGGCCCGCCGACGGTCCGGTCGAGCTTGCCGCTCACCGACAAAAGAGCGTCGCGCATCGGCTCGAAGCCGAGCCGTCGGCGATTGGTGCGACCGAGCAGCAAATTGTCCGGATCGTCTTTCGCCAGATCGGGACGCTCCTCGCTGCGCTGGCGATAGGTGGCTGACAGGACGATCCGCTGGACGAGGCGTTTCACGGACCAGCCGTCGGCCATGAAGGTCGCCGCCAGATGATCGAGCAATTCCGGCTGGATCGGCGGATCGCCCCGCAGGCCAAAGTCGCTCGGCGTCGCGACAATCCCACGGCCGAACAGCACTTGCCAAACGCGATTGACAAACACACGAGCGGTTAGCGGATTCTTCGAATCGGCGATAGTCCTCGCCAATTCCAGCCGGCCGCTACCGTCAGCGAACGGCTTGCGGTCGGGCCCGGACAGACAGGCGAGAAACTGCCGCGGCACTGTCGGCCCGAGGTTGAACGGATTGCCGCGTAGGAAGACGCGTGGGTTCGTCGGCTTTGCGGCATCGACCAGGGCCATCGCTCGAGGCGGCGCGCCGGGGCCGGTGGCTCGCCATTGCTCAAGTTCCTTGCGGAACTTTTGCAATTCGCCCTGCGACGGCCGATCAGGCAAGAGATCGAGGTCGCCATAATCGCCGACAGTGACGTTGGGCGGATAGTCGGGATCAAGCAGAAGTTGCCGCACTTCTTGTTCGGCGGCGTTCACGACGGACAACGGCCATCCGCCGATCAGCAGTGTGCCGGCAACGTGCGATTGAATTGTTGACAACAGTTCGCCATATCGCTTCGCAACTTCGGCCATCGACTTCGGCGGTTCGGCGAAGGCGCGCGCGACGATAGGATTCACACCGCTCGCTTTCAACTCGGCAAGGATGACGTGCGCCTTCGTCGCAAATTCCTGCTCTGGCACGTCAGCGAAACGATGCCAGGCGGCAAACACTGGGTCCTTCGTCCTGCGCATGCGCGCCAGGAACGACTGCCAGCGGACGATCATCTTCGGGTTAAGATCGTTGCCGTCGGCAATCAGCATGAAGTCGTCTTGTGCCGGCCGATCGCGCAGTGCATGGGCAGCCATGAGGTATTCGGCGGCCCGCGTTCGTGCGCCGTTTGCCAACTCGTCTTTCTTCTTTTGCACGAACTCGCGCAGCTTGCGCTCGCGCACGGTCATCTCAGTCGCGAACTTGGCGTAGGCCTCGGTCTTCGGCGGCGGCTCGTACAGCGGCTGTACCGCCGGCTCGTCGCTGCTCGCGAATACGCCGTAAAGCCCGTAGTAATCGGCCTGCGGAATCGGGTCGAACTTGTGGTCGTGACAGCGAGCGCATCCCACCGTGAGTCCCAGTAAGCCGCGCGTCACGACATCGATTCGATCGTCGATGATGTCGTGCGTGTTGTTCATGAAGTGGCCGCCGACGGTCAGGAACCCGAGCGCTCGCAATGGCCGGCGATCCTCGCCCACGAGTCGATCCGCGGCGAGTTGCTCCATGACGAAGCGGTCGAACGGCAGGTCCTTGTTGAACGACTCGATGACGTAATCGCGATAGGTGTAGGCCCAGGGATAGTTCGGCTCTTCGAAAAAGATGTACCCCTTGGTGTCCGCATAACGGGCGACATCGAGCCAGAGACGCGCCCAGCGTTCGCCGTAGGCCGGCGAATCGAGCAAGCGGCCCACCAGCCGGGCGTAGGCTTCCAGCGACTCGTCCTTCAGGAACGCATCGATCTCTTCGGGCGTCGGCGGCAATCCGATCAAGTCGAAGGTCACGCGGCGAATAAGCGTCCGTTTGTCGGCCTCGCGTGACGGAGCAACCCCCTTATCGCGGAGCTTTGTCCAAATGAAGCGATCGATTGGCGTCCGCGACCATAGGTCATCCGCATTCGCCGGTGGGGTGAAGTTGACCACGGGTTGAAAGGCCCAGTGCTTGCGCCAATCGGGCGCCTCGGCCGCGGTTGTCTCCGGCCAAGGAGCACCGCGTTTGACCCATTCCGTCAACGCATCGATGGTCTGCTGAGCTAGCTTGGCCTTCGGTTTCGGCGGCATGCGCAGCTCGCCCTCATGGCGAACGGCCGCGAGGAGCAAACTCTTGGTTGGCTCCTTCTCATCGATGGCCGGGCCCGATTCGCCGCCCTTCAGCAACCCGGCCCGAGAATCGAGACGTAGCCCGGCGTTCTGTTTCTTCGGTCCGTGGCACGACCAGCAATGTTCGGACAGTACGGGACGGATTTGCTTCTCGAAGAAGTCGATATCTGCCGGAAATGAGGGCGCAGCCGCGACCGGCATGGCCGCTGCAAGCGACAAGAGGAAGAGGCGAATCATGCGTTATCGGCCAACGACGAACGGGATGTCAAGCGCCTGTGCCTTGATCGGTTTGGGGGCGGGTTTCAAGAGATCGACTTCAAACGCTCGACCAACGCGGTTGCCGCACACGTCCTCGAGCACGGCTTCGGCGCGCACGGCATACTCACCCGGCGACCAGTGGGCGGCGGGGCGGAAGCTCCAACCGCGATCTTGATCGGTGGGCTGCCACGTGCCCACGACCGCTTGTCCGTCCGGCCCGATGACCGAGAGATTGCGCGTTAGCACTGGCAGGTCCATCGGTCGGCCGAACGACACCGTCAACGTTTGCTTCGGATCGCTCGGCGACGTTACCCGCCAGACTTTTGGATCGAGCGCCTCCGTCACGGCGGCACCAACCGTGATGGACTTGCTCACGTCCTTGCCCAGCGGCTCGCCCGACAGCGTCGGCCACTTGCCGCTGACGACGAGCCTGTACTTTTTGCCTTGCTCGAACACGGGCCCCAAGTCGATGCGCGGCTTCACTTCCTTCTTGATGCGGCCTGGATCGATGAGGAGCGTCAGACGCGTCTGGTCGGCGTTCCACAACTCGTCGTCGATCTCGAGAAACGGCTGCGCGATTTTGTCGCCGTTCTCCTTCAGCACCGCGACGTATTTGTAAACGTCGCCGCGTGGCATCGGCCGATCAAATTCCACATAGAAACGCAGCACGTTCTCCGGCAATTCGGCCGCGGTCGGATAGATGTGCGTGAGCGTCGGCAACTTCTCCGCAATCTTTGGAACGTGAACCTCGAACTTCTCGCCGCCGCCGGTCACGCGATATTTCACACCCGCCTTGAGCGGATACTTCGGCGTAAAGATGATCTTGCCGTCTTCGCTCGACCACTCGCCCGTCACCGGCGGCCGGGCTGCGACGTCGGCGTCCGTTCCCTCGGCAACGACGACGGTCATGGCCTTGGTCGAGAGCAAGCCGGTGACGACGATCTTGCCGTCGGCGACTTGGGCGGTTGGGGCCGCAGTTGCGAGAGGCGCGACGATGAGGAGAACAAGAAGTGTGCGTGACATGATGCAATCCAGGAAGACAACGGCGAGCGGAGCGGCGTAAGCCGCCCGATAATGACACCATCGGGTCCCGGCGCGCCGGGACTCCGCTCGCCCGAAACCGCTACGGCAGCGCCACCGTCTCCAGCGACGTGCCCTTGTCCGTCTTGCGGATGACGACGGCCGTCGTGTCGTTCAGCTTGTCGAGCTGCGTCGTGCCCGCCAGGGTCTCGACCTTGTCGTACTTCAAGCCCGCGGTGCCGCCGCCCTTGATTGGCGTGCTGATCGCTTCGATCTTGTCCACGCCTTCGAGGCCGACCTTCATGACGCCGCGTGCGGAGTTCGCGATCAACGCATAATCCTTGCCGTCCTTCTTGTACGCGATGATGTCGAGCGGCCGATTCATGTTGCCCAACTCGGCCACCGTCGTGCCCTTGACCTTGTCGCCCTTCTTGATCTCGGCCACGGGGAACTTGACCAGCGGCGTGCAAGTGTACGACGCCAGCAAGTGCGTCTGTCCGGCGATGTCGTAGGCCATGAACGTCTGGATCGGGGCCTGCGTTTCGAAGCGGCCGTGCGCGCCGTGATAGATCTGCACGCCGGCGCCCTTGCCATTGGACTCGCTGAACGGGAACGCGATCGTCTTCAGGTTCGACTCCCATTCCTCGGTCGTCATGCCGGCGACGTAGAGTTCGCCCTTGTGGAACACCAGGCTCGTGATCGTCGGGTTGCGCGGCTGCTTCGACGCGTTGTCGAGCTTGACCGACGAGAACATCACATCCTTGAGTGGCATCTCGGCGGCCTTGCCATCAGCGCCGACTTTGACGATCGTGGCCGCGGCCGACGGTCCCTTGCCGCGCGCGATTGACATGTAAATGTTGCCGCTCGCCGGGTTGACCTTCATGTCGTTGACGATGATGTCGCTGCCGGTGGTGCCGAGCAGGCCGCCGATGACCTCGTCGATCTTGGCGATGGAGACGGACTTCACATCGGCCGGCTTCGTGTCGCCGGTCGCGACGGCGTAGATGGTCGACGACGGTGCGTCGGCCACGAACAGGACGCCTTCCGGCCCGAACGCCAGAGCGCCGGCCTGCTTGAGCGAAGGGCTGCCCTTCTTCATGCCGGCGGTGAGATCGTCGGCCAGCGCGGCCGGCACGATGGCCAGCGCGGCCAGGGCCGACAAAAGATGCAAGCGATTGAACATGGCCCAATCCTTTCGGACGAACAAGAAGAGGAATCGTGGGAGAGTCTATCTTCGCCGACGCGGGCCGGGATGCAAGCAAGAACCGGCAATCTCGGCAAATTTGAGGGATTGATTAAGAGACGCTCGGCGAAGTTGCCCTGTTCAACTTAATCCCCGTGGTTATATTCCGCGCTCTTGGCGAGCGTCGAGGCCCGACGTGTTGGACGCAGCTAACACGTCGGGCTTACGCCTCGACGCTCGCCTTTTCGAACGAGGAAGCACCATGCGCCGGATCGCGGTCATCAATCAAAAGGGTGGAGTAGGCAAGACGACAACTGCCGTAAACCTCGCGGCCGCCCTGGCCCGCCGCGGCAAGCGCGTCTGCGTACTCGACCTGGACCCCCAGGCCCACGCAACCACCCATTTCGGCGTCGAACCCGATGGCGACCGGCCGAGCATCTATGACGTGCTCGTCCGGAACCGAGCGCTGGCGGATGTGCGCCGTGACGTCGGCGAGAACCTGACGCTGATCGAGTCCGACATCAACCTCGCCGCCGCGGAGGTCGAACTCGCCGGCGTCGTCGGCCGTGAAGTGATCTTGCGCGAAGCCCTGGCACAAGACAGCGAATCGTTCGACTACATGCTGATGGACTGCGCCCCGTCGCTCGGCGTACTGACGATCAACGCCCTGGCGGCGGCCGACGAGGTGTTCATTCCGCTGCAGCCGCACTTCTTCGCGTTGCACGGCCTGAGCAAGCTGCTGGAAACGACGGCCCTGGTCGCTCGGCGCATTAATCCCGGCTTGCGCGTCTCCGGCGTGGTCGTGTGCCTCTACGACGGCACAACGCGTTTAGCTCAGGAAGTTGTGCGTGATTTGAAACTGTTCCTGGATCAAGGCCGCTCGATGAACGTGCCCTGGGCCGCCGCCCGCATTTTCGAAGCGAAGATCCGCCGCAACGTGAAGCTCGCCGAGTGCCCGAGCTTCGGCAAGACGATCTTCGAATATGCGCCGAAGAGTTCGGGGGCGGAAGACTATGCGGCACTGGCCAACGACGTTGTTGGTGTGATTGATGTCGGTGTGGCGGAAGAGGAGTTGGTCGTGGCGTGATTAATAGAAAAACCCGACTCGAAGTAAGGCCGAATTCTCCGGGTCGGCCAGAATTGCAACGAGCCGTCGATGCATCCCTTTTACGATCGCTATCCGATGATGCAACCGCACGTCGGGGATCGTTATGTGCCCGACACGCCCCAGTCGCTCTTGCTCATTGGCGAAAGCCACTATTTTCCGCAAGAGCCTTACAAAGATGGGATGACTTCGACTCGACAGCATTTGGACGCGAACACATGGTATCAGGGCAATGTGACAACCTTGACTCCTGACGAACGGAAGTGGATCGATCCCACTGGCATCATTACCAGATCAAGTGAAAAAGGCTTCAGTAACAGAGCGCATTCGATTTTCAAGAATTCGTTTTTCGAGATCAATCTGCACGGTCCGAAGTATTCAGACTACCGCGGCGTCGGTGAAGTTGTTGTCTTTTACAATTATTTCCTGCGTCCAGCCCTCTTTGGCAAGTTCCTACAGGTGGTCAATAAGGACAAGCAAATAGCGGAGGAGGTGTTCAAACTGGTTGTCGACAAATACTGTCCCGGCGCGATAGTATTCCTTTCAAAGTTGGCATTTGGAACTTGGAAGGCAAGCGCCGCCTACCCGGCGTCGATTCCGATAGTCGCAACGCCCCACCCGGGCTGTGCCCACTGGAATCGCCTCAGCTATGGCGGTAAGAAGGGAAAGGAAATCCTCGGCGAATTCATCAAACACATTTGGCATTCGGCCGTTGAGGACCAGCGGCTCGATCCGCATTGAGATGGTGGCGATAATATCCGTATCATCAGTGCCCGTGAAGCGAGTCGGGCCGAGCGGAAGGATTACGAAGATGGCAACTTCCCCTGACGAGTCCGTCACCAGCGGCGATGAAATGCGTCCCGAGCATGACTTTCGTTTGCTCCGTGGCGTCGTGCGCGGCAAGTACGCTGCCCGCTATCGCGAACGCCTCCGAGTAGTTCGCCTTGCCGACGACGTGGCAACGGCGTTTCCGGACGAGTCGGCGGTCAATGCTGCCCTGCGCGAGTACCTCCGCGAGCACCAGCCCAAACCCTCGCCGGCGTGACGCGCGCGTGGTCCATTACGCGGTCACCCTGTCCGCCAGTTATTCGAGCGGCCCCTTGATCGTCTTGGGGAATACGTCCCAGGTCACCTGGTACGACGCTTCGAGCGGGCACGCGATGTAGTGTGAAGGCGTGAGGAAAATCGGCATGTCCGGAAGCGGGTCCCCGATCGCCACGTTTTCGACATAGGCTTGTGCCGCTGGTCTCCATCGGCCATATTCCCATGGTCTCCCAACCAATGGAAGTCCCCATGCGCCCGAATTTGCTGCGAGTAGTGCTTGTCGGCGGCGTTCTGTTGGCCGGATCGATGGGTACGTCCGCCTTCGACGGCACGAATCGTGTAGACCTCCCAGAATTGGAACGGCGTCTTGTTCGCGGCGACCGGGATCTAACCAACGCCGAGTTCACGATTCTGAAGGGCCGTCTGATCGGCACAACGGCCAACGCGGTCATCGTTTTGATGGGCAAACCCGATTCGATAGGCTGTGGACCCGATGGGCGCCTTCGTTGGTGCTATTGTTTCGGAAAGGCAGGAACTGTCTCTTTCCACTTTGAGAACGGCACAGTGAGAAGCATCGGCCGCGACGAACGGCAGACTGGTGTTCGCGACGACGATTTTGTCGGGCTCGTCGGGCCGTAACACGCCAGCGTTATTGCCGCGGCGTCGGCATGACATCTACAACGCCGTTGAGTTTCCCATCGAGCCGAACGGCCGTTGAAGTTGCCCGGATGGTGATTTGGGTAGGTACCGCCGCCGCAACACGCGACCACACTCAAGACGTGACTGACAATAGCGGCGCCCGGACTTGAACCGGGGACCTTGGCCTTATGAAGACCCTGCTCTAACCACTGAGCTACGCCGCCAACGTGGTGTAGATTTATCGTCGGTGCGCGTGAGAGACAAGCCCCGGCGGCTTGCGGTTCGCGGCTTGATTATCGTTCAGCCGTCACAGCAGTTGCGCGTCGCCGCAGCATAGAATTCCGTCCATGGTATTTCGGTTGCTGATTGTCGTACTCATTTGCGTCGCCGTCGTCGGAACTGCCGGCGCGGATGAGGCAATTCGACGCGATGGGACGCGTGTCGATGGCGAACTCACATTCTCAAATGAGCGAGGATTTTCCTTCCGGAGCGATCACGTCGAGCAAAT
>DATANR010000322.1:0-11071 GCA_036266155.1 Gemmataceae bacterium | reverse complement strand
AGCGGCGTCAGCCGCCCGATGACGGCGATTATCGGGCGGCTGACGCCGCTCCGCTCGCCTAGAACAAATCAATGAACTTCGCATTCAGCACTAACGCCTATCTGCGTTTCTCATTCGCCGAAGCCTGTCGTCGGCTGGCGTCGATTGGCTATCCGGCCGTCGAGATCATGGCGGATGTGCCGCACGCGTGGCCGGCCTTCATGTTGCCGGAGCAGAAGCAGGCGCTGCGTGACGCGCTCGCAACGAACAATTTGCAGATCTCGAACATCAACTCGTTCATGATGCACGCGGTCGACGACCATCGACAGCGCTACTGGCATCCGTCGTGGATCGAGCCGGACGTCAACTATCGCCGCGTGCGCATCGATCACACGAGGCGAGCCCTGACACTGGCCAAGGAACTCGGAGCGAAGTGCATCACGACGGAGCCGGGCGGCCCGGTTGGCCCCGGTGAATCATGGCAGGCGGCCCTCAAGTTATTCGTGGAGATGATCAAGCCGGTGGCAGAGCACGCGGAGAAGGAGGGCGTGCTGCTGCTTGTCGAGCCGGAGCCCGGCCTTTTGATCGAGACGTGTGAACAGGCCGAGGAGTTCATGAGTTTGATGACCTCGCTGGCCATCGGGCTGAATTTCGACATCGGCCATCAGTATTGCGTCGGCGAGGACCCGGCCGTTTCGATCAGGCGGCTCGCGAAATGGGTGAAACACGTCCATCTGGAGGACATCGCCCCGACGCGGGTGCATCACCACATGATTCCTGGCGAAGGGGCCATCGAGTTCGCGAGCGTGCTGAAGGCGATTGAGGAGATCGGCTACACGGGCTGGGTGACGATCGAGCTGTATCCGTACACGGACGATCCGGATCACGCGGCACGGACCGCGTTGGAACGCATTAAGAAGATTGCAATGGCGAGCGGAGCGGCGTAAGCCGCCCGATGATGACATTATCGGGTCGCGGCACGCCGGGACTCCGCTCGCCGCATTGTTCAAGGCTTCCACGAAATGCGCCCGCCCTCAGGCGGCGTCTTCGTCAATTCGGCGACCGTCTTCGCATTGGTCCCGTCGGCGTCGATTACCTTGATCGCGCTCTTCTCGGCATTGAAGTGGCCGAAGGCGATGCGCTTGCCGTCGCGCGACCACGAGGCATACGAGTTCGATGCGCCTTCGTTCGTCAGCTGTTTGTTACCCTTGCCGTCCACGCCGACCAGGAAGAGTTCCAGCCCGCCTGCGGCCGGGTGGGCGTAGGCAATCTTTTTGCCGTCTGGCGACCACGCGGGGTAGACGAAGCCGTTCTGATTACCCTCGGTTGTCAGCGGCGTGACGTTTGATCCATCGGCATCCATTGCAAATAGTCGGAAGCCGTCGCCGGCGCGCGTCGAGGTGAAGCAGATCTTCTTGCCGTCCGGCGACCAGGTGGGGTCGGCGTCGTAAAAGTCGCTCTTGGTGATATTGGTCATGCCGCTGCCATCGGCGTCCATGACAAACACGTTGTAGGCAGCCCCGGTCCAGCGGGTGAACGCGATTTTCTTGCCGTCCGGCGCCCAAGCGGGACCACGATTGGGGCCACCTTCCTTGGTGATCTGCTTGACGTTCTTGCCGTCGGCGTCCATGACGTAAATGTGCTGCGCGCCATCCTTCTCGATGGTGAACGCGATCTTCTTGCCGTCCGGCGACCAACTCGGAAAGAGATGGTTGCCTTCGCCGCTCGTGAGCTTCTCGGCCCCGGTGCCGTCGTCTTTCACCGAGTAGATTTGCTGCGTGCCGGGACCGCCGGACACGTAGAGAATGCGGTCACCATTGGCCTTCAGGGCCGGGGCGGCGCACACGGTCAGCGGGGCGCTAAAGACCAACAAGACGGTCAACACACGCATCATCGAAATTCTCCATTGCAAACAATGTCGGCGATGATTCTGCCAGAAGGGGCCTTCGTGTGCAAGGCGCTGCTAATTTAGCGAGGCCAGATCGATGCATCCGTCGTGAACACGGACTTGAAGTATCGCCAGTAACCAAAGATCAAAAATGCGTCAGCCAGTATCAGCACCACGCCGATGCCCGGTTGCTGCGTGAGGAATACCTCGAACAGCAAAATATTCACGATGACTGGGGTCAGCAGTGTGAGTCCGAGCGGCGCCAATCGGCCACTGAGCACCAGTGCTCCGCCGGATAGTTCGAGAAATTTGACGACCGTCAGGTAACCCGAATGGTGCAAGATCCCCGCAAACTCGCCAGCCGGCCCGGCCGGCGCCGTTCGGGGCGGCATGAACTTCAGGAAATGGTCGAGGCCCGTTGTCAGGAACAAGAGCCCCAGCAAGATGCGGACGATCAGGATGATCCACCTCATGTCACAACCCTCCGGTTCGGTGTGGCATCCGTTGCCGTTGGCTATACAGTCATCTTTAAGCGTCCCCATTCTCGCAATCGAGGAATTCCATGCACCTGCCCCGCCTGCTGGCCGCACTTCTGGCCGTCGTCTTGATTGTTCCCGCCTTCGCACAGAAGGAAGAGAAGATTTCCATCCGCGGCATGCCCGCCTCCGTCTCGCCAGCCGATGAGGATGGCAAGAAGGCCGGCATCCTCGGCACCATTTTGATGGAAGGCCGTAAGGACAAGGACACCGAATACGACAAGGCGATGGTCAAGGTCACCAAGGCGACCAAGATCTTCCAGCAGGTCGGCCGGGAATTGAAGCCGGCCTCGTTCGATGATCTGAAGCCGGGCGTGAAGCTGGAGATTCAGTTCCAGGGCCCGGTGAATGAGTCGTTCCCGGTCCAGGCGACGGCGGGGAAGATTGTCATTGTGCCGGGGCGGTGATCGGGCGATGGGACCCATGGGACGTATGCGTCCCATGGGTCTCATAAAATCAACACATGGCCCCGCACCTTCTACGCACTGTCTACCGCCGCGACTTTCTCTGCCAAGCCGGCGGCGGCCTCGGCGGCTTGGCGCTTTCATGGTTGCTTGCCCGCGATGCCGCCGCGGCACCGGTCGCTAACGCTCCCAGCTCGCTGCTGGCTGCCAAGAAGCCGCACTTCGAGGCGAAGGCCAAGTCGGTCATTTTCATGTTCATGGTCGGCGGTCCGTCGCCGCTCGATCTGTTCGATCCGAAGCCGGAACTCGAAAAGTGGCGTGGCAAGCCGTTGCCGGAGAGCCTCGGCAAATTCCCGAGCCAGTTCACCAAGGGCGATTCGGGCCTGTTACCCAGTACGCGCAAGTTCAAGCAATACGGCAAATGCGGGCAATGGGTCAGCGACCTGATGCCGAAGTCTGCCGAATGTGTCGACGACATCGCCTTCTTGCGTGGTTGCTGGTGTAACTCGACCGTTCATGCGCCCGCGATGTATGAGCTGCACACAGGCCGCACGCTCATGGGCCATCCGTCGTTGGGTTCATGGGTGACGTACGGCCTCGGCTCCGTCGGCGAGAACCTGCCGGCGTATTGCGTGATGCCGCAGCCGGAGGGCGTGCCTGAAGGCGGCGCCCCGTGCTGGGGCTCCGGCTACTTGCCGGCGGTCTATCAGGGGACGCTCTTTCGCAAGGGCCCTTCGCCGATCTTGAATCTGAAGCCGCCGAACACAGTTGGGGCCGAACAACAGAAGCGGACGTACGATCTCGTCCGCGAGATGAACGAGAAGGACCTCGATCCAGCCGATACCGATCTAGCGGCCCGGATCGCGACCTATGAACTCGCGTTCAAGATGCAGCAACATGCACCGGAGGCGGTCGATCTGTCGAAGGAGACGGCGACGACGCACGAGGAATACGGCCTGAATCGCAAGGAGACGGCCGACTTCGGCACACGGCTCTTGCTCGCCCGCCGGCTCGTCGAACGTGGCGTGCGCTTCGTCCAGGTCTACTCCGGCGGCGGCCCGCTCGTCACGCAGTGGGATGCTCACGACGACATCAACGACAACCACGAACGCATGTGCGCTCGCGTCGATCAGCCGATCGCGGCATTGCTAAAGGACCTGAAGCAACGCGGCTTGCTCAACGAAACACTGGTCGTTTGGTGCAGCGAATTCGGGCGGACGCCGTTCTCGCAGGGCGGCAAGGGCCGCGATCACAATCCGTACGGCTACACGATGTGGCTCGCCGGCGGCGGCGTCAAAGGCGGCCAGGCCATCGGCGCGACCGACGAGTTTGGCATGAAGGCGGTCAAGCGCAAGGTCAGCGTCAACGATTTTCACGCGACCATTTTGCATTTACTCGGAATGGACCACGAGAAATTGACCTTCCGCCACAGCGGCCGTGATGAACGGCTCACGGACGTCGCGGGGGAAGTTGTTGAGGAAGTTTGCCGTTAGCCGCGACGCGCCAGCGGAGCGCGTCGGGCGAGCGTACCAGCGGCAATGATCAAACGTCCGAAGACGTTAAGATGGCGCGCTCTGCTAGCGCGTCGCGACTAACGGCAAACAAACTCTTTTGTCACCGGATCGAACGGCATGACCTCCGTCGGCACATCGGACAACCATTTGCCAATCAGAACTGTCACCACCTCCGGCCTCGGCTCACCCGGCTTCGCCGGCACGAAAACACGAACGGCAACGACGACCTCGCGAACCTCGACTCCCGGTAACTCTTCGGCGAGTCGCCAACGCACGTAGGCCGGCAACGTATTTGGGTACGCCGCGACATGCTCGCGGATTACATCGCGCCATTCCGGGCCGTGCTCTACGAACGAGTCCGGCGTCCACATCCAGTAGACCATCGCGTAAGACATCTCGCGGTAGAACAGCCGATAGTGCGTCACATCGTAGCGTACGTAATGATCCACGTCGGCAGGTTCGAAGCGGCTGCGGAGTTCCACGAGCCCCGCGTCAGTGGCAACCTGCAATGTCAGGAATGTGCCCGTCGATCCAAATCGTGGCGCGAACAGCGACCAGCCTTGCCCTTGGTCGGTCACTTCGGCCCAACGGTCGCAGGTGCTGCCGACGCGATCGAGGACCGCCTGCCCGGCGTCCGACTGGGTCGTTCGACCTTCGCGTTGCAAGCGGCTGGCGATTTCCTCCGGCAGCGGCGGCATGCGGCGTGGCAAGAGCTGGAGGAAGTTCGCGAGCGGCACGTAGACCAGTTGAACGCACACGAACGTGCCAAGCAAGTAGGACCCCAGCCGGTGCAGTCGGGGATTAGCCATCAGACTTCCAGCGGCAGCCATTCGATCACGTCGAAGCGCGCATGTGGCGACGGAGCCGGGCGTGCGGACCGTTCTTCGTACGACTCGCGGCAATAATGCAGCGTCTCGCCGACGTCCGGGGCACGTAGCGTTGTCTCACGGCAAAATGTGATCTCATTGGCCCGCGACGCGCGCAAGATCGAGACGCCCGGTCGGGCGGCCGATGCCGACGTCGAAACCCTTTCGCCGCCGACGGTGTCGGGCACGAGCAAGTAGCATTGTTCGAATTCGTTAGCGCCCGGAACCGTCGGCGTTGCCCGGTCGAACGCGCGCGTCAAACGGCGTGCCCAATCGGTTCCCGGCTGATCGGGAAACTCGGCTACGTCGTTCAAGGTCAGCAAAGAGCCGAGGAACGCACTGGATTGGTCAATCAACGGGTCGGCCAGGTCGCCCATGAAGTCGCCGGCCTTTTGACAGGCGCCGAACAATCCGCCGCGCGGATCAAGCACGAGCACTTGAAGGGCCTGATCGAGCTTGGCGAGGTCGTCCGCACTGACGGTCTCGACGAAACGCTTGGCGGCCCATTCGACTTCTTCGCCGCCGTCCGGCAGCAGCAGCTCGACCGTCGGCGACGGCCCGCCGCAGATCGAGGCGCCGGCCGTCTCGGGAACTTCGAGCGCGCGCCGCAGGTTGGTCAAGCGTTGACGGCAAATCGACAATTCGCGGAAGCGATCCTCCAGGCCGGCCTTGAGCTTGCGATAAAAGCGGATCGCGGCGGTCTGACCTTCTTCTTCGGTGCGGGCCGCGGCGTATTGCGTCAAGGCCGCGTGCATGGCGCGCATGTTCTTCTGGTCTTTGTTGCCGAACAGACTGAAGCGCCCGCCATGCGTACACACCTCGACGGCCGCCCGCGTTTGGCCGTAGAGTTGCTCGGCCCGGCGGCCGGCGTCGGCGGCTTGCCGACTCGCGTACCCTTCCGATTCCTCGCAGAACTGAATGAAGCGCGTCAGTCCCGCCTCGGCGGCGGCCACGCGGCGACCCGGAATCGCCAGCAGGCTCATGGCCTCGCCGGCCAGCTTGCGGACCCACAACTCGCCGACGGTGTTGACCGCAGCAATGTAGGCCCGCGTCAACTTTCCCTGACGAGCCGCGTCGGCCGGATCACGTGAGCCGCGGACGCCGACGACGCCGATCACCGCGTCGAAGGCGTCACGCGCCCAGTCCGAGGCCGACAGATCGGGGGTCAGCATCTTCGATTCAAGCGAATTGAGCAGCTTGTTGAGCTGGTCCGCCGGATTGCCGTCGGCGCCGCGAACCGTCGAGTCGATCTGGTTCATGATGCGGGTCGGCTGGAGCCCGGTATCCGCCAGCGCCTTGCGGCAGGTCTCGTCAACGGTGGGCGTCATGACCGGGCCCGGCGCTTGCCATTGCGTGATCAGACGCTCGCACACGTGGCGTGAGGCCGAACGCAGCAAAAGCCCGCGTGGGAACCAGACGCCGCCCGTCCCGAAAGAGCGGAAGAGGCTTCGACCGCTCAAACGCGAGCGATCCAGTTCGGCGCCGAGGGGCGTCGTGAGATCGAGGCACAGGTAGGCGGCCAGTCGTTCGGCACACTCGGCCGCCGCCGCCGGTCCGCGACCCGCACGTTGGAGCAAGTAGACCGTGCCAAACGGCGGGTTCGGCGATTCGACCTGTGGCCCGTCCGGCCCGCCGTAGCGCGACCGGAACGTGATCGAGTCGTCGGCGTAGTGGTTCAGCTCGGTCAGCGTGGCGTAGACGTTGGCACACTCCTCGGGCGGCGTCGTCGGGTCGCCCGGAGCACCGAGATACAGGAAGGATGTGACTTGCGGCGGCAGTTTGAGCTGCGTCAACAGGCGCGTGATGGCGTAGCCAATGTCCGGCAGCGCGCCGGACGAGGCCCCGCCGGCCGAGGCAACGACGAATACGCGCGGCCGCGTGTCGCGGGTTGACAACCCCGAGTGGTCGGCCGAACGCGTCAGCGATTCGGGATGCGCCGCGATTTCGAGTTCACGGCGTACGCGCGTGATGAACCGCAAGTAATTCTCGGTGAATGCCAGCCGACCCAGAGCACGTGATCCCTGCGGGTGCATGTTGCGCGGAATCGAGTGTAACTTCTCACGCGGCAGCCACTCGCCGAGCATTTCCAGGGCGGCACGCCGATACCGGGTGACCGGTTGTAATGGCGTCGGAAACACTTGCTCCGGAGCGAGCGCTCGGTCCGGCGAGCCCGACGATCCCGTGCTCCGTGCATCCGGATCGGAATCCAAGTAAAGAAACCGCACTGCCGGCGTCTGACGCAAGTCGCCCATGCGGTCGGTCAGCCGGCTGCGCAACTCGCGCAGCGCGAGCAAACCGAAGCCGCCGACGCCGATGACCAGCGTCGGCCGCAGCACGCCGCCATCTGCATCGGGCAGATCGAAACTGACGCGCTGGCTGCCGTCGCTCTCGCTGACCGACTCGGCCATCGGCAACACGGTGGGCCCGGTCGCGGCCGATGCTGCTTCTGCCAGTTCGTCCGCGGTCACCGCCAGCGTTCGCCGGCCACTTTCAATTTCGATGGCCACCGTGCGCGGCGCCGAATCATATTCGGCCTGCGCGGTTTCCGCGGTCGGCGGCACAACACGCGTCGGCGGAAATTCCTCCGCCGAGATTTCGGTCAAACTCCCCGGCCCTCGCGGCAGGGCTTCGATGAATTCTTTACAGCTGGGGAAACGCTTGAACGGGTCTTTGGCCAGCGCTCGAGCCACCACCCGCCGGTCGCGCTCGGGCAGGCCCGAGAGGTCCGGCTCCACGTTCATGTGCTGAAGAGCCAGTTCCCGGATCGTCTTGCCGGTGAACGGCCGTCGACCGACGATCAGTTCGGCGTAGACGATGGCCAGGCTATATTGGTCGCTGTACTTGGTCAGTTTCGAAGCAAAGGTTTCCGGTGCGGCATACTGCGGCGAGATGCCCGCCATGATGCCGGACGTGCTCTGCCGTTCGAGGTGCTTGGCCAGGCCGAAGTCCGCCACCTTGACGTGATCGCCGATCAGGAACAGGTTCCTGGGCTTCACATCGAGGTGCATCAGGTTGTGCGACTCGCTGAGATAGTCGAGACCATCGGCCGCGTCGGCCATGTAGCGGAGCAGCTTGTCGCGGGCAATTCCCACAAAGCCTTCCTGCCGACGTTCTTGCAACACGTCGTACAGGCTCTTCTCCGCCAGCTCCATGACGATGGCGACTTCGCCTTCGAGAATGTCGATCCGCTCGATCGACAGCACGAACGGATGGCGTACTTCCTTGACCTGCTGAAGTGCGGAAAATTCTTGGCGGGCTCGGCCGTCGCCGGTGGCCGACGCGTCGAGGTTGCCGAAGACGAATTTGATGGCCTTTTGAATCTCGCCCGGCGCCTGACAAAGCCAAACTTCCCCGAACCCGCCCGACCCCAGGGGCCGAATCAGGCGGTAGCCGGGGATCGGCTCCTGGTCGGCCTCTCGGATCCAACTCATTTAGATACTCGGGCGGACTGACGAAGTACCCCGGGCGTGAGGGCGAGGCGCGATATCCCATGAAAGGTAATTCATGGTGGACCAGAAGTCCAACCCCGGCCGAAATCGGGCGGGGCGCGGCGAAGAAGTGAGGGCGGGGCTGAAACTGCCTTGGTCCTGTTCCCCCTCTCCGTTTCGGAGAGGGGATTAGGGGGAGAGGTCTTCACTCGGGCCGCTGAGAACCTCTCCCCCGGCTCCGGCATTTCATCTTCCCATCTTGCCAAAGCCTTCGAACGCATCGACCGATCCCGTCATGGTAATGATGACCGAGTTTCCACTTTGCGTGACCTTGGCCGAGTCCATCATCTTCTTCTGCTCTTGCATCTTCGCCGCCTCGGGCCCTTTCATCATGGCGCCGCCCATGTTCATGAGGTTCTTGAATGTCGTGAACAGGCCGTCGATGGCGTCCTTGGCCTTCTTTGCGGCATCCGAGTCATTGAACATCATTTCCATCGTGATCACGACGTCGCCGCTGCTTTGCAGTTTGGCGTTCATAACGACCGCTTTGGGTGGTGGCGGGGCGACCACGCCGGGCATACCGCCCTTGCTCATGTCGCCAAACGGCCCGGCGTTCGCTCCCGCGCTCGCGGACCACAAGTCGCCGTCGACTTTCTTGAGTGCCGCTTTCAGGTCGTCGGACAGAAGCACCTTGCCCGTGTCCGCCGCTAGTCGATTCGACAGCATGTTCTCCGTCTTGGTCAAAACCAGCATCTTGTCGGACGGGAAGTAGAGGCCGCCATTGTCCTTGGTTCGGTAATATTCCTTCCCGTTCGCCGTTTGCTTCTGGCCGCCGAGTGCTTTGATGACCTTGTCTTTGTCGATGCTGCTCTTCGTCTTCACGACGTAAACTTCAGTCCCCCCAATGCCGGTACGCTTGCCAAGAACGAAGCTCGACATGTCCTCCAGCTTGATCCCGGCCGTCTCGATTTCCTTCACGTCCGGCCGCACGGAGCTCATCATCTTGGTGTTCTTCGAAATGGCATCGACGTTCGCTCCCTCGACCGACTGCATTTCGCTCGGCACCCAGGCGACCATGTCGCTGGAGCCGCTGCCGAACATGCCGAAGGGGTCGAAGTAGTAGAAGAGGAACCCGCCGCCGCCGCCGCAGACCAAGAATAGTGCGGCCAGCGCTCCCAAGATCAAAACGAGCTTCTTGCTGCCTTTTTTCTTTTTGCCGCGACCGCGAGGCCGATCGTCATCCTCGTCATCCTCGTCACGAGCCCGACGCAACTTGGACTTGGGTTGATCCTCATCCTCATCCTCCTCGTCATCGCGCGATTTGCGCGACTTCGGCCGCTCGTCCTCTTCGTCGTCCGCCGGCCGGCGCTTGCTCTTGGGGCGATCTTCATCGTCGTCGTCATCGCGCGACTTCCGCGCTTTCGGCCGTTCGTCCTCCTCCTCATCGTCGTCCCGCCGCTTGCGCGACTTCGGCCGCTCGTCTTCGTCCTCGTCGTCGGCTGGCCGGCGCTTGCTCTTGGGGCGATCGTCCTCCTCATCCTCATCCCGGCGGCGTGAGCGCGGCCGCTCGTCCTCATCATCGTCGCGCCGCTTGCCGCGTGGCCGATCGTCATCGTCGTCCTTCCGGGCCGCGACGGGCCGTGTCTTGACGGTCGATGGAGGCGAGGGTGCAGCCGCCGATCTTGGGGCGGCCGGCGCCCCGCCCACCTCGATCGCCGGCTCCTTCAAAGTGAAGTTGGTTTTGCATTGCGGGCACGTTAACGACCGCCCGGCGGGCACCGGTTGACCCGACTTGAGCTTCGTGTCGCATTTCGGACAGGTGACGATGTACGGCATGATGGCGACCTCGGGACCGCGGATGCGCAGCAGGCGGGGGTGACTGATGTTCTATGGAGGGGCGGAAGTCGGGTAGGGCGGGCCTACCCTCCAGTGTAACCACCATCCAATACAACGCTCCGCGGTGCGTCTGCGTCAGATTCGGAACCGCCACCTCACATCGCTCAATCAGAGTCGCGCACGCAGCGGGACGACGCGCAGCGTCGGCCCGCGGAGTAAGCGGACAGCGACAAGCCGCGCCACGAGATCTTCACGGGGCGCCAAGTCGCGCCCGCTTACTCCGCTTCGGCGGCTGCGCCGCCTCCGCAACGTGCGCGGCTCTGAGAATTGGTATTGGCGCCCGGCTAATGATTGGAGGCTCGTCTCGTCGCCGCGTTCAGCCCCTGTCCGCTTTTTCGACGCCGCCGGACCCACAAGACAAGGCGATCCCAAGGCCACGGTTGACGAAGAGGCTGATAGAGTCCCCGCATCACAAGTCTTTCACCCTGTACCGGATTTGCTCCGGCCCAAAAGGCGCTCGCGATATAACCGTATTCGCGACTCCGAAAAACAGTCCTTTCCAATAGCGACCCTTCCCAGTATTGCTGCGAGAACAACAGGGCTCGTTCCGCATCATCTTC
>DATANR010000321.1:0-4586 GCA_036266155.1 Gemmataceae bacterium | reverse complement strand
GCCGTGAAGGATTCTGACATGCATTTCGCCCCGAAGGGGCTCGGCAGGACAGCCCAGGGCAGCGCCCTGGGCAATGTGGCGCACAACGAGCATGTGCACGCTGAAGGCGTGCGGCCGCTCGGCCGCATCCTTTCAGGATGCCCAGCGAGCTAATGCGGTCACGATTCCCAGGGCGTTGCCCTGGGCTATCCTGCCCGGCCCCTTCGGGGCAAAACCGGGTAAACTCGGGCGTGAAATCCTTCACGGCGTTGCCCCTTTGGGTGGAGAGGGTTGGGGTTGGCACCATGTCTTTCGGCATCACCGCGATTCGCAAAAGGACTATTGGATGCAATGAAATGCAATCGTCAGGGGGGTGTGTGGCAAAAGCGTGGCGATCTTGGCGACCTTACCCAAAAATCCGCGGAAAACGCACTTTTTTGAAAAGGAAGATCGCCAACTGCCGGGGGGCAAACTTGGACAGGCTTGGACATTAGGGTGGATACGCACCACTCTGGGATCACTCGACCCGAGCTTTGCCCCCCACCGAATCTATCGGCCCCGTGAACCCCGGCCCGCCGGCCGCGACGTAGCCGTGACTTGCCCCCGTATCCGCCGGGCTGGCCCAGAAGGCGTAAAGTTCACCGTTCTTCAAGTGGAAGCGGAAGCGCACGGCTTGCCCGGACAACTTCGCCAGGTCGGCCCCCTTCCACGTCACTGCGGCTCGCGTGCTGTCCACACGCACGGGCACGCAGTTGTCGCGCGTCAGCCTGGGAATGATCTTGTTGTCCTTGTCGAGCACCTCAGCGCGCAGCTCGCCATGCTCGGCCGCGACGTTTACAAACAGATGCTTGCCGCGGAACGTCACCGGCCGCGTCAACAGTGTGCCCTCCTTTTCGCCGGCATCCATCGAGGCGAACCCGTCGCGCCGCAGTACGGCCAGACCTGTGGTTGACACACCCGAGGCCGTCGAGCCCTTCACGCCGGCCCGGCCGCTGACGTAGAAATACAACTGGTCGCCGACGACCAGGCAGCAGCCACCCGCCGACTGCACGTTGCCCCAGTTCCAGTCGCCGTGTTTCTCGGACACGGGAATGAAGGCGCGGTGATCGGGTCGATGCCAGTGGAAGCCATCGCGGCTGAAGCCGGCACATACTTCGTTGGGCTTGGGACGATCGTTCGGCTGACCGCGCCAGATGCTGAATAGGCCGAGCAGCACGCTCTCGTAGGCCACGCAGTCGAGATTGTAAAGCTGCGGCTGCGTCTTGAGGTCGTCGCGCCGCGGATCGAACTTGTCGGCGCCGACCCACGGCATCGGGTCGTTCACGTTTTTCCAGCGGGCGCCGGCCAGCACGTCGGCGTTCTCGATGTAGCCGCGAGTACGGCCCATTTTCGCGTCGTTGGTGCGGACGCTCCAGACCCACACCTTGCGGAACGGATTGTAGAAGAGCGTATTGCGATCGCCGGACGGGCCGCTCGTCGCCAGTGGCTCGCCCCAGTGGATGCCATCCTCGGAGAAGTACACCGTTTGGTTCCAGCCGGTGGAACTGGCCTTGTCGCGCCACGAACGGAACAGCTTATAGCGGCGCTTCGCGTCCTTCTCGTCGTGGTCGAGCCAGACGGTGACCGAGTCGCGCGGATCGGGCTGGACGATGTTGGTGTCCTTCTTCACGTCCAGGATCGGCTTCTCCCACTGAAGGCCGTCCTTCGAGGTGGCGTAGCAAGTGGCGCGAGTCTGGCCGCCCATGTACCACATCTTGAAGAGGCGGTCCTTCGGGTCGTACCAGACGCCGTCGCTGAAGACCATTGCCATCGGGCCGTTTTGCTGCTCCCAGGGCTGGTCGGGCTTGAGGACGGGCGATGCGGCGTGGTACTTCGCTGTGTGGTAGGTGCGTGTAAGCGTCGTCTCGGAAATGAGGAAGTCATCGACGAACAGTTGCCGGCCAACGTCGATCGGGATGACGGTCGGTGGATTGTCGAGATACGGCAGGGGCATCGGCTCGAGCGTGTACTTCCACTTCGGCGGCCACTCGGCGGGCAAACGAATGCCATTGTAAAGGAGTTCGCCATCGGCAGGCGTGGCGCACAATCGCGTTCCGCTCAGACCAAGCGCGGTGGCCTGGAGAAAGGTGCGCCGGTCGAGAGTGTCACCTGATGGATGCTGGTGCATAAAGTGTGTCCCAACGGCTTGTGCTCTTGTGGTGGTCGGGGTGAACCTCCCAGGAGAGGCTAAGCGAATCCACTTGTGGCCACAAGGCGCTGGTCGACTTAAACGATCGGACAGGACCGCCGTTTGCAGGCCCATTTGGATCGAATTGCGTCGGTGCGAGCGTCGCCCGAACGATGGCTTTGGCATGTCGATTTCGGTGGGTATCTGGCGCTAGTATTTTGAGCGCGCCGGATTCGACGCATCTCCTTGCGGCGTAATCAAGTAGATGCGGTTTCTGCAGGGAGAGATTGCCAACCCTTGGGAGGGGGTTGGCAATCTTAGATGGCAATCTTTGATTTATGCGGCCAGAAACGAAGGCTGTCGGCAAAAATGGCATTTGCGTTCCGCTCGCGATTCGGGGAAACTCAAAACACCCAGGACCATCCCATTCGAGGATCATCATGAGCCAGACCCGTCGCGATTTCCTCAAGTCATCTCTCGTGTACGGCTCCGCCATCACGATCGCCGGCACCAAGTCGAGCGGCCGTGTCCTCGGCGCCAACGATGTCATCCGCGTCGGCGTCGCCGGCATTCATGGCCAGGGCAATGCCCATATCGGCGAGTACCTCAAGCTTCCCGGCGTGCAGATCACGTATCTGATCGATCCGGACAAGAGCCTGTGGGAATCGCGCAGCAAGCCGATCACGGAAAAGTACGGCGTCGCCCCGAAATGCGTGACCGACATTCGCCAGGCGCTCGAGGACAAAGAACTCGACGCCATCTCGATCGCCACGCCCAACCACTGGCACTCGCTCATGACCATCTGGGCATGCCAGGCCGGCAAGGATGTGTATGTCGAAAAGCCGATGAGCCACAACGTGATGGAAGGCCGGCGCGTCATGGAAGCGGCCCTCAAATACAAGCGGATCGTACAGCACGGCACACAGCAACGCAGCAGCACCGGCCGGGCCAGCGAGATCGCCGCCGTCCAGTCGGGCAAGTACGGCAAGCTGCTGGTCTCCAAGGGCTATTGCTGCAAGCCGCGCTGGAGCATTGGCCGCAAGGACAAGGCGACACCGCCGGCGGACCTCGATTTCCACATCTGGCTCGGGCCGGCGGCGGAGCAGCCGTACCACGGCAACCTGGTGCACTACAACTGGCACTGGTTCTGGGATTTCGGAAACGGCGACATCGGCAACCAGGGGATCCACGAGGTGGACGTCGCCCGCTGGGCGATCAAGGATGCGCTGCTGCCGACGAAAGTCTGGAGCCTCGGCGGTCGTTTCGCCGACAACGACCAGGGACAGACCCCGAATATGCAGATGGCGGTCATGGAGTATGGCGACGTCTTGCTGGTCTTTGAAGTCCGCGGGCTGGTCGAGAACAAGACCGAGTTCAAGCTCAAGGTCGGCAACGAGTACTTCACGAGCGAGGGGCGCATCGAGCGCGGCATGTTCTACCCGCGCGGAGACAAGAAGCCGGAGAAGCTCGCGCCCTTCGACGTCAAGGTCACGCCCGGCGGATCATGGGGGAGCTTTCTCAATGTCGTCCGCAGCCGGAAGGTCGAAGAGTGCAATGCCGGCCCGGAGAAGGGCCACAACTCGGCGGCTCTCTGCCACCTGGCGAACATTTCGTACCGGCTCGGCGAGCAGGTGCCATTCGACGGCAAGGCGAAGCTCGGCGACAATCGCGAGGTGGTCGAGACGTTCAAGAACCTGCAAGACAACCTGACCGGCGTGGGCGTGAAGCTGGATAAGCTGACCTACCAGCTCGGCCGCACGTTGACGGTCGATCCCGCAATGGAACGGTTCACCGGCGAAGGTTCCAAGGAAGCGAACGCGTTCTTGACCAGGGAATACCGCAAGCCGTTCGTGGTGCCGGAGAAGGTGTGAGAAATAACGAGATGTGTGTCCGCGCATCGAGCCAGAGCAGGTCAAGGCCGTCGTCGCTCATCACACCGGCCATGTCGATCACCCTATGAGCGTTGGCTTACCGGGACTGTCGGTCCACGTTCGCGCAGCCGTTCCAACACGGAGTAGAACACGGGCGTGAAAAAGACACCGAACACGGTCACGCCGAGCATGCCGCTGAATACGGCTGTGCCCAGTGCTTTGCGCATCTCGGCTCCGGCGCCCGTGCCGATCAAGAGCGGGACTACCCCGAGGATGAACGCGAAGCTTGTCATCAGGATCGGTCGCAGTCGCTGGGTCGCCGCCTGCAATGCCGCATCGTAGCGTGACATGCCGGCCTCACGCTTCTGCTTGGCGAACTCGACAATGAGGATGGCGTTCTTGGTTGCCAGGCCAACCAGGACGACCAGGCCGATCTGGCTGAAGATGTTCAGGTCAAGGGCGGTGACCAAAAGTCCCGTCACGGCACATAGCAAGCACATTGGCACGATGAGCACGATGGCGAGCGGCAACAACCAACTCTCGTAGAGCGCAGACAGAACGAGTAGGGC
>DATANR010000320.1:0-3033 GCA_036266155.1 Gemmataceae bacterium | reverse complement strand
CCTCCGGCGTCCATCAAAATTCCCCGGCCACCTATTTATCGTCCAACACGCGCACCGTCGTGATCGACTGAGCCACCTTGTGGTCCGCAAAAGTCCAGACCACCTTCTTATCCTTCGTCACCTCGAACGCATGGACGCCTTTGCCTTCCTGGCCACGCAGAAAATTGCCGACGACGTAGTTGCCGTTCTTGAGCACTTGCAAACTGCTGATCCACGTCAGATTCAACTCCGGTGCATCCTTGGGACCGAACTCCCACACAATCTTGCCGGCCGGCGTCACCTCGATGACGCGCTTCTGCGTTCCGCAGGAGATGAGCGTATTGCCGTTGTCGAGCCGCAGGGCTTCGCCAGCGTTTTCCACCTTCGTGAATTCCCAGACGAGCTTGCCATCGGGGTCAACCTCGCGCACGGCTCCCTCGCCCTCGTGGGCCGCCAGGATATTGCCGTTCGCGAGCTTGTGGATGTTCCGCACCTGTAAGTGATAGCCCTTCTCAGTCGTCGTCAACGGCGTCGTATGAACGACCTTGCCCGCCGGGTCAACCTCCACCGCTCGGCACGGCCCCTGCTCGGCGAGCAACGTGTTGCCGTTCGGCAAGCGCTGACAGCCGAGCACTTGCGGGCACTTGCTCTCGGCTTTCCAGACGACCTTCTTGTCGCGGCCGATCTCGGCGACGCCGGTCGGCATCCCGCCGTGAGCGTAAAGGACA
This sequence comes from Gemmataceae bacterium, assembly GCA_036266155.1. GTDB lineage: Bacteria > Planctomycetota > Planctomycetia > Gemmatales > Gemmataceae > SIAJ01. Next base: position 2,326 of record DATANR010000320.1, on the reverse strand, counting down.
TGTCCATCTGGCAAAACGTTGAAGATGACGGAGATGGAGGGGAGGGCGTATTCCCAGACTTTCTTTCCGTCGGCGTCCAACTCGATCAGGCGGTTCGCGCCCTTGCCGTATTCGGCAAACATGATCCGATGTTTGATCGGTTCCGCGGACCGCGACGTACCGGCGCCGGCCAGGAGGACGGTACCATAGATCAACGCGAGCAAACGCATGGTGTGCATCCTGGAGAGTTGCCAACGACCTCGTGGCATAACATTCCGATGTTGTGCGGTTCGAGTAGCACAACATCGGAATGTTATGCCACGTTACCGAATGATCCGCTTCACGACCTCGCCCGACACATCCGTCAACCGATAATCCCGCCCACCATGTCGATACGTGAGCCTCTCGTGATTGAAGCCCATGAGATGCAGAATCGTCGCGTGCAGATCGTGAATGTGGACCTTGTCCGTGACGGAGCGGAAGCCGAATTCGTCGGTGGCGCCGTGCGTCATGCCGCCGCGGACGCCGCCGCCGGCCATCCACATCGTGAAGCCCCAAGGGTTGTGATCGCGGCCGTCGGCGTTTTCCGTCGTCGGCGTGCGGCCGAATTCGCCGCCCCAGATCACGAGCGTGTCGTCGAGTAGCCCGCGGTGCTTCAGGTCGTGCAGCAGCGCGGCAATCGGTCGATCGATGTCTTTGCACAGGTCGCGCGTGGCGGCCGTGTGGTTCGAGTGCGTGTCCCACGGCTGGCCGTTGCCGTAGTAGACCTGCGTGAAACGCACGCCGCGCTCGGCCAGGCGCCGGGCAATGAGACAGCCGTTCGCGAAGTGGCCGCGGCCATAACGATCGCGAACTTCGACGGTTTCGCGTTGAATGTCGAACGCGTCCGACGCCTCAATCTGCATCCGATACGCGGTCTCCATCGAGCGGATGCGGGCTTCGAGATTCGGGTCGCCGCCGCGCTCGGCTTGATGTTGGTCGTTGAGCTGCCGCATCAGATCGAGTTGCCGTCGCTGCTCGTCCGGCTTGATCTTGGCGTTGCTCAGGAACGGGATCATCTGCTTTGGATCGAGATTCGTGTGGTTGATGTAGGTTCCTTGATGCTCGCCCGGCAGAAAGCCGCTCGACCACAACTCGGCGAAGCGCACGGGCCGGCCGGGACACAACACGACGAAGGCCGGCAAGTTCGCGTTCTCGGTGCCGAGGCCATACGACAGCCAGGCGCCGAGGGTCGGCCGATTCGGCGTTAGCGTGCCATTGTTCATCATGAACAACGCCGGCCCGTGATTCGGGTTGTCTGTGTACATCGACCGCAGCACGCAGATGTCATCGACGCACTGGGCCGTCTGTGGCAGCAACTCGCTCACGGGCACGCCGCTCTGGCCATGCTGACGAAACTTGAACGGCACCGCCATGAGCACGCCGGTCGGCCGCTCCGTCCGCAGATCGGCCCCCGCCGGCTTCGTGCCCGCTTGCCGATTGAGTTCGGGCTTCGGGTCAAAGAGGTCGCAATGGAACGGGCCGCCGTTCATGAACAGATGAATGACGCGCTTGGCCTTCGGCGCAAAGTGCGGCGCACGCGCATGAGCCGCTTGCGGCGTAGCGGGCGCCGCGTTCAACAAATCCGCGAGCGCGAGCATGCCCATGCCGCCGCCGACGGATTGGAGCATTTGCCGGCGAGAAATCATCTGGCGCACTATCTGTCCTCTCCCAACCGCCGACCGCCGGCAGTTTTTTACGTCTAACGCCTCTCCCGCTGTTGCTGCTCAACTATGTGGGTGCATCCCAATTTGAATGGACCCACGTGCCCGGCTCCGTGACCCAAACTCTTGTAACTGAAGTGCTCACCGTAAGGGCACGGAGCGAACCCGGCCCTGTAACCCATCACGTGTAGCTTGCCGTCGGAAGTCAATCGCTCCAAAAACAAATCCCAGCACGGCCAAATGTGCGTTTCGTCGACGTAACCAAGCTCAACTAGAAATTCAGCTACATCTCCGTCGACCTCGGGCTTCTTTCCCAACCAACTGAAGCAGTATTCTCGAGGCAGTATTTGACCTAATTGGCGTTCTGCGGCAACCGTTACCTCCTCCAAGGCCTGTTGGGCAATTCGCTTGAATTCATCTCTAGTCATTCCGTTCACCAAGGGCGATTCGCCTTCGGCCTTCGTTACCCCGAAGGGCAACGCCGTGAAGGATTCTGACATGCCTTTCGCCCCGAAGGGGCTCGGCAGGCCAGCCCAGGGCAGCGCCCTGGGCAATGTGGCGCACAACGAGCATGTGCACGCTGAAGGCGTGCGGCCGCTCGGCCGCATCCTTTCAGGATGCCCAGCGAGTTAATTCGATCCCGA
>DATANR010000319.1:0-27016 GCA_036266155.1 Gemmataceae bacterium | reverse complement strand
CCCCTCTCCGAAGCGGAGAGGGGGAACAAGACATGCGGAAACGTGCAAAGTCCGCTTGGGAAGGGAGGGAGCGGTCATCCATTCAAGTCAAATTCAACTGGAATTGCACGTCTCGTCGCTGTAACAATATTGTTTGAATTTCATCTCTGCCCACGAGGTAGCCCATGCACGTCCGGCTCGTTCCTCTGGAAGGGGGGACGCCCATCGAAATCGCGAAGGACCTCCTTCTGGTCGGCCGGAAGGAAGACTGCGACATTCGGCTCGAGCACAAAAGCGTGTCAAAACTCCATTGTGTGCTGGTTCGAGCCGAAGGTTTGCTGTTGTTACGCGATCTCGGGAGCACGAATGGGACGCGCGTGAATGGCCAGCGCGTTCGCCGTGCCGCTCTTCTGCCCAACGACCAACTTCAGCTCGCCAGCGTGCGCTTTTCTGTGCAGGTTGCGGCAAGCGATCCCCCACCGTCGCCGAGCGAGTTTACGCAACAGCTGGACGGTAAGGAAGTGGCTCGGCTCATGGAAAAGGCGGATCGGCCGGGCGACCTCGATAGCGATTCGGATATGGATGCGCCTGTCGTTCGGACCAACGCCCTGCCCGACGCCTACCCCGAAGCCGTCCCCGCAAAGAGCTGAGTCAGGCGCCGAAGAGGATCTTGGTCAACACGTCCCACATGCCCGCGACCGGTGGATGAGCCGGGTCGACGGAACCCGCCCCCTTGCAAGTCGCACAGGCGAACGTCGTTCCATCGTCATCGACCAACATCTTGCGACCTTCGCAGTTCGGACATGGAAAGGGCATGTAGCCTAACGGACCGGCGTCGTATTCATACTTGGCTGTCCCGCCGCAGAGCTTGCAAGACGGTTTGCCGCCGCAGTGACAGCGTATGCGCTTGATCGCCATATTCCGCATTCTACTCCGGCGGCCATTCCTCGACTTCCGTCGAAGTTTTCAGGTGGAAATTACGCCCGGGGCCGAACTGCCCGCCAAATAATTCTTTCGTCGGCAAAATCACTACGGCCGGCAGTATCGTCATGCAGTAGAGTTAGTCATGTGGGCTCGAAAGTGGACACCCCCTCCGGCCGTCCAGACTTGTCTCGCACGAATGGAATGATGAAAACTCTAGGCCCGGCAACCGCCATTTCCCCGTCCGATACTCTGCGCGACGACTGTGCGCGCGAAGTTTTTACCGTTGCCGAGGCTCTGCGACGTACCGGTCGCCAGCGTCGGCTGCGCGATGTGACCATCGTGTTGCCCATCGACCACTCGGCCGTCGAGGCCATCGAGTTGGCGTGCCAAATGCTTTCCGAAGGCGACCTGTCGCCGGCCTCCGCCGAATTGGATCGTTTCATGAACCAGTTGATTGCCGATCCGCCGGCGGCGGAGCGCTTCTTGCAATCGGTGCGCAGCGTCGTCCGCAGAGTTGGCCCAACCGGGCCAGCGCGCTGACATTCTCGTGACCTCTTCGCCTGCGAGTCATTCTTCCGTCACCTAGAATATTCACGACGCGTCGCACCCCGTGCTGAGTCGTGCCATGAAGACACCTTTGACGCTGCTTGCCGCCGCACTGGCGACCTCGGCGTTCGCGGTTCCGCCAAACGCTGCTGATCCAGCCGAACAGAAGAAGGCCGAGGAGCTGGTTCGGCAGTTGGCCAGTCCGAGCTACCGCGACCGGGAGAAGGCCGCCACGGCACTCATTCAAATGGGCCGGGCCGCCAGGACCGCACTGGTCGAAGGCAAGAAGTCCGCTGACGCGGAAGTGTACAACCGGTGCGAACAGATTCTGCCACAGGCCCAGGCGCTCGATCTAGCATTTCGACTCGATCGCTTCTTGAAGGACACGGACGGCAAACTCGAACACGACCTGCCGCTCTGGAAGCAGTACCGCGAAAAGATCGGGACCGATGATCCGGCGCGTAAGCTCTACGCGGAAATGATCAAGGCGAATGGCGTTCTCCTCGCCGCCGTGGAGGAGGAGCCGAAGCGTGCCACGCTGCGTGTTCAACAGCGCTATCACGAGATGTACCAGGAAATGTTTGGATCCCCCAACGGTTTGGGTCGCGCCAACTACCGGCCAACGGCGCTCAATGCTGCCGAACTCTGTTGCGTCCTCTTTGCGGCCGCCCAGCCCGCATACGAACCCGGCGAACGCGGCCAGCCCGACTGGATGTTGGCGAATCTCTACACGCAGGCGGTCTTCGCCAACCAACTCCGCGACGAAAGGGCGGGCGTCGCCTATCGGAAGGTGTTTTTCAATTTTCTCGAAGCCCGGATGGATGAAAACACCATCAACAATAGCGTCTGGACACTCTGTCAGTACAAGCTCAAGGAAGGCGCCGACTTGATGGTGAAAGCCCTCAAGCAAAAAAAGATCGGGCAAGTTTACACCAAGGCATCCGCCATCTGCTGCATTGGGACGTTGGGAAGCAAAGAGCATCTCGCGGCAATCGCGGACTATTTGAAGGACGAGACCGAGGTTCAGAAATTCGTCGGCCGGCTGGGTCGTGGGACCGTCAAGATTCAGGATGTGGCGCTGGCAATGTCCATCCACCTGAGCGGCAAGAACCCGAAGGACTTTGGTTTTGCCCAGTGGAACGTCTACCCGAACCAGTTGATTCAGTATCACCAGCTCGGCTTCACGTCGGATGAAGACCGCGCGGCTGCGTTCAAGAAGTGGGATGAGGAAGCTAAGACCCCGACGACTCCCGCCAAGAAGTAGTTACTCCGACGTCCCGCCCCGCTTGGCGGGCAACCGATAGTCGAGCGGCGGCGGCTGATCCTTCTCCAGCATCGGCACATATTTGCGGCCTTCGAGTCGGCGCGTGAACTCGGCCTTGGCATCCGCGAGGAGTTTCGGTTCCTGGTAGAGGTCGAACGCCGACGCCGCGAGCACCTTCGCTGCCAGCATCATTCCTTTCTTGCCAATCGTTGTCCCGCCGCACGCGACCGCTTGCCACGAATGGCCCGGCGTGCCCGGCACCCAGCAGGCCGTCGAGAACCCACTGGTCGGCACCTGCCATGACACGTCGCCGACGTCCGTTGAACCCATAATGGTCCGCCCGGTAGTGTCGAACACCTGGCCCACATCCTCGATCGGCGGCAGCTTATCGGTAATCGACTCGCGCAGCCGCACGGCGAACTTGGTCTCGTCCGCGTCGTACTTGATGTCGTTGAGCTTCTTCAAGTTTTCGAGCGCAACCCGACCCAGCGTGTCATTGGGAAGCAGTTCCATCGTTCCGCCCAGGTTCACGACTTCAAGCCTCGTCTCTGTGGCGAGCGCTCCCGCCTGAGCACACTTCAAGAGTCGCGGATAAAGCTGCGACACGATCTCCGCTTTCGGATGGCGAACGTAGAAAAAGCCTTCCGCGAATTCCGGCACAACGTTGGGCGCCCCGCCGCCGGACGTGACGGTGTGATGCAGCCGTGTAAAGTCTGGCGTGTGTTCGCGCAGCAACTCGACGGCATGCATGGTCAACACGAGCGCATCCAGTGCCGATCGGCCCTTCTCCGGTGAGCCGCTCGCATGGGCGGCCTTGCCGTGGAACCGGAACTTGACGGCGATGCGCGCCAAGCACGAGCCGTCGCCGGCCGTATTGCGACTGCCCGGATGCCAGTGCAGACACGCGTCGCAGTCGGCGAACAGACCGTCGCGGGCCATGAACACCTTGGCCGCTCCCCCCTCCTCCGCCGGGCAGCCATAGAAGCGCACGGTGCCCTTGATCTTGCCGGCCTTGATCTGCTCCGCGACTGCCATCGCTGCCGTGGCGGAAGCGACACCGAAGAGGTGGTGTCCACAGGCCTGGCCATAGCCCGTGCCGCCCTCGCGCGGCTGGCGAACCGGCACGGCATCCTGCGATAGCTCGGGCAAAGCGTCGTACTCTCCAAGAATGCCGATCACTGGCTTGCCCTCGCCAAAGGTCGCGGTGAACGCCGTGGGAATCTTCGCGACGCCGCGTTTGACCTTGAAGCCCGCCTTCTCCATCGCGTCGGCGAGCAAGGTCGACGATTTCTTCTCCAGGTAGCCTGGCTCGGCAAAGTCCCAGATCTTCTTCGCCATCTCCCACGCCGGCTCGGCATGCGCATCGACGGCCTTCACGACGTCGGCCTTGTCGGCACGCAACGAGGTCGCGGCCACCAAGAAGGTCGCGATCACGAGATGTGGACTGCGCATGAGTATTCGATCCATCGGGGCGGTCCGGATACTGTACGGCGGATTGGTGGTCGCATCGACCCGGCCCCGGGGTATAACGATTCCAATTCCCTCTGGAGCATGCGATGTACCGTCCGTTGGCGCTGCTTCTCTTCCTTTTGCCAATAGCTGTCCGGGCTGATGAGTCGGTCAAGACGCTGACGCCCGAGCAGACGCGGAAGGCGTTCTTGCAAATGCTCGACCGTCCACGCGTCGAGCCGGACGTCAAAGATGGGCCCGGTCTCGCGTCCGGTGCGATCGCGACGCATTCGTTCACGTTCGCCAGCGAGAAAAAGCGTGACGGGGCTATCGAGCGCGTCCCCGTGCTGTTGGTCCGGCCGGCGAAAGAGGGCCGTTATCCAGTGATGATCGCGCTCCACGGGACCGGCGGCAAAAAGGAAGACATGAAGTCGTGGCTCAACGACCTGGCTCAGAAAGGCATCATCGGAGTGGCGATCGACGCCCGCTATCACGGCGACCGGTCCGGCGGGGCGAAGGGCTCGGCCGCATACGTGGCCGCGATCACCAATGCGTGGAAAGCTCCGAATGAGGAGATGGAACATCCGTTCTATTACGACACCGTCTGGGATCTCTGGCGGCTCATCGACGTTCTGGAAAAGCGATCTGACGTCGACCCAAAGCGAATTGGGATGATGGGCATCTCCATGGGCGGCATCCAAACGTGGCTGGCTGCAAGCGTCGACGAACGCGTCGCCGTCGCCATGCCCCTCATCGGCGTGCAGAGCTTTCGCTGGAGCCTCGATCACGACAAGTGGCAAGGCCGAGCGAATACGATCAAGGGAGCACATGAAGCCGCCGCGAAGGACCTTGGCGAGCCGATGGTGAACGGCAAGGTCTGCAAGCAACTCTGGAACAAGGTGATTCCCGGCATCCTCGACGAGTTCGATTGTCCGAACATGCTGAAGCTCATGGCCGGTCGACCTCTCTACATCGCCAACGGCACGGAGGACGGCAATTGCCCGATCGAAGGCGCTCGCATCGCCATTCGTGCGGCAGAAGCTGCCTACGACAAGGCCGGGGCCCAGGACAAGTTAAAGGTCTCCATCGCCAACGGCGTCGGTCACAAGGTCACCGACGAGCAGAAGGCCGAGGCGCTGGCGTTTTGCGAGAAATGGTTGAAACCATGAACTCAATACTTCTGGTGCTCACAATGGTTCCCGGCGCCGATCCCGCCCCGCCGCTCGCCGCGGATCTCGTCCTCGTCGGCGGCAAAGTCTGGACCGTCGACCGCGAGCATCCCGAGGCGGAGGCCGTCGCCATTTGGCGTGATCGCATCGTCAAGGTCGGAACCAGTGCCGAAATCAGCGCGCTCGTTGGCAAGAAGACACAGATCATCGACCTCAAGGGGCGTCGGGTCGTGCCGGGTTTTCACGACTCGCACTTGCACTTCCTGGGCGGCGGCGAGCAACTCGCTCGCGTCGAATTGAAAGACGCCAAGGACGAAGCTGAATTTGGCCGTCGACTTCAAGTGTTTGACAAGAAGTTGCCGAAGGATCGTTGGATGCTCGGCGGCAATTGGGACCACGATCGCACGTTCCTGGGCAACCTGCCGACGGCCGCTATTGTCGACAAATACGTGCCCGATCGTCCCGTGTTCATTCGTCGCTACGACGGACACATGGCCCTCGCCAATTCGGCCGCGCTGAGGATGGCCAAGGTGACCGCGGAAACCAAAGAACCGGCCGGCGGCGTGATTTTCAAGCTCGCCGACGAGAAGACGCCGTCTGGCATCTTGAAAGACAACGCGATGGGCCTCGTCGACCGCGTCATCCCTCCGCCGGACGAAACCGAAATCGCGGATGGCATTCGTGCCGCCATGCGTGCCTGTGCTGAAAATGGGTTGACCAGCGTGCAGGACATGGACGGCAGCCCGGCGGAAATTCGTCGCGTCCTCGCACGATCGCTGCAAAAGTTGGCTCGCGATGGACAGATGACCGTCCGGCTCGATTTGCACTGGCCCATTGCGTCGCGAAATGAGGTAATCGGCGCTGGAGCGGAAGCAAACTTCGGCAATGATTTCTTTCGCATCGGCAGCGTCAAGGGCTTCATGGATGGTTCGCTCGGCTCGAGCACAGCGCGCATGTTCGAGCCATATGAAGCCGGCGGCAAGAACGTCGGCGTCTTTGTCACCCCGCCGGACGCGATGGCAGGCATGATCCGCGAAGCCGACAAGGCGGGACTGTCAATCGCGGTCCACGCGATCGGTGACGAGGCGAATGCGACGCTGCTCGACATTTTCGCGGACGCGGCTAAGGCCAATGGTCCGCGCGACCGGCGATTCCGCATCGAGCACGTTCAACATCTGCGGCCGGCCGACTACAAGCGCTTCAAGGAGATCGGCGTCGTCGCATCCATGCAGCCCTATCACGCGATTGACGATGGCCGCTGGGCCGAGGGGCGCATTGGCCCGCGACGATGCGCCTCCTCATATGCGTTCCGCTCTTTCATTGACAACGGCGCGCGGCTCGCCTTCGGTTCGGACTGGCCGGTCGCTCCGCTCGACGTGCTCGCCGGCATCGATGCCGCGGTAAATCGCCGAACGCTCGACGGCAAGCACGCCGACGGCTGGTTTCCGGAGCAACGGATTACCGTCGCCGAGGCCGTCGAGGCATACACGCTCGGAAGCGCTTACGGAGCGTTTCAAGACGGCGACCGCGGTTCCATCCGCGCCGGCAACCTGGCTGACATGGTGATTCTCTCGCGTGACATCCTTGCCTCCGGCGAGCGTGACAAGATTGCCGACACGCGCGTGGAGACAACAATCGTCGGCGGCAGAGTCGTCTTTGAGCGCAAGTGACGCGGCCTCGCGTGACACGTTATTTACCGGAGTTGCGCCAGATCGAGATGCCGCTGCTCGTCCGACCGCCGCGGACATAATTGCCGACCACCAAGTCTGGCCGGCCTTTGCCATCGAGATCGCCGGCGGCACAGGTCAAGTGATCGCACGTTTCCATTTCGATGGCATGGCGGACGAATTCGCCGCGCTTGACTTGTTCCAGAATCACCACGGAATCGAGCCGCATCTTCTCGCGCTGCGGGAAAAACTCGCCGGGTAAGAAGCTGACGAACGCAATATCCAATAAGCCGTTGCCGTCGAAGTCGGCAACGACGGGGCTGCCGGCGCCATAGCAGTCAGCCAGACGGTGCGGCGTGAAGGGATAGGCGCCCTTGTTTTCCAGCCAGGTAATGCCGTGATCCGGCCGGAGGAGGTACGGCGGGTCGAGCGAATCGCCGTTTGACATGATCACATCGAGCCGGCCATCGCCGTCGAGATCGACCACCTGCAATCCGTTGCTCCCCCAGGTCGGATGGGGAGCTTTGTAGATCGTCTCCTGCCGAAACTTGCCGTTGCCATCGTTCAGGAACGCGACGACGGTTTCATGCTCCTGCGAAATCACGGCCACGAAATCGGGCCTGCCGTCGCCATTCATGTCGCAGACCGCCACGTGCGTTGTGCCGTGACGACTGTCGAGAATACGCGGCACAAACGCGGGCTTCTGCCAGTCGGTCGTCTGATTTTCGAGCAGCAAAATGCTGCCCGTATCGTGCCAACCGAACTCGGCCACAACCAGGTCGAGCTTGCCCGCGCCGCGAAAATCGGCGGGCCGCACGTCGGCGACACGGCCTACCCCATCGAGCAACGTGACGGGCGTAAACGTGCGGTCCGGGCTGCCACGTAACCACACGACGCTGCCGACGCGATCGTCGGTCGCATAGAAACTGCCAAGAACGGCAAGAATGACGTCGTTGATGCCGTCACCGTCCAGATCGACGACTTCGGCATGCGCGCAAGTCACACCGCGGGCGATCACTCTCCAGGCCGGCTTCGATTCATAGGGACTATAAACCAGGACCTGTTTGCCGAGCGCATCGCAAACGAGGATGTCGAGCTTGTCTTTGCTGAACAGGTGGACGAGATTGACGTGGGCGGCGCCCGGCGGCGTGGCCGCGTCCGGAAACGGAATCGCCTTGCGGTCGAAGTGTGCTGCTGCCGCCGTCAAGGCGACCGAGCGCGGCACGAGCGGCAGAGCTTCGGGAGCACGGCTTTCGTAGTAGCGGACTACCGATTCGAGCGGCGGATAGTCGAAGCGATACGTCAGGTCCTTGTGAAAAAAGTCGTATCCCTGCTTCACTTCCTTGCGCCAGGCCGACCTCGGGAACGTCTCGGGCGGCGGGTACGCATGGCACGCTCCGCACAGGCGATGCACTTCCTCCGCGGTTGCCGCGGCCGCAGTTTCTACATGCGGTGGCTCGAAAGTGGGCTGGATTTCGCCGTGATTCGATACCACGAAGATGATGACCGCGACCCCGCCGACAATGAGCACGCCCGCGATCAGGACAAGCATCCACCTCGTCTGAAGTCGTCGCGGTTGATCAATCATTCGAAGCCCCCGGCGCGGTAGATGTGGCGTCACGGTGTAGGGCGGCCCGTCGCGGCTGGCCGGCACGTTCGAAATAGTCGGCAAATGCCGCGTGTACCTGCGGGTCCTTGGGATCGGCGCGCAGGATCTCAGTCAGCCAGGCAATCCCCTCATCGATCTGCCCGTTCCTCTGCGACCAGAGCCAAAGTTCCCAGCGCGTCGCCACGTCGCGCGACGAATCTCGAGCGCGGATCCGGAGTTTCCCGCCGAGCCCGTCTTCATTCTGCAAATCGGCGATGCGAGCTGCGCACGCGGCGCTCGCTTCGTTCTTTCCAAGTCGTCTGAGCACCATCAATCGCAGGTGGTGCGCCTCGCGCTTCCATGGCGCAACAACAACAGCCCGTGCCAAAAATGGCTCTGCTCGGTCAAACTGACCGCGACGAATGTCAATTCGACCACGCTCGACAAGCCCGACCGCGTGCTCTGGATTGATCGCTAGCAATTCGTCGAGCCGGCGTTCGGCCGACGGCAGGTCGTCATCGTCGACGTGCGCTCGGGCCAGTTCAACCAAGAGCGCGGAGTCAAATGAATTTGACTGCAAGGCGCGCTCGAAATACTGGATCGCCTCCCGCGTGCGGCCATGATGATTCAGTACGGTTGCCAGGGCCGCATTAACCTCCGCACTCGCGGGAGCAAGTTCGACCGCGCGGCGCAATGACTTCTCGGCGGCGTCCGCCTGACGCTGGTGATCGAGAATGGTGCCGCGCAGGATCAGGGCTGGAACGTGGTCGGGGTGACTCTCGATGAGACGGCCCAATGCCGCGAGAGCATCCGTGTAGCGAAAAGCGACGTTGTAGCCCTTGGCGAGGGCCTCAAGAATGTTCGCCGCGTCGGATGAATTGCGATCGACGATAGCACGTAGCGATTCTTCCTGCCCGGCGAAATCGCCCTGTTGCACGCCGAGCAGCGACCATTCCAACTCACTCGCGGGCGTCTTGCCGGCTCGTCGCTCGTATTCGGTGAGGAACCACTCAGCTTGGGAACAATCGTCGGTCCGCCGCAGTGCCTGGGCCCAAACGAGCAACGCCTTTTCATTATCCGGCCAGCGGTTACTAAAGCGGTTCAATAGTTCGCAGGCTTTGGCCGGGTCGTTGCGAGCAAGTGCCTGCTCGACTTCGTTGAGTGCGAGGACTGGCCGAAGACAACTCCACCCGGTGAATGTGACCAACACCAGGCCGACGACGACAAGAACAACGAACAGTCGGCCCCGAAATGTTCGCGGCAATCGGCTCGAGAGGCCACCCATGAACATGGCCCAGAGAGAGGATGGAACTTGCAGCCCGCGCCCTGTGGAACTCGATTCCGATCTTGTGCGGCGAGCGTCGCCCGCCAAGATCGGAATCGTGTCGCCACTACGACAAAATGCCCGACGCCGCCACCTTGATGCCCTTGAGAGCCATCTTCAGCTTCTCCGGGTCCGGAGCGAACTCCAAAGCCGTCGACTTGTCCACGTCGCCACGGTCCACGAGTTGACGCAGGTTTTCGGTGAAATCGACCATGCCTTCCAAGTAGCCGATCATGATGGCCTGGCTGATCTGATTATCGCGTTCCTCCGAAATCAGCTTGCGGATCGTCGGGTTGACGATCATGATCTCGTTCGTCGGCACACGCGGCTTCTTCAGGCCCTTGATGAGCTTCTGCGCCACGATGGCCTTCAGGTTGTTCGCGAGCGCCTGCCGGATGGCGTTGTGCTTATCCGGCGGGAACAGGTCGAGGATGCGGTTGATCGTCGTCGCGGCGCTCGATGCGTGAATCGTGCCGAACACTAGATGCCCCGTTTCCGCGGAGTGCACGGCCGCTTCGAATGTTTCGATGTCGCGCAACTCACCGACCAGAATCACGTCCGGGTCTTGCCGCACCGCGTCCTTCAGGGCCTTGTGCCAGTCGCGGGTGTCGAGGCCGATCTCGCGCTGATTGATGTACGACATGCGATCGACGAACGTGAATTCGATCGGGTCTTCAACAGTCAGGATGTGCAGCGGCTCGCGGTAATTGATGTAATCGATCATCGCCGCGATGGTCGTCGACTTGCCCGACCCGGTGACCCCGGCCAGGATCACCATGCCCTCGTTGTAATGGCACAGGCCTTCGATCGACGCCGGCAATCCGAGGTTTTCAAACGTTGGAATCAAGCTGTTGACGCGCCGACTCACGAGCGACAGCCGGCCACGCTGGCGGAATAGCGATACGCGGAAGCGCGCTTCGTCGTTCCCGACGACATACGAGAAGTCGACGCCGCCCTCCTCTTCGAGAATCTTGCGGTGACTTGGCTTCAGATTAGGCAGCAGCAAGCGCTCCAGGTCTTCCTGGGTCAGCGGCTTCCAGTCCGTCCGGCGGATGTCGCCGCGCAGTCGGATCATGGGCGGCTGGCCGACCTTCAAGTGAATGTCGGAAGCCTCCAGCTTCATGACCATGCGAAAGAGTTTGTTGACTTCCGGCTCGCTTGGCCCCAGGCCGAGCGCCGCGACGTCGGGGAACGGCACCAACTCCATCGGCGTCGTGGGAATCGGGATGCGCGGCCCGGAGGCCACGCCGTTGCCCCATCCCAACTGGTCGGGTTTCTCGACCTTCGGAGCCGGCTTCGGGATTGCTGGCGGACCTTTTCCAGTAGACATTGTCGCGCTCCTCGATCGGCTGGCAGACGCCGGGCTACGAATTCAATCAGAGTGGTTTTACAATCCGTACGGCAATCCCCTGGTTCGCCAAGAACTGCTTCGTCAGCGGGATACTGTACTCGTTATAGTGGAATATGCTCGCGGCTAATGCAGCATCCGCTCCGGCGGCGAACGCCGCACGCAAATGCTCCGGGTGCCCTGCCCCGCCGCTCGCTACGACCGGGATATTGACCGCACGCGCAACGGCCTCGGTCATGGGCAGGTCGTAGCCGTTCTTGGTGCCGTCCGCATCCATTGACGTCAGGACGATCTCGCCAGCCCCACGGCGTTCGACTTCCTGTGCCCACGCGACGGCCTCAAGGCCGGTCGGCACGCGGCCGCCGTTCACATGCACTTCCCAGAACTCGCGACCTTCACGCATGACTCGCCGCGGGTCGATGTTGACGACGGTCGCGCACGCGCCGAATTTGCCAGAGACCTCCGAGATTAGGTCGGGCGTCTTCACCGCCGCCGAGTTCAAACTCACTTTCTCGGCGCCCGCCTGGATAATCTGCGTGGCATCGGCCAACGTGCGGATGCCGCCGCCGACGGTGAACGGCATGAAAATCTGCTCAGCCACCTGGCGAATCATGTCCAACAGGATGGCTCGACCCTCGTGGCTCGCCGAAATGTCGAGAAAGACCAGTTCATCGGCCCCGTCGGCCTCATACCGGCGTGCGACTTCGACCGGATCGCCCGCGTCGCGCAGGCCAACGAAGTTGGTCCCCTTGACCACACGGCCACGGTTCACGTCCAGGCAGGGAATGATGCGCTTGGTCAGCATCCGCACGAGCGTCCGGGAGAGTTGATAGGTTCATCGTAATCCCGCCGCCGCGACGGGTCAACCGGGCGACCACACGCCGACGGCCACCGTATCGCACAATGCATTGCTTTGTGTTCGCACCACCCCCAAAGTGTTTCACCGATTTTTATTGCAATGTAATGCAATAAATCGCCGGAAACATTTGGCACGCATCGACCTGCAGATTGCCGGGCCATTTGCAGGCTCTTACCCTATATTGACGGTTTCCCCGAATTCACCCCCGGAGGAGGCACGCATGGCCGGCCGGAAGCGCACGATCAACCGCAAGGAACAGCGGGCCGATTTTGACGAAGAGACGACGGAGAAGCCGGAGGCCGAGGAGGCCGACGACGAAGAGGAAGAGGGCGAAGACGAAGAGGAAGGTGAAGAGGAAGCTGAAGGCGAAGGCGAGGCGGAAGCCGAGGGCGATGCCGAGGCCGAGGACGACGGCGGCGACGAGGACGATGACGACGAGGATGGGCCTAAGAAAAAGAAGAAGAAAGTCGTCAAGCCGAAGAAGGCCGCGGCGCCCAAGCGCGCTCGGGCCGCCAAGAAGGCCGTCCGGCAAAAGGCCGTCTGGGTCGTCTACGACAATTCGTCGAAGCAGATCGAGACGTTCCCGTTCAACGAACGAGCGGCTGCGGAAAAGCTCTTGGCGTCAAAGGCCGAGGATGCCAAGAAGGGGTATTACTTGCAAATGGTGAAAGTGCCGCTGGAAGAGAAGTAAACTGAAGCAGCCACTGAAGACCGAGGGCCCCGGCTTTTGCCGGGGCCCTCGGTGTTTTCAACCCTTGCGCGGCGCATGCGGCGCGCTGGTGTCAATCTGCCGCTGCCGAATGAGCTGCTGGATCGGCTCGATCTTGAAACCGATCAGGGCCACGTTCGGCATGAGGATTTCATTTCGGTCTGCCCCGGCCGTGCGCACGCTCAAGTCGCCGCTGCCGAAGCCAAGGAAAATGTGCCGGAACCAGTCGTCGCGGTGCTTCTCGATGGTCATGCCCGTCGTGTCGTAGGTCCGCTCGCGGCTACCAATCTCTTCGCAGACGCGAATCTGGCCGGGCGTGAAGACGATGTACGATCGGCGATCAAAAATAAAGGTCGCGACGGCCCACGACACGAAGATGGCCGTGCTCAGCATCAAGTAGCCGGCGAGGTTGATGAAAATGTGCAAGCCATACAGCGCCCCGAGGATATCGTCCCACCACTTGAACAAACTGACCATGAGCGCCAGGACGACGAGCGCGATGAGCACGACCAGTGACCACAGGCCGCGGAGCGGGACGCTGGTGATGATGATGACCAGGACCAGGATGATGAGATAGGTCGGGCCCATCCACGATCGTGCGCTCACATGCGGTCGCAACTCATAGACATTCTTGGCGTCGCGTGGAAAGTTCGGGTTCTTCGCAATCAGATGGTCTTTCTGTTCCTGGCTTGCATCGGCGGTGATCTTGCCCATCAAGTTCTGTTCTTGCACGGGACCGTAGATCGTCCCGCGAAACTTGTTGCCCTCGACGCTCTCTTTGACCAGCAACGCTTCGGCCGGAACGATCGCCATCCGATCGTTGTCCATGAGCGTAATGAGGGAAAAGATGAAGCCGAACAGCCAGACCGGCCACCAGTAAAATAGTGGCGAATGGCTGTAAATCCGAATCTCATCGAATGCCGGGGTGGCATCGACTGCCGGTGAAACCTGACCCGCGGCGGGTGGCGGGACGTCGGCGTTGGACATCGTGGGTAGCCGGTGTAAGGGATTCGGGGCCGGATGTACCGAGAACTTCGCCGCAAGTCCGGTGATCTTGCGGGATTTTGGGACAGGTTAGCCGGTCGGAACGGGGAGTCAAGCAACGGGCTGACAGAGATGTGTCACGCAAAGGCGCAAAGACGCAAGGTAAGAAGGCATGATTTGTGTTCCTTTTTGTTCTTTGCGTCTTTGCGACTTTGCGTGACACTTTTGACTGGTCAGCTGCAGCCGGTAGCTTTGGAACCTTCGATCGCTTCGGGCAATTCAACGCGAATCTCGTCGGCAACAACCTGCACCGGATAACAACCGATCTTGATCCGCGGGTTGTCGGCCCAGGCCCCATCCGCAAGGCGAAAGCGCCAGTAGTGCCACGGACAGGTGACGATGCCATCCTCGACAAATCCGCCCGCCAGCGAAGCGCCCATGTGAGGACACATGTCATCAATGGCAAAGTAGCCGTCGCCGTCGCGGAAGACCGAGATCGCCTTGCTCGGCCCGACGACGGTCACGGCTTCACCTTCCGCGATGTCGCCGACCTTGGCCACGGTCACAAATTTCGGCATCTGGCGCTGGCTCCGGCTGACTGGCTGCGGACCTTTGCGTAATTCTACCCAACCCGACCCGACGCCCGAATGGAATTGGCCATGCTCGAAGTTGAGGCCAAGTATTGTCTAACCGATCCGTCCGC
This sequence comes from Gemmataceae bacterium, assembly GCA_036266155.1. GTDB lineage: Bacteria > Planctomycetota > Planctomycetia > Gemmatales > Gemmataceae > SIAJ01. The sequence continues at coordinate 12,503 of DATANR010000319.1, read as the reverse complement.
GGTCGAATCGCGCCTGCTGGCATGGGGAGCGGTCCTGACTGCCGATCACGTCGAGTCCGATCACTATATGAATGCCCCGGATCGCGACTTTGCCCGGACCGACGAGGCGCTGCGCCTGCGCCGGATCGGCGAGCAGAATTTCTTGACCTACAAGGGTCCGCGCAAGGACGCCACATCCAAGACGCGGACGGAAATCGAAGTCCCCTGCCCGTCTGGCGCGGATGCCGCGGCGTCGTTCCTGGCCCTATTCCAACGACTCGGCTATCGGCCCACGGCGGTCGTTCGCAAGCGCCGCCGCATTTTCGAATTCATTCGTGGTGGCTTCACCTTGCATGCCTGTCTGGACGATGTCGACAGTGTCGGCAAATTCGTCGAGCTTGAGATTGTTGTCGACGACGCCCAATACAAGGAGGCCCATGCCACAGTGTTGCGCGCGGCGAATGAACTGAACCTCGGCCCGACGGAAACCCGATCCTACCTGGAGCAGCTTCTCGGCCGTGCTGTTCGCCCCGGGGGCGAGTAGCTGACAGCTTGTGGCGAAATTGCGGCGTAGCTGAATTCGTGAGAATTCAGTTCTTTGGCCGTGCCAGCCCTGAATTCTCACGAATTCAGCTACGACGCGCCTTAGTGGACAATCCTCGTACATCATTCCGAAGCCCGCGGGTGCCTGGGTCATGATGCTGCCCCCTGTCGCCGAAACCATTGCCGATACGCGAACCGCCGTCGCCGCTGCCCGAAAGGCCGGCAAGCGGATCGGCTTCGTCCCGACGATGGGGGCCTTGCACTCAGGCCACGCCAGCTTGATCCGAGCGTCGCGAACCGAGTGTGACTTCACGGTTGTTTCGATCTTTGTGAACCCGACCCAGTTCGGGCCCAACGAAGATTACACGCGTTATCCGCGCACATTCGATGCCGACCGCGCACTCTGCGGCGCCATGGGAACGGACCTGATCTTCGCACCCACCGCCGCTGAGATGTATCCCCCCGAGTCCCGGACGTTTGTCGAGGTCACGAAATTGCCGGACATGCTCTGCGGCCAATCGCGGCCCGGCCACTTCCGCGGGGTGACAACGGTCGTCCTCAAGCTGTTCCATATCGTCACGCCGGACATCGCGTACTTCGGTCAGAAGGATGCGCAACAGGCCCTGATCATTCGCCGGATGGCGGTCGATTTGAACCTGCCGCTAAGCGTTCGTGTCCAGCCGACAGTGCGCGAAACAGATGGTCTGGCGATGTCGTCGCGCAACCGCTATCTCGATCCCACGCAACGGATGCACGCGATCGCCCTGCGTCGCGCGCTCAATCGCGTCGAAGAGCTGGTCGGGAGCGGCGAACGGTCGATCGGAGTGCTCGAGTCGACCATGACGCACATCGTTGCTACGACGCCCGGTGCAAGCTTGGATTACGCCCGCGTTTTGGATGCGGAGACGCTCGACACCCTCACGACGCTCGACCGGCCGGCCCTTGCGGCGCTGGCCGTCTATTTCGGCACGACCCGCCTCATCGACAACACCATTCTGCGCCCGTGACGGGCCGGAGGGACCATGGCGCACGCACTCTTCGGCCCCGAAGTCCGCATGATGCTGCTGGACAAGAACCCGGCCAGCATGAAGGCGTTTGTCGAGACGCTCAACCCCATGACCGTGGCGGAGACGCTCTCCGGCGACGCCTTCACGGTTGAGGAAGTATGGGAAGTGTTGGGCAAGGCCGAGCCACGCGAACAAGCCAAAGTCTTCGAGTTCTTTCCCATTGATTTTCAGGTCACGATGGCCAAGGGCGCTGGCCGGCCACAGATGGCCCGCCTGATCGAATTGATGTCGCACGACGATCGCGTGGACCTGCTCCGGCGATTGCCCGCCCAGGTGTCGGAAGCCCTGCTCCGCCTCGTCGACGAGGCCGATCGCCGCGACATTGCCAGCCTTTCGCGTTACGGCGAAAACACGGTCGGGGCGATCATGACCTCCGACTATGCGTGGCTGCCAGCCGACTTGACGGCGAAGCAGGCCATCGAGCGGCTGCGTGCCCAGGCGCCGGATCGCGAGACCATTTACTACGTCTACATCGTCGACGAACCGACGCGGCGCATGCTCGGCATCCTCACGCTGCGCGCGCTGGTCCTGGCTGATCCGAACACATCGATTCGACAGATCATGCTTGTTAACGATCTGGTCAGCCTGAAAGCGGCCGACGATCGCGAAGTGGCCGCCGAAGCCTTGCGGCGTTACGGCCTCATTGCGATCCCGGTGCTCGACAACGATGGCCGGCTCGTCGGCATTGTCACGCACGACGACATCGTCGAAGTCATCAGCCAGGAAGCGACGGAGGACTTGCAGAAGCAGGGCGCTGTTGGTCCATTCCGCGGCAATTATCTGGAAACCGGCCTGTTTACGATCTGGTGGAAGCGTGCAAGCTGGCTGTGCTTGCTGTTCGCGGCGGAGTTGGCAACGTTCACGGTCATGGCCGAATTCGACGAGGCTTTGCAAGCGATCCTGGTGCTGAGCTTGTTCGTACCGCTGTGCCTGTCGACGGGCGGCAACTCGGGTTCGCAGGCGGCGACGATTATCACCCGCGAACTGGCTCTCGGACACATTGTCGTCAAGAATTGGTGGCGCGTCCTGCGGCACGAGATTGTGATGGGCCTCATGCTCGGTCTGACCTTGGGCGCCATCGGTCTGTTTCGCGGCGCATCGACTTCGGAGGACTTGCGCAGCGCCCGCAAAGAAATGGAGGCGGCGATTCAGGTCGTTCTGCCCGCGGACCAGGAGTTCAAGCCGGACGAGCACGGCGCCTACGCAGTCCCCGAGGGCACGCCGATCGCCGCCCGCGAACCGGTCAAGCGCAGAACACACATTACGCCGCCGAAGGGCATGACACCCGAACGCATCGAGCGTGGCGAGGAGGTCGTGTATACATTCCCGCCAACGACGGAGACGCAGACAGAAACGGTGGGCCGCTGGCGCTTCGGACTGGTCATCTGCATTGCGGTTTCGTTTATCTGTTTGTGGGGCACGCTCATTGGCTCGATGTTGCCGCTGATTTTTCACCAGATTGGCGCCGACCCGGCCCTGGCGTCCAGCCCGTTCGTCGCGACGTTCGTGGATGTGACCGGCATCGCTGCGTACTTCACGATTGCGACGATGCTCTTGTTCTGACGCGGCACGAGTTATGGCCTAAACTACCGGCATGACGCGACCCCTGACAATCGGCACGTTTTGTGGAAGCGAATTGCGCCTGCATTGGTCGTGGCCGTTGCTGCCGGTGGCCGTGGCGATCTATTCGTCCGTCTTGCTTTCGCCGCGCGAAGCGGTCTTTCACACGTTGCTGGTTCTGGCGACGTATGTCTGCGTGATCGCCCATGAGGGCGTGCAACTGCTGGCTGCCCGCAGTTTCGGACTCGGTACACGCGACGTCACCCTTTACCCGTTTTGGGGCGTCGCACGCCTGACGCGCCTGAGCGACCGGCCGTGGCAGGAAAACTACATTGCCGCGACCGGGCCCGTATTCCTCGCTTTGATCGCGACGATGATCGGCGGCGGCCTGACACTGGCGGATCAAAGCGTTCGTTTCCCCGACGGCGCGAGCGACCTCACCGTCGAAACATTCTGGGTCCATTTGTTCTGGGCCAACGTGCTGATCGCCGCACTGCATTGCCTGCCAATCCTCCCGCTCGACGCCGGCCGGATCTTTCGCGCTTCGCTGGCGATGTCCGTTTCTCGTTTGCGTGCAACCGAGGTGTCCGCGGCATTGAGCACGCTGGGGGCCGCGATCTTGCTCATCGCGGGAATAATCTGGCTGCGCTCGCCCCTCGTGTGCCTGACGGCGGTGCTTCTGTATTTCGGCGCGCAGGAGGACCTGGGGACGACACGCTTCTTTGCCGCCATGAGGCACAATCGCGGCGAGGGCGCGCCAGCGCCGGCGGTGATGGTCCCCATGGATCAGATTGTCACATCGGATTGCCGGCCGGCAGAGCCCAATTTCAACGGCTTCACCTGGAACGCTCGGGCTCGGCTGTGGATCGAATGGCGCGACGGTCAACCGGTGAGCGCCAACGCCCTGATCGGGGACGGTCGACCATGACGCCGCCTGCCCCGGAGAAACTCCTTGAACTCGAGCGCGTCGCGATGCAGTTCGGCGCGCAACTCGTCCTCCGCGACCTGTCCCTCGACGTGCGACGCGGCGAAACCCTGTGCGTCATCGGCGAAAGCGGCTGCGGCAAGACCGTCTTGCTCAAATTGCTGGTCGGGCTGCTGCAACCATCGAGCGGGCGCGTCCTTCTTGACAATCGCGATCTGCACAATCTTTCGGCCGTCGAACTCACGGCGGCCCGACGTCGATTTGGCTTTGTCTTTCAGGGCGCCGCCCTGTTCGACAGTCTGAGCGTGTACGAAAACGTCGCCTATCCCTTGCGAACGCTGCACGATCTCAAAGAAACAGCGATCGCCGAACGAGTTCATGCCCGGCTCGCCGAGGTTGGTTTGCCGACAAACGCCGCCGCCAAGATGCCGGCCGAACTTTCGGGCGGTATGCGCAAGCGCGTCGGCCTGGCTCGTGCGCTGGCGCTCGATCCGGAAGTCATGCTTTACGACGAGCCAACGACGGGCCTCGACCCTGTAATGACGGAGTTGATCAACGACTTGATTCGCCAGACACGCGAACGGCGGCCGATTACGAGCATCGTGGTCACGCATGAAATGAAGACCGTCGTCCGCGTTGCCGACCGGGTCGCGATGCTCTATCCGCTCGCCCGCCTTGCCGACGGGCAAGCGCAATTGATTTTTGATGGCCCCGTCGATGGGCTGATGAAGTCGGCCGATGAACGGGTTCAGACGTTTGTGCAAGCGCGGGCATCAATCGCTGCCGACGGGAACGCGCGGCAGGAGCGCACTGCGTAGTTCGTTGCGTGCGCGGTAGAGAAGGCTCTTGGCGGCCTTCGGACTCATGTCCAAGGCCTGGGCGATCTCCGCGTAGGATCGGTTTTCGAACTGCAGTTCGACTGCACGCCGTTGACGCCGATTCAACAAGGCGACTGCCCCGCGAACGAGATTGACCAACTCGAGACGCTCGAGCGACAGCGCCGGCGTCGCGGCATCGCCGTCGACACCGAACGCGTGAAGGTCTTCGCCATCGTTCGCCAGCCCAATGGGCAACAGTCTCTTGCGTCGTCGCCGGCGCAAACCATTGCGGCCGACGTTGCGGGAAATGAAGAAAATCCAGGTCGAGAGTTTGGCGGTCGGACGGTAACTCTTGCGGCTGCGATAGAGTCGCAGAAACACGTCCTGCGCGAGGTCCTCGGCTTCCTGCCGATCGCCGAACTGGCGGACGAACCGTCCAAAGACGCGCGACCAATAGGCCGCAATCAGCACCGCGAACGCTCCGGCCTCATCCTGCTGCACGCGCAGCATGAGTTCGATTTCGGGATCGGCGGCAAGCGTCATGAACGCGTCCGATCGTCAGAGTGCATTCGGCAATTCGATCCGGAAACGGCTGCCCCGCCCTAATGTGCTGTCGACCGTCAATCGCCCACCGAGACGATCGACATATTCCTTGACAATGGCCAGACCCAGGCCCGCGTGCGCTCCCGTCGCCTGCCGCGAGGGATCGGCTCGGAAGAAGCGCTCAAAAATCTTGTCCTGGATTTCGGGCGCCATGCCGATGCCGGTGTCGCGGACTTCGACCACGATTCCGGATGTCGTCTGCGTGGCGGTCAGTTCGATCTCGCCGCCGGGCCGGTTGTATTCGATGGCGTTGTGCGTCAGGTTCATGACAACTTCGCGGAGCTTGTCCGGATCGGTACGCACCGTGAGGCGATTGGGCACGTTGACTTTGAAAGACAGCCCCTGAACCTCCGCCAGTGGTTTGGCGATCGCCGCCACGCCACCAACGAGATCGGTCACTTCCACGGATTGTGGTCGAACCTCGTCCACGCCCGCGTCCAACCACGCGAGGGCGAGCATGCGCTCGACCAGCAGGCTCATCTGCTTCGCAATCACGCGGCATTCGTCGAGCGTCTGACGATACTGCTCGGCCGAGCGTACCTTGCGGCAGGATACTTCGATCGTCGTCGTCAACGCGGCCAAGGGTGTGCGCAACTCATGCGAGATGTCGGCGGCGGCCCGCTTCTCCCGTTCGAACGCCGCCTGCAGTTGTGTGAGCGCCCGCGACAATCGGTCGGCAACCGGATTTACTTCGGACGGAAGCGTCCGAGGATCCAATGGCAAACGGAAGTCCTTCGGATTGATCTCACTGACGGCCTGCGACAGACGTTTCAGCGGGAATAGGCCGGCGCCCACCAGGATCCAGCCGCCGATCAGGGTCGCCGCGAACGCGCCGCTGACGGACCACGCCAGCGTGGCCCGGAGATTGCGAATGCTCCGCTCCGTCTCCTGATCGATGGCGGAAAGCTGCTGGTCGCGTGTGCGAATCATCTCCTCGATTTGCGGCGCGTCCGCGCTGGTGTTCCACGCGCACTGAATGTAAAAGACCGGGATGGTGTTCTCGGGCCCCTCCGGCTGTGGGCGAAAGAACGGTCCGCCGCCGGGGCCACCGACGGGCCGCGGAGCACGAATCGCGCCGGCCAGTCCAACCACGGCACGCGACGGCGGGACCGAATCCTCAGGCCGGGCCGGCCGCTGGAGGAAGAAGTTGCCGACGCGGCTATAACGCGTGACATTCGCGCGAATCGTCACCCGGCGGACTTCGACCCCGGACGGCAAACTGACCGTGTCGAAGCGCGGCGGATGCCCATCGGGATCGCGATGCAAGATCGGAAAGCCACTCGGCAGAGTCTCGCCCGCCAGCGATCGCGACGTCCACGTCCCCCCGGCATCGCTCGTCACCTGGATGTACTCGTAGTTCGCCACGTCCGGCTTTGCATAGATCTCTTCTTCATTCAGCTTCAACTCGGTTGCGAGCCGAGCATGAACCTCGAACGCGAGTTGGCTGGCGCGGCCAAAGGTTGTCGCGCCCATGATGCCGGCACGCGGAATCAGGGCCGCCGGATTGCCGGGCCCCATCGGCGCCATCACTGCCGCCACCTCGGAAGCGACCCACTGATTGCGAAAATTGGTTGAATTCCAGTTCGACTGGACCTCGCTGGCCAGCTTGTCCGCACGGGCTCGCAACGCCTCGTCGCGCCGGTCTTCGTAGCGGACATGCGCGAGTTCCGTCGCCGCCTGCTGACGTTCGCGCAACGCGCCGGCGGCCGTGTAATAAACGACGTAGGTGACCACGCCGAGCGTCACGATCAGCAGCAACAGCACGTTGAGCAGCAGCGTCCGGCGAATGGATTTCATGGTCCGCTACCAACTGCGGCCGTCTCGTCGGCCGATTCTTCCGCTCGGAGCATATACCCTTCCCCCCAGCGTGTCAAAATGAGGGGTGGGGAAAAGTCCTTGTCGATCTTGTTCCGCAAGTAGCGAATATACACGTCCACGACATTGGAAACACTCTCGTCGTGCTCGTCCCACAAGTGCTCCCAGATCATCGACCGCGTCACCACCTTGCCCGCGTGGAAGGCAAGGAACTCCAGAAGAGCATATTCCTTGGGCGTGAGATGGATCGACTTGCCGGCGCGTTTGACAGTCCGCGCCGAGGTGTCGATCGTCAGGTCGTGAACCTTGAGCAACGGGTCCTTGACTTGATGCCCACGCCGGATGAGCGCCCGCAAACGGGCCAACAGTTCTTCCAACTCGAAGGGCTTGGTGAGGTAATCATCCGCGCCTGAATCGAGCCCCTTCACCTTGTCGTCCAGGGCGCCGCGGGCGGTAAGAACGAGAACGTGCGACTTGACCCCCGATGCCCGCCAGCCGCGCAGCAGCGTCAGGCCGTCCTTCTTCGGCAACATTAGATCGAGAATGACCGCGTCGTAATTGGTCGTTCGCGCTTTGTGATCGGCCTCGTCGCCGTCCTCGGCGCCATCGACGGCAAAGCCTTCTTCTTCGAGCCCCTGGCGAAGCGCCCGAGCCAGGTGCTTATTGTCTTCTACGAGCAGAACGCGCACGGCAAAGCCTCATCGGTCGACGATTGGCAGTAATTATGAGAATCGTAACACGGCCGGCATGAAAAGGGAATGAGAGGGTTACGCCTTCAGCCGGTCGACAAATTGCTTGCGAAACTTCGCCACCTTGGGCGAGACGACAAATTGACAATAACCCTGTTCCGGATGGGCCCGGAAGTAGCCCTGGTGGTAGTCTTCGGCCCGATAGAACCGCGTTGCCGGCTTGACCTCCGACACGATCGGGGCATTGAACAGTTGAGTCGCGTTGAGCTGAGCAATTTTCGCTTCCGCGATTTCCTTCTGCTCGGGTGAATGGTAGTAGATGCCGGACCGGTACTGGGTGCCGACGTCGTTGCCCTGCCGATTGAGCGTCGTCGGATCGTGGATCGAGAAAAAGATATCGAGAATGTCGGCAAATGACACGACTCGCGGATCGAACGTCACCTGCACGACCTCCGCGTGGCCGGTCGTCCCCGAACAAACATCGCGATAAATCGGGTCTGACGTCTGACCCGCGGTGTAGCCGGACACCACGGCGAGAACGCCGCGCAGGTTCTCGAACACGGCCTCCAGACACCAGAAGCATCCGCCGCCGAGGGTGGCCGTTTCGACTACCGCATTGTCATTGGACATGATGCGCTCCCCGTCGTTTGCGATCACTTGGCATCAGCGGGCGAACCGACCTTGGTGAAGCGCGCGTCATGCGTGATCCGCCATTGCTCACGGACTCCGCCCGGCCGGCGCAGGTCGACGCTCGCTTCAAATGTGTTCCGCGTCGCTTCGAGCGCTGGATTCGACAGGCCGGCCGGCAATGGGCCCAGGTTGAGTGCGGCCAGGCTCGTTACAAAGGCGTGATGTTGTTTATGAATGGCACGCTGCGCGTAATAAATGCGGTGCAAATAGTCGCGTGCCGGCTGAGCCGGGTCCGGATGGAACTCGGCCGTGCCTGGTTTAGCGCCACTAAATTGGACGATCCCCCAGCGCTCCGGTCGATGCATGTCGATCTCGCCTTGCGGCGACCAGACCCAGTTGTGCTCGGGCCGCATCGGCACTTTGACATACTTGTCATTGACAATGTCGACGTCCCACTCGACACGCGAGAAATTGATCCGCCATTGATCCCCATCCCTCGGCGGCACGGGACAGTACGAAACCTCCTTCAAGCTCTTCCAGGGCAGCGCGATTTCAACCGTCCAGCCGCGGTCGACATCGCGCGGATCGTTGATCGTCCCATCGACATGAGCACCAGTCTTCAGTCCCTTGATCTCCCATGAATCGACGGCCTTGCCGCCGTCCTTGTACGGCTTGGTCAATAGCAAGTCCCACGTCGCATTCAGGGCGTTCATCTCGAATTCGCCGTAATTATGGCCGTCGCCATCCGGGTTGATGAAGACTTCGAAGTCGTTGTCCTGAAAGATCACCGCGTCGTGCTGGGTGATCGTTCCCCAGACGTGCGGCTCTTCGAGTTCCGCCGCGATGTAGAGGGCGTTCTCATCCCAGAGCATCTTCATGCGCGTCCGCAACAACGGATCGGGACGCAGGTCGCCCTGAATATCGCGGAACGATTCGCTCCACGGCGCATCTGCCCACGCCAAATCGTCAAGCGTGCCGTCGATCACGATGGGTGAGGAAGCGCGGTAACAGACATAACCTCGCGGCACGATATCGGTCGCCGACACTGGCTCGTCTGCCGATTCCACGGCTCCGTTTCGTGCCAAAGCGATGAGAAATCCGCCGATCATCAGAACGAGAACGACAAGAGCTACGTAGGAGGCCTTCACCGGATGACTTTCCCCTCAATGCCGAGAACATGGGCCGACGCCAGTGAGTTTCCGAAGGTTTTATGGTCTTTGAAAGTCCACACAAGCTTCTTGTCGCGTGTGACTTCGAAAAGCTGCGGATTCTCCGGCCCCGCGTGGCAGTTGCCGACGATCACGTTGCCGTTTTCCTTGACGTGCAGCGTCGTCACCCAGGCGAGCTTGATGCCCGGCAGTTCGTCTTGCTTCAGCTCCCAAACGATCTTGCCGTCGACATTCACTTCAATGACACGGTTGCCGTTGCCGCAGGCGATCAGCGTATTGCCATTGGCCAGACGTACGGCGCCATAGACCTCTGTCCCATGCCCCTCGGGTCCGTGACCTGGGGCCGCGGGGCGTCCTCCCAGGTCGAGCTTGTAGGTCCAGACGACTTTGCCCTTGGCGTCGTATTCGCGGACCTTTCCGTCGGCCTCATGGCAAACGAGGTAATTGCCGTTGGCCAACTTGCGTGCCATCCGCGTGTCGCGATGAGCGTTCGGATGTTCGACTTCGAGAGGAATATCCACCACGATCTTCCCGTCCTTGTCCACTTCGACAATTCGAGCATTGCCCGACTCGGCCACCATGGTGTTGCCGTTGTCGAGACGCTGAACGGCATGGATCTCGATGCGTCCCTTGTAACCGGCCTTTTGCTTCGCTTCGTATTGCCAGACAATCTTCTTTTCGGGGCTCATCTCGACGACCGTATTCGGGCTCGTCGGCATGAGGATGTTGCCGTTCGCGAGGAGGGAAACGTCGTGAACTTCGTGCTTGTTTGGGACTTCCCACTCGACGTCGCCCTTGGCATTGACGATGGCCACATGTCCCCGGTCCGCGGCGAGGACGCGATAGGCGGACTGTTCGTCCGCGTGAACTGGGCAAAACACGGCAAGCAATAACGGAACGGGCAAAAGGCGGGTGATCGACATCGGCAACTCCGGCGGGAGAGGTAATTTGTCGGCAATAAACGTTTGCGCGATTGGCCTTGACCTTCCATACCCTACAGCAGAGGGTACGGATTAGCCCGTATTCCGCATCGGCACGCAAGGATGCTCCCATGCTTTCGCCTCCCGAGGTGGACGACATGACCCAACTCGACCGGGCCCGCGACCTCCTGCGGCACGAGGCGGACGCCCTGCGCGAAGTGGCCGAAGCGCTTGATGAATCGTTCACCCTTGCCGTCGACCGCCTGTGGGCCTGCACTTTGGCGGACGGCCGGGTCGGTGTTTCCGGCGTCGGCAAGTCCGGCGACATTGCCCAGAAACTCGTTGGCACGTTTAACTCGACAGGCACTCGAGCTTATCTTCTCGACGCGACGCGGGCCTTGCACGGCGACCTCGGCATGGTCCACGACAAGGACGCCGTCCTGATCATCTCCAACAGTGGCGAGAGCGAGGAGATCGTTCGCTTACTGAAGCCGCTCAAGCGCATGGCGGCGGCGGTGATCGCGATTACGGGCAAGCGAGCAAGTCCTCTGGCACAACAAGCCGACGCCGCGATCGTATATCCCGCACTGTCCGAGTCGCTATTCAGCCTGGCGCCGAGCACAAGTGCCGTCGTGGCCATGTCAATCGGCCACGCATTGGCCCTCTCGCTCTGCGATCGCCGCGCGTTCACGCACGATGAATTCGCCCGCTATCACCCGGCGGGCAGCCTGGGATTCCGGCTGTCCACCACCGAAGAGCACATGCGCCGCGGCGCCGAATTGCGCGTCGCCAACGCCACCGATTCGGTTCGCGATGTCTTTGCCCGTGCGCGCCACACGGGCCGGCGCACCGGCGCCGTCATGCTCGTTGACGACGATGGCCGGATGGCCGGCCTGTTCACGGATAGCGACCTAGCCCGGTTATTCGAACGACGGGCCGACGCGAGCTTCGATGGTCCGATCGCCCAGGTGATGACCAAGACGCCGCGAACCATCCATCGCTCCGCACGCATGGAAGAAGCGGTCGCCTTGATGCGGACACACAAGATCAGCGAATTGCCGGTGATCGACGACGATGGCCGGCCGGTTGGCCTGCTCGACATTACCGACCTCATCGGCGCCGAGGTTCATTCCGAATCGAATCACGAAAATTCGACCGTCCCGGTGTTGAATCGACTTAGTGCGTGAGTCCCGCGATGCCGACGGTTACTGCCGAAGAGTTCGCTCGAATTCGGCTTCTTCTGCTGGACGTGGATGGCGTTCTCACCGACGGCCGCGTCGTGTATTCGGACGCCGGCCACGAGATCAAGTCGTTCCATGTTCGCGACGGATCGGGCCTGAAATACTGGCGGCAATCGGGCGGGCGCACGGCAATCCTATCGGGCCGATCGTCCGCCGCGGTGACACGGCGAGCCGCGGAATTGGGAATCGAACCAGTTGTCCAGGGCGTCGACGAGAAATTGCCGGCCTTTCGCCGTATCCTGAATGAGTTGGGCATGCAGGCGGATCAGGTTTGCGCCATCGGCGACGATCTGCCGGATTTGCCCGTGCTGCGACAATGTGGCCTGCCCGTCGCCGTTGCCGACGCGGCCCCGGAAGTGCGGCAACTGGCGCGGTTCGTGACGTCGACGCCCGGCGGCCACGGCGCCGTCCGCGAGGCGATCGAGTGGCTGATGCGCGGGCAAGGAAAGTGGGATGCAGTCGTTGACGGGCTGAGGCAAAGTAGTCGGGAGTGATTTTCGCAGCATGGATTTGCTCCCCCCTCTCCGCTTCGGAGAGGGGGGCG
>DATANR010000318.1:0-4566 GCA_036266155.1 Gemmataceae bacterium | reverse complement strand
GCAGGTTCCCCTACGGTTACCTTGTTACGACTTAGTCCCAATCAAGAAGTCCGTCTTCGGCGCCGTGAAGCGACTTCGGACGTCCCTCTCTTTCGTGGCTTGACGGGCGGTGTGTACAAGGCTCAGGAACACATTCACCGCAGTGTTGCTGACCTGCGATTACTAGCGATTCCAACTTCACGTGGGCGAGTTGCAGCCCACGATCTGAACTGGGGCGTGTTTTTTGGGATTTGCTCCGGCTCGCGCCTTGGCTTCCCTTTGTTCACGCCATTGTAGCACGTGTGCAGCCCTAGACGTAAAGGCCATGAGGACTTGACGTCATCCCCGCCTTCCTCCGGTTTGACACCGGCAGTCCCTCTAGAGTCCTCAGCATGACCTGTAGTAACTAGAGGTAAGGGTTTCGCTCGTTATGGGACTTAACCCGACATCTCACGACACGAGCTGACGACAGCCATGCAGCACCTGTAGTGGGTCCTCCTATTGCTAGGAATCACTATCCGTTTCCGGTAGTTACCGCCCACCGCTATCGCACATGTCAAGTCTAGGATAAGGTTCTTCGCGTAGCCTCGAATTAAGCCACATGCTCCACCGCTTGTGTGAGCCCCCGTCAATTCCTTTGAGTTTCAGCCTTGCGACCATACTCCCCAGGCGGGGTACTTAGCACTTTTGCTTCGCCAGTAAAGCCATGTGAACCCTACTAGCTAGTACCCATCGTTTAGGGCCAGGACTACCGGGGTATCTAATCCCGTTTGCTCCCCTGGCTTTCGCGCCTCAGCGTCAGAAGTGGACCAGTATGCCGCCTTCGCCACCGGAGTTCCTATCGATATCAACGCATTTCACCGCTCCACCGATAGTTCCGCATACCCCTGCCACCCTCGAGACTCCCAGTATCCGAGGCAGTTCCACAGTTGAGCTGTGGGATTTCACCCCGGACTTGACAATCCGCCTACGCGCCCTTTAAGCCCAGTGATTCCGAACAACGTTCGCTCGGTTCGTCTTACCGCGGCTGCTGGCACGAACTTAGCCCGAGCTTACTGAGACTTGATCAAGTTTCCCTTTCTCATCTCTTTTGAGCTTTACAACCCGAAGGCCTTCATCGCTCACGCGGCATCGCTCGTTCAGGCTTGCGCCCATTGACGAAGATCCTCGACTGCAGCCACCCGTAGGTGTCTGGCCAGTGTCTCAGTGCCAGTGGCGCGGGTCGTGCTCTCACACCCGCTAGCCGTCTAAGCCTTGGTGGGCCGTTACCCCGCCAACTAGCTGATAGCTCCTGGACCCCTCCCGAGGCGAAATTCATTTCCCGGCAGATCGATGCCGACCCGCCGAATCGCTGGGTATTACCCGCTCGTTAGAACGGCTATGCCCATCCCCAGGGTAGGTTATCCAGGTATTACTGCCCCTTTCGCCACTTCCCCCTCAGATTGCTCCTTGGGATTCGTTCGACTTGCATGCCTAATCCATGCCGCCAACGTTCGTTCTGAGCCAGGATCAAACCCTTCACAGTGTGTTCTATTTGAATCCCGATTGCTCGGGTTTCATGAACGGAAGAAGCTTGAGTTATCGCCGGCTTGGAATCGACTCATTGAAATTAGCCAACCGTTACGCCGCAAGCGGCGAACGGCCAGCGGATGAGTGATGCCAAACTGGCAGACACTCATCCCCGAAAAGCTCGTAACACGCAACTTGTCAAAGATCCGAAGAGAGCCGACGACGCTCGTACACAAGCCTTGCGGCCCGGGTGCCTCACGTCATTGGCAAAATCAGATGTCGCCGTCTCAGGCGACAAACCAATGATACCGGGACGCTCCCCACTGTCAAGTTTGCGAGAAGAAAAATTGGGAAAAGGATCGAATGCCCCCCGAAACTCACGGGTGGGGCCGGAAATGAAGAGCAAACTCGCGGGCTCTGCTCGGGTTCGCTAGGCGGAAGTCCTTATGATTTCCTTGGGAGCGAAGCGTACCTCCATGTACAACAGGATCATGGTCAGATGGTCGTCGTGAGTCAAGGACGAAACCCCTTTTTCCGAAAAATTTACCCACATGGCCACCCCGAGCGTGCTGATTCTGCGGGCCCCCGGCACCAACTGCGACGAGGAGGCCCAATATGCCTTCCAGCTCGCCGGCGCCATCGCTGATCGCGTACACATCAACCGTCTCCGCGAGAACCCGGCCCTCTTGCATCGCTACCAGATCCTGATGGTGCCGGGCGGCTTCTCGTACGGCGACGACGTCGGAGCCGGCAAGATCCTCGCCAACCAGTTGACCGCCTTCCTCGGCGAGGAATTGCGCAAGTTCCGCGACAAGGAGAAGCTCATCCTCGGGGTCTGCAACGGCTTCCAGGCCATCCTGAAAGCCGGACTGCTCATGCCGCCCGACGACGAGGGGCCGATGGCGACGCTGACCTTCAACACGCACGGCTACCAGGATCGCTGGCTCTACGTAAAGGTCGCCACCGATCGGAGTCCGTTCCTGAAGGGCATCAATTCGATGCACATCCCGATGGCTCACGGGGAGGGCAATTTCGTTTGTCGTAAGGAGTGGATCCTCAAGGGTTTGCCTCAGTCAGGTCAGGTTGCCTTGCGCTATGTCAACGCCCGCGGCGGACCGGCGGCCGGCTACCCCGAGAACCCGAACGGCTCCCAGGATGACATCGCCGGCGTCTGCGATTTCACCGGCCGCGTCCTCGGCCTGATGCCGCACCCGGAGCGGCATGTGCTGCCCACCCAGCACCCACGGTGGACGCGCGAGGGGCTCAAGAAGGAAGGCGATGGGCTGCAGTTGTTTCGCAACGCGGTGGAGTACTTCGCGTAAGAGAGAACCATGACCCCCGCCGACATCGGCTATCTGACGTTGCTCATCGACTTCGCGCTCACCGAAGACCTGAGCGATGACGGCGACGTGACGAGTCGGGCCACGATCGCCGAAGATGTGAAGGGCAAGGCCGCGTTCGCTGCTCGAACTCCCGGCGTCCTTGCGGGTATCGAAGCCGCGGAGCGCGTCTGCCTTCGCGTCGATCATCATCTTCAATTCACAGCGATGCGTGAAGACGGTTATCGTCTCGGGGCCAACGAAACATTCGCCACCGTCGAAGGCCCGATGCGTTCGATCCTGATCGCCGAGCGGACAGCTCTCAATTTCCTTCAAAGGCTGTCCGGCATCGCGAGCTTGACCCGCCAATTCGTCGATGCCGTTGCCGGGTTGCCGGTCAAGATTCTCGACACGCGCAAGACGACGCCGGGCTGGCGGCTGCTTGAAAAATATGCCGTCCGTATGGGTGGCGGAACGAACCACCGCATCGGCCTCTTCGACATGGTGCTCATCAAGGACAACCATCTGGCCGCGATTCGACCGAAGGAGACCGCGATCCGCCAGGCTGTCGAGGCCGCGCGAAGCGAGTTCCCCACGCTGCCCGTCGAAGTCGAAGTCGAAACACTGGAACAGCTCGATCAGGCGCTCGTGGTCAATCCGGACTATGTGTTGCTTGACAACATGCCGCTCGAACGGATGAGGGAAGCGGTTCGTCGACGCAACGCGGTCGCCCCCGCGGTGAAGCTCGAAGCCTCGGGCGGGGTCAATCTGCAAACGGTGCGAGCGATCGCCGAGACCGGGGTCGACCGCATCAGCGTCGGGGCTCTGACGCACTCGGCGAAGGCCCTCGATATTGCCCTGGATTACATTTCGTAGTGCGGTCAGCCCTGGATCAAATCTCCGGTCGGCTGCCCCGAATACAAATGTGTCTCCCAACACATCCCATCGGAGGTTGTTGCATGCGATACTGGGCTCTGGGACTCATCGTCGTGATCACGGGCGCCGCCAATGCCGAGGATAAGGCCGCGGAGGTCGTCAAGAAGGGGATCGAGGCGCACGGCGGGACCGACGCGCTGAACAAGTATCTGGGCGCCCGTTACTCGATCAAGGGCGAAGTCGACGTGCAGGGCACCGACACGGAGTTTACCGGCAACTTCTCGGTCATGAGTCCCGACAAGGCGCACATGACCCTGAGTCTGGAGTTCATGGGCGTGAAGATCGGCATTGAGAGTGTGATGAACGGCGAGAAGTCCAAGCAAAAAATCAAGGTCAACGGCGAGGATCAGGCTGGCCGTGAAGAACCCAAAGAGGAACTTCAAATGGCCATCGCCAGCCGGCAGGCGCAGATGCTCACGCCGTTGCTGGATGCGAAGAAATTCACCATCAAGTCGTCCGACGACGAAGATGTGAACGGCAAGCGCATGTCGGTCGTGGCGGCCACGCCGAAGACGATTGATCGCGAGATGAAGCTTTACTTCGACAAAGACTCAGGACTGCTCGTGAAGGTGGCGCACAAGGGCCTGGGGCCGGATAACGGCGGATCGCGGGCCGACGTTTACAAGGAAACTTTTCTGTCGGACTTCAAGAAATTCAACGGCATCCAGGTAGCGACGAAGATGGTGCTGAACCACGACAACAAGAAGTTCATGACCGCGACGCTGAGTGACTATGAGTCGCTGGAAAAAATCGATGATTCGGAGTTTAAGCTCGGCGATTGATGTATCAGGCGAGCGGAGCCGCGTGAGCGGCCCGATAAAGA
>DATANR010000317.1:0-28524 GCA_036266155.1 Gemmataceae bacterium | reverse complement strand
GTCTCTATCCGCCCCAGGAGGCGGCCAAGCTACTTGGCCGTCCGGTGACGGTCGTGTATCAGCGCAGGAACAAGTTGAACGTGCAAGTAAAGCACTGGACCGAAGAAGAAGCCAAAGTGGTGATGACACTCCCGGCACTTGATGCAGCGGAGCGGCTTGGCCGAACGATTTACTCGTGTCGTGGGAAACGACAGCGGACACTTGATCGGAACAAGAGGCCCGAGTAACCATGCCCGAATTCGGTCCCGCATGGACGAAAGCAGAGGACAAGATTGTCCGAACGAAGCCAGCGAAGGAAGCAGTGAAGCTGCTAAAAGGCCGGACGCTCGGGGCCGTCTACGCTCGCCGGAATATCCTGGGGATCACCAAGAGCAACTGGTCCGAGTCTGAGATACTTTTGATTCGGATGGTTCCTGTTCGAGTTGCGGCCAAGCGGCTTGGCAGATCCGTGGAGTCAGTTCGGGCGCAACGAAACCGGCTTCGCAAGAAGGAAGGCCAGTCATGACACCACGTCAACTTGTGGACACTATTCTGTCCGGCATCCATGCCGGCACGATTGACCCGGATACCAAGATCGTCATCGACATTGGCGACGGTGTGTACGGTTCGATTGGAAAGGCATTCGGGGAGCCGGAAGATACGGCACTGTGGTTGCAAGTCACGGGGATTGCCGACGAGCCACGAGTGGTCTGAAAATCGCAAGTCTTACGATTTTGGCCGCCCTTGAAGGCGTTCATGTTCGGCGGCCTTCTTAATCTTCTCCACCACCTTGTCCGGGCTCTTGTGGGTTTCCAGCAGCACCTTGACGAATTCACGGACCGTGGCAACCCCGTTCAGGTCAACCAATGTCTTCCAATCTTCGGGATGTTCCTTGGCAATGACATCGGCCAGCTTGTCGGCGGGGTTAGTCTTGCCCAGGAACTTCTTCAGTTTTCGGGTTGAGTTTCGCTTTTTGATGTCGGACTCATCGACCAGCCGGTAAATCGTCGCACGGCTCACGTTTTGAGTTCGGACGATTTCCGATACCGGGGCTCCCCGTCTGAACTCGTCTCTGATGACTTCCTCAGAAGCAACTCCCTTTCTGCCCGGCTTGGGTTTCCATCGGTGCGCCGTCTTAACTTCCTCCCACTGCCGAATGACTAAGGCGAGGTGACGGTCGATTTCAGGTAGGGCGGCCTTTTCTCGCACGGCGACGAGCAAGCCAGAGACGGCATTCTCCAATTGCTCCATCTCAAATCCCCAAGTTCTGAGACAGCGAATCCTGGCCAAAATGTATCAAACCCCGCCATTCTGAGACAGCATTTTTTCTTGGTTCTTGTCAGTTCCTCGGGAAAACAAGGCGAAAGCATTGCGCCATCTCAACAGACACTCCCCGAGGGGTCACTGGCTCAACTGAGAAGCCAGAGCGACCTACCGGAGAGAACCATGTCGAAGTTCAACCAGAACGCCAGCGCACCGTCGAACGAGTGGAGCCTGAAAGAACTCGGACAGTACGCCCAACACCAAGACAAGAAGATCGTTGAAACCGTGTGGCGGTTGGGTCAGGCCCTCATCATCGCCAAAGCAAAGTGCAAGCACGGCGAGTGGGCCAAGTGGCAAGCCGAATACATCCCCGAGCTTTCCGTCTCGACCATCGGCAACTATCGCCGGGTGGCTGAAATGCCGTTTGACGAAGTGACCGGCAAGAAGCTGTCCGTGGTTTACCAGATCCTCGGGATCGCCAAGCCTAAGAAGCTCTCAACGACCGCCGTAACGAGCGACCAGCCGACGACCGGCCCGGCCAAGGCCGGTGACGACACGTCCGACGTGGAAGTGGTGAATGTGCAAACCGGCACCGTTACGGACTTGGACACCGGGTTGGATGAAGCCATTGCCGAACGGATCGCCGAACTGAACGCCGCTCACCCGGAAGTGACCCCGGCATTCGAGGGGGTGCTGAAGGCCATCGCCGAAGTCAACCGCTCCAACGTCCTGACTGTGGACGAAGCCTACCGAATTCTGTTCAAGGCGATGAATGACAAGGTGGACATGGACTAACTCTTGACGAACGGCTTGACCACGGCCAGGACCACGGCGACTTGCTCCGGAGTAAACCCACGAGCTTCAAGCTGGCGGGTGATCCGGTCAGTGGTCTTGGTCTTGGCCGTGGCCGGGCCGTTCAGTTCTGCTTCCTTCTGGACTCGTGCCGCTTGAGCATGTTCTTCGGTGCATCGACCCAAGGACTCTGTGACAAGCCGGCTTCCAACCTTCCAACGTAGGGCGTAGGTGATTCCACCCACGGCCTTGCGCCGCCATACTTGTACGGTCCTCCATCGGGCCATTTCGTCCTCGACTTCGCAAGCTATACGATTTACAATACACCCCTCACAAGGAGTCCATGTCATGTTCCGACCGACCGGCAAACGTGGTGGGGCTTATGTTCGTGTCAGCCACGGCGACAAGCAAGACCCACAGTCCCAACGGAACATGATCCGACTTTGGGCGGACCGAATGGGAGTCACCATCACCCGATGGTACGAAGACGTGGAAGGCCGCAATCCACGAGACATGGCATACAACCGCCGTCAGTTCCAGGCCATGCTCGCCGACGTTCAAGCCGGTGAACTCGACTGGCTCGTGGTCGATTCCCAGGACCGGTTCGGAACCGGCGACTCCATCGAACTCGGATACTACCTCCACATTCTCCGGCAGAACGACTGCCAACTGTGGTCCGTCGATGCCGGGCAGGGCAAGGACGGCCTTATCACCACGCTCGACATGGGTGGCGTTCTGAACGCCACTGTGAGCGGCCTTCAGAATGCGGCGGCCTTGTCCGAGTACGGCAAACGGCAAGTCCGTGGCAAACGAGAACGAGCGGCCAAGGGCGAATGGCAAGGCGGGTACATCCCATTCGGCTTCGACGTGGTGGCCGTCAACTCCACGACCGGCAAGGAGAACTGGCGTGTGTGTATCCTGCGCATGATTCCCTTGAAGGGGATTTGGGAGCGTGTCATCGTCTACCCGGATGGAAGGCAAGAACGCTGCGACGGCGAAGACTGCTTTCCCAAGAAGCAAGACTGGGAACGCCTTGAATTGGCTCCATCCATCATTGAAGGCCGGGTGGAAACGGTCCGAGAAATCTTCAAGCTCTTTGCCAGCGGAGCGTGGTCCGTCCGTGGCTTGTGTGACCGGCTCAACAAACGGCACGTGTCTCCGGTGACGGGAGAAGGGTGGTATTGCACACGCCTTACACCGATGCTCAAGAACCCCGTGTACTACACGGGGATGACTGTGTGGGGTAAGAACTCGCACGGCAAGAACAGTTGGTATGTGGGTGGCGAGTATCTTGTTCCTCCACGTCGAAAGGGCCGTCCACTGACCGGCCGACGGAACGTCGAAGCCGACTGGGTATTCCCCCCAGCGGGAACAGCCATCGTCAAGAAGGATCTGTGGGACGAAGTTCAGGCAAGGCTGAACGGGCGGCCGGTGTTCAAGAAAGGCTTGCGGGATGACGGGCTCTGGCTTGCCGGGCTCGTCGTGTGTGATCGGTGTGGTCAGAAGATGTCAGGACGAGCCCAGGACGGCCTTTCCTATTACTGCATGACTTATTCCAAGTTCGGCAAGTCGAACAAGACGGGATGCCGGCTCCATCGGGTTTCCCATGACCTCTTGGAAAAGTACGTGGTCGAGTACCTGGAAGAACTGGCTCCGGACGTGAAGGCCCTCATGGAGACGGAAGGCGAAGCCGGACTTCTGGCCGAACTGTCCGAGCAAATGGGAAAGCGGGATGATGAGTTCCAGGCGGTCTTTGAACAAATGCGTCAGTACGTGGAGCGCAGCGGGTGGACGCCCCATTCCAACATGGAACGGAATGGCAGGACGCCCGACGCCAACAGCCTTCAAGACGTGGTGTCGCTCTACCGGGCGAACTTCGCCAAACAGCGGGCCGACTTGGAAGACGAACTGGGCCAAGCGACAGCCGAACTTCGGACGCTCATTGCCAACATGAACCGGATTCACGCCAGTCAGACGGCCGCCGTGGAGATCCAAGGCCAGTTGATTGCCGAAGCAGACCAGCGGGTGAAGGAACTGAAGGACTTGCTGGTTCCCTTGGACCAACGGCTAGACGCTGCATTTGAAGCCGTGGTGACGTTGGATGGGGCCATCACACAAGCAGAGCAAGCCATCCAGGGTGATGATGCCAAGCGGAAGGCCCTGGCGTTGCGTAAAGTCGTCTCAGAAGTCCGATTGTCGTTCCGGCACTATTCGCACAAGTGCCGGGATAAACGCTCCACAAGCGCAGCTGTCGAACGGTCAAGTTTGTGTGCGGTGGAGGTCATTCCGGTGCAAGGAAACCCGGTGAAGTACGACGCACGGCCGCATCCTTTAACCGTGAACACCTCGCCGGGGCCAGATTGATGACCGTGCGGCCGTCCGGGAGCTGATAGCCGAGGTTGCATGTCGCCCGCTCAATCCGGTGCACGCTTTCGCGGACCGACGCTTCCGGCAGCCCAACCAAAACGGTCTTGGGCAATTGGGCGTACGAATTGTCCACCTCCACCTCAACCGGGACCGCGTCGATCCCGACGAGCGCAAAGGTGTTCAGCTTGGCGAGCACATTCAGTTCCCTGTTCCAAGTTTCAACCTGCAAGTTTCAAGTTCCCCGGGCTCAAGTCGGCCAAACTTGAAACCTGGAACTTGAAACTTGAAACTCCTCATTCTTCCTTGATCTTCCGTTCCTGCGGCTTGTTCTGCTTCACAAGTCGCTTCCAGGCGATGCGGAACAGCGGGACGTAAAGCGCCGCCGAGAGCAGGAAGAGATACAGGCGCAGGAAGCCCGGCCCGAGGCCGCCGAGGTACGTCACCGGCGGGCCCTTCTCGTCCTCGAACCAGCTGTCTTCCATCCACACTTCGATATTCATCCAAAAAATGATGTACCAAACGAGCAAGCCGATCATGGTCAGGATGCACAGGATTCCGGGCAGCCAATGCAGGAACAATTCGCCCGCGGTATGCTGATAAACGTGCTTGACGATTGGACGTTGCCGCGTCCGCGTGTTGTACCCGCAATGCAGGCAAATGCGGGCATCGACCGCCTCCATTTCCATGGCGCAGAACGGGCAACGCGGCAAGGTGTCGTTGGTCTTCTCGAGCGAGTATTGCTTCGGCCCATCCTCATCGTCGTCGTCCATTCCCTCGCGGTAACTCACGCGCGCGATGTCCGCGGGAGCGGCCGGTTCCTCTTCGGCCGAGGGCGGCGCCTTCGCCGGCGTCGATTTCGCCTTGCCCTTGCCGGGTGCCGGCGGCGGGCTCTTCTTGGCAGCCGGAGCGGCCGCGCCGGCCGGCGCCCGGACCGGGTAGACGGTCCCGCATTCCTTGCACTTGACACGCTTGCCCAGGTGCTCTTCCGACACCTTGACCTGTTTGCCGCAGTCCGGACACGCTATTACAAAGGTGGTCGCCATCGTCGATTGCCCCATGACTGGATGCGGTTCAGCATAGGGCTGGAGTCCCCCCGGATGCAAGCAGGATCGCCGCAACTGCTCGTCTCCGTGGCCACGTACAACGAGCGCGACAACATTTCCCGGCTGATCGACGAGATTCACCAGTTCGCCCCGCAGGCCGATATTCTCGTCGTCGACGATAATTCGCCGGACGGCACCGGCCGCGTCGTCGATGAAATGGCGGCCAAGGACTCGCGCATCAAGGCGTACCATCGGCCGGGTAAGCTCGGGCTCGGCACCGCGATCGTGGCGGCCATGCGCTATGCGATGGCGAACCAATACGGCTTGCTCGTCAACATGGATGCGGACTTCAGCCACCCGGCCCGGTACCTCCCGGCCCTCGTGGAAGGCATGAATCGCCACGACGTGATGATCGGCTCGCGTTATGTTCCCGGCGGCGGCACGCAGAACTGGCCCTGGGCGCGCGAGGCGATCAGTCGCGGCGTCAATGGGCTGGTCCGCTTCTTCTTCCGCATGGGCGTCCGGGACGCGAGCGGGGCGTTCCGCTGTTATCGCGTGTCGAAGTTGCGCGAGGTCCGGCTCGACCTGCTCGTCTCGCGCGGCTACTCGTTCCAGCAAGAGGTGCTCTACCGGTGTCGGTTGGCCGGTTGCCAACTCGGCGAGACGCCGATCATTTTCGAGAATCGCCGGGCGGGGAAGTCGAAAGTGAATTTAAAAGAAGCGGTCCGCTCGATGCTGACAATTATCTACCTCGGCGTGCGTGCCATGGTCGGGATCGAAAAGCAACGGTCGAAGCGCCGACCGACGAGCCGGTCATGAATCCCACCGACCTCGATCAACTCCTGAAGCAGACCCTGGCCGACCATCGCATTCAGGCCGGCGAGAAGCAAGCTCTGATCGATTGGATGGCCCACAACGCGCCAGACGATGCCAATCGATCGCTGGCGCGCAGCCGGGCATTTGCACTGGCGAAATCCGAACTTGCCGGCGAGGCCATGCACGTTCTGGAATGGCTCGAGGAAACCATCAGGGTTTTCAGCCGACCCATCGGCGATTCGAGCGCGGCCCCCGAAGCCTCGCGGGCATTCTTCAGCCCCGGCGCCACGTGTGTGCAAGAAGTGATCCGCGAATTTCACCTGGCTCGCAAGTCGAGCGATGTTTGCGTATTCACCATCACCGACGACCGCATCACCGACGCGATCCTGGCGGCCCACACGCGCGGCGTGAAAGTACGGATCATAACGGACGACGATAAGTCGCATGACCTCGGATCGGACATCGACCGATTGCGTGCGGCCGGCATTCCGTGCAAGATGGATGAGGGCAACGCCGCCCACATGCACCACAAGTTCGCCTTGTTCGACGGCCACTGGCTCTTGAACGGCAGCTTCAACTGGACTCGCAGCGCCAGCGAGCAGAACGAGGAAAACCTGATTGTCACGGCCGACCCGGTGCTCGTCGCCGCGTTCACCGAGCACTTCGAATGGCTGTGGCTGCGAACGACCTGAGACATGCTCGAACTTCCTCTCACCGATCCGCGGCACCCATTCCACGTCATGCACATGGAAATGGCCCTGGAAGAAGCCGGTCTCGCGGCCGACGAGGACGAGGTGCCCGTGGGGGCTGTCATCGTTCATCGCGAGCGCGGCGTCATCGCTCGCGCGCACAACCAGCGTGAGCAGCTCAACGACCCGACTGCCCATGCCGAGATGATCGCGCTCACGCAGGCCGCCAGTGCGTTCGGCTCGTGGCGACTTGAAGATTGTGTGCTTTACGTCACGTTGGAACCATGCCCGATGTGCGCCGGGGCCGTCGTCCAGGCGCGCGTGCCGTATGTCGTTTATGGCTGTGCCGACCCGAAGGCGGGGGCCTGCGACACGCTCTACCAAATCACGAATGACTCGCGGCTCAACCATCGAGCAACCGTGATCGGCGGCGTGTTGGCTGAGCGCTGTGCCGCGCTGCTCAGCGACTTCTTCGCGGCCAAGCGCCGCCTGGGGAAGAAGTGATCTCAACTCGGCTGACGCACGGCATCCGTCTCGGGCTACGCAGTCTCGCGGCCCATCGCTTGCGGTCGGCGCTCACGGCACTCGGCATTATTCTCGGCGTGGCGTCTGTCATCGTGATGCTCGCGGTCGGCGAAGCGGCACGGGCCGAAGCGCTGCGGCAACTCGAAGACCTTGGGGCCAACACGATTCTCATTCGCAGCGTTAAGCCGCAGGACCCGCCGGACGCGAAATCAGGCGTCGATTTGACGGCATACGGTATCACCGACGCGGACCTGGGACGGCTGCGCACCACGATCAGCACGGTGGTCTCGGCCATGCCAGCGCGCGAGTCGCGCCGCGTCGCCCGTCATCGCGACCGCAAGCTCGACGCCCGGCTGCTCGGCGTCACGCCGGATTTTTTTCCGCAACACAATCTCATTGTCTCGCACGGTCGAGCCATCACCGAAACGGACGAAAAGAGCTTCGAAAACGTGACCGTCTTGGGGGCGGGCGCCGCGGACGTGCTGTTCCCTGGCCAGGATCCCGTGGGCCGCACGGTGAGCCTTGATGATATCGACGGACCTCGCGAATACCGCGTCGTCGGCGTGACGGAGCCGAAAACCCTGGCCGGCCTGACCGACTCTGGCGCGAACGCCGATCTCAACCGCGTCGTGTTCATCCCATTCGCGACCGACCGGTTGCGCTTCGGCCGCGAAATCGTGACGTTGCGTGCCGGCTCGTTTCAGGTTGAAAAGATTGAAATATCCCAGGTCACCGTCACAGTCGCGCGCACGGAAGATGTACGCAAGACGGCCGCGGTAATTGATTCACTGCTCGGCCAGTATCATCCGCGCAAGGATGTAATCGTTTTCGTGCCCCTGGAATTGCTTCAGAAAGCCGAGCAGACACAGCGACTCTTCACGCTGGTGCTCGGCGCGATAGCCGGCGTCTCGCTCGTGGTTGGCGGCATCGGCATCATGAACATCATGCTCGCGACCGTCACCGAGCGCACGCAGGAGATCGGCATCCGGCGAGCGCTCGGGGCCAAACGCCGCGATATTGCGGCGCAATTCCTGGTCGAAACGATTATCCTCTCCTGCGGCGGCGGCGTCCTCGGTGTGTTCGTGGGAATTGCCGGCGCGTACCTGCTGACGTGGGCGGCCGAGCTGCCGGTCGTCATCCGCCTCTGGTCGCCCATCCTGGCGTTCGGCGTGTCGGTGTTTGTTGGATTGGTGTCCGGCATCTACCCGGCGCGCCGCGCGGCCCGACTCGACCCCGTCGAGGCATTACGTCACGAGTGAGGAGCCGAACACATTCCTGGCGAGCGTCGAGGCATAAGCCCGACGTGTCTGACTCTACACGTCGGGCTTACGCCGCTACGCTCGCCAGGACTTATGGGTCCATTCCGTAGGGACCGATCGGCAGCCGAACTTCGTCCTTGAGCGCCGCCAGCAGCTTGTCGCCCAGTTGCTTCAGATCGTCGATATCACTCAAATGCACCATCCTTGAGTACTTGTAAAAATGCGAGTTGGCTTCATTCGCCCGCAGATTGGTTATCCGGCTGGTCCAACTCGACGAATCGATCGCGGGCATGATCAGATTCAACGGCATCTCCTTCACGTGCCGCTCTTTGATATTCTGGCGATAAGATACCAGGCCGTCGGTAAAAGCGAATTCTGGCAAACCTTTCTCGATTTCCTTGAGCTTCTCGCCAAATGCCGCCATCGCCCCGGCGACGGCTGGTCCTTCAGTGAGGCCAAAATCACCATAATAATTCAACCAAAATTCACGCACGTACGGCTCCGCATCGTCAAACGATTCTGTCTTGAATAATTCCAGCATGTCCATCACGCAGCGTTCGACGCGCTGAAATGATATATCGCGGACATATTTGAGTTCCTTTTCGACGACGGCTCTACTCTCGGAACCGTGAAGCGCGAGTAATTCATTGCGTAAATCGTGGGAAGTGTAGTAGGCCTGCTCGCGCAAGAATTCCACCCAATCCTTCGTGGACTTGATGGGCCCTTTCGGCGGTTGGGTTTTCGCCGATTTGTTTCTCCAATCGTGGCCCTTTGCCGGCCGCGCCGCGGCCGCCAGCCCGTCCGGGTATTCCGACCTCGGAAAGCGCCGGTTCAGGCATTTAGTCACGTAGCGCTCGGACTCAGGCAGTTCCCGCTCCTGACCGCGAATGAGTTTGGAAAGCACCTCCCAGCGATTCAGGCCGACGTCAAAGTCGGCATCAGACCACGCCGCGCCGAGTTCGGCCAAGGTGCGGACAACTTGCACAATGCGAATGATTCGATCGACAAGAAATTGCTTCTCAATGGCCACCGCCAATTTGCTGTTTGCGTTTTCCGTTGCTATCTTTTGTGCTTCCGCTTCCTTCCTCTGGATTTCCGCCAGTTCCTTCTCGTGGTCCGCATCCTTGGCCTTGTCAATCGCGTGAATTCGCAAGTGATTCGAGTAAATTGTCAGTGGAATAATCACCAATAACATGATGAGACACAAAACAATTCCACCGCGCCTTAGTTCTTGTTTGCGTCGATCCTGTTTGCGATTGTCTTCATTCTTCTCTTGTTCGCGAACGCTCGCCTGCAGATATTGATCGGCCAGGTCAACTTCGTCGGCGCGAAGGTAACGCGCTGTCCATGCCCGCGACGGAATGCACTCACTGCGCAGCTTCTGAAACACGCCGAGTTCGGGTTGACCGAGGAATCCCCGTTTCCCCTCGCGCCAGCTCGCCGCGTCGCGCGCCAGGCGTTGGAGTTCCATTGAGGCATCCGCCTCCGCTCCCACCCATCGGCCCAGGCGAGCCCATTGCCGGAGCAGGCTCTCGTGGCTGATATCGAGTGTGGTCTTGCCGGTGATCGGCCCGGCCGGCGTGGCGACGATGAAGTTCGCCCCGGGCTGGCGAAAATGCTCCACAACCTCAGCGACCGTCGATTCGTCAACGCCCGCGATCTGGGCCACCTCCGCAACGCTGCTGAGCCGGCGCACGAGCGTGCCCTGCGATGTGCGTGCAGCGAGCGCGCGAAAAAGTTGCTCGGCCACGCGCTGCTTTTCCGACGGCTGATCCGGGGTCTCGGCTGTACACAATTGCTTAAAGAGCAATTCCGCGTGTTGATCGAGCGCGGACTCGAAGCCGCCGATGGCGACATAGTCCTCCATCCGCAGCGCCGGGGGCTCGCCATCTTGCTCTTGCAGCTCGTGATCCCACATCCGTAAGAGCACATGCTCGACGCGCGGCAATTGGTCCTGGGCCGTGCCGAGCGAATTCAAGATGCCCGCAACGAACACCGGCTCGATCGTGCCGCCAAAGGCTTTGACCGGCCGTTCGACGATGTCCTGCAGTTGCTCGCGCGTCATGCGCGGCGTAAGGAATTGGTTCTTGGCGATCGCGGCCGACAGGTCGAGAAACGCCTCGCAGTCGCCGAGGTATTCCGAACGCATTGTCAAGACGACATAAATGCGTCGATCTCGCTCGGCCGCCGTTGCGAGCATCATGTCGACGAACGCGATGGCCGCATTGCGCTGATCGCCCGTGAACTTGGCGTCGCCTGCTTGCCGGGGTCGGCCGCGTTCCAGGAAGCGAAAGATCTCTTCGAATTGATCGACCAGCAACACAATCCGCGTGTGCTCGGGCAACAGCGAATCGGCGACGACTTCCACCAAGCCGCGTGGCCCACCGCGCAGCGTTTGACGGCGGAATTCGACGGTTGCTGGCTCGAGTGCCTGGTTCGGCGCCAGCACAGGCAGGAGCGCACTCAGCAGGTTTTCATAAGGATCGAGCCCCGGCCGCATGAGGACGAAGCGCCAGTCGGGGTCGTCGTCGTCATCGTTCATGAACCCGCCGGCGATCGCGGGCAACAGGCCGGCACGAACCAGCGACGACTTACCCGACCCGCTGGAACCGATGACCGCGAGGAAATGCCGTTTCCGCAGCGTCCGGGCCATCTCGGCGATATGCTCGCCGCGACCATAAAAGATCGCCGCCTCAGCGAATTCGAACGGCCGCAGACCGACGTAGGGAGCGGGTAATTGGGCGCTCATCGTTTCGCTCCTCGCTGCTGGATCGCCGACATCAATTGCTTCCAACCGGCGTCATCGCGACGCTTGATTTGCAAGACGCCCTTGCCACGGTACGGGATCGGCGTCTCCTCGCCGGCCACGTAATAGGCCCGCACCGGCGCCTGATCCTTGAGGTTTAGGTCGACGGCCATCAGCTCGTCGCCGCGCTGCTCCAGCCAGTCGTCGGAGCACGAGCCGCACACGATCATCAGCGCGTCGTACGGAACTTCACGTAGCCAGTCCATCATGGTCTTGCTCGTGCGCGTCACGCGGCAATTCACGTTGGCGGCCATGAGCGCATTGCTCACTTCCTCGGCAACAACGTTATCCGGCTTGTCCGCCTTGATGAGCGCTAGCCAATGCGGCCCGTCCGTGGTTGCCGGCTTGCCGACGTCGTGGACGCGCTGGGCTCGCTCGGCAACCAGCTTGGCGAATTCTGTCAGGTCGTTGCACACGACGTCAGCGCCGCCGACAAGCTGCTTATGGACCGCGTCGTCGATCGCATCAACGTTGACCGATTTGTCGCGCCATTGCAGGATGACCTTGCCGCTCTTCTGTGCTCGTTGAAATTGTGCGATCTCTTCGCCCTCGGGCAGTTCGTCGTCGCGATCGGCATACGTCGCACCGAGGATTTGCACGAAGACGGTGGCCTGTTGCAAATCCGCTTCCAACAGCGGCAGGAATTTGGCGGGATCGTTGGGATACGGCTTGATCGGCAGAACATTGATCCGGGCGCTGACGAGATAGTTGGCCACCGTCTCGCGGGCCTTGCGCAGATCGGGGGTGACCTTGGCGAAGCAAACCGTCGGTGTGTTTTCAAGCGGTTTCTCGTTGAGCTGGCCCACCCGCAATTGGCCCAGACCTTCCGCGGCGACCTCCTCGGCCGAGCGCGGCTTCAAGCCAGTGATGCCCCAACGCAGGCGTTCCAGACCGTCGACGGTCAACCCCTGCCGCAGGTCGACCCAGGTGAACGCCTCCAGGAACAGCGGCAGCTTCACATCGGCCGGCGCGCCGGGCAACAACACCGGAATGATCGGCACGACGGCCCCGACCTTCTTGTCGTTGACGAAGCGCCGCAGGAGGGCCTGCATTTCCGGCTCTTCCCACGGCCCGACGCCGGCGCCGCCGAAGCAGACGGTCGCCGACTTGCAGCCGGTCACGATGTCTTCGAGCGCATCCTGCCAGGTGAGCCCCGGCCGCAGCTCCCACTCGTCGAGCCAGACGGTGAGCCCCCGTTGTTTGAGGGCCTCGCCCAGCGACCGCACCGCCGGCTTGTCTTTGCTGTTGTGGCTGAGAAAAACGTCGAACGGCACGTGATGCACCTCTCACGCGGGGCAGTGGCAGATGGGACAACTGGCAAGTCGACGCGGGCCGCGAGCCTGCGTCATTGCCAATTGTAGTGGGGAGGGAACGGAAGCCGGAAGAGCGGTCGTCGCGTTTCGGGCCAGGTTAGTGTGCCAGGTTCGGTCGTCCGCCTGGCGAAGTGCCCTCGAGAGACAGCAAGAGCGTTTCCAGGGCGTTGATGTCAGCGGGTTTGATCAGGTGGTGGTCGAAGCCGGCGAACTCGGAACGCGTGCGGTCGGTTTCCTGGCCCCAGCCGGTGAGCGCGATGAGCGTCATGTCTTGGGACGTCGGCTGCTCGCGAATTCGGCGGGCAACTTCGTAGCCGTCCATGTCCGGCATGTCGATGTCCAGCAAGACGACCGCTGGGCGGAACGTCGCGAGTGCCTTGAGCGCCTCTTGGCCGTTGTACACGACGCAAACGTCGGCCCCGAGCAGCCCGAGAAGCGTGCCCAGGCTGTCGGCCGCATCGTGGTTGTCGTCGACGACCAGCACGCGGCGCGTGGCAAGCACCGCGGTCGCAGGCGACTTGGTTCCCGCAACGTCCGCCGCGTGTTGATTGGCGGCCAGCGGCAGGCGAATGATGAACTCGCTGCCGCGATCCGGTCCCTCGCTGCGCACATGGACGCTGCCGCCGTGCAGTTCCACAAGGCTCTTGACGAGCGTCAGGCCAATGCCGAGCCCACCCTGCGAACGGCCGGCATGGCGATCGATTTGCGTAAACAGCTCGAAAACGCGCGGCAGCATGTCCTGTGGAATGCCGGTGCCGGTGTCGCGCACTGAAAGCACGACGCAATCACGGTCGCGGCGAACGCTGAGCCAAATCTGTCCGCCCGGATCGGTGTACTTCGCGGCATTGTTCAACAGATTGGCCACGACCTGGGTCAAGCGAACCAAGTCCCCGTCCAACGTTAGCGGTTCCGGCGGCAACGCGACGGCCAGTTGATGGTTCGCGGCTTCGATCAGCGGCCGGCTAGTTTCCACTGCTCCGCGAATAATGGCCGCAACCTCAATGGGCTCTTGGCGCAGTTCGATTTTCCCGCGGGTGATGCGCGACACTTCCATCAAGTCGTCGACGAGCCGCACCATGTGGTTGACTTGCCGCTCGATGATCTCGCCGAGGCGCTCGCTGGCCGCGTCCTGTCGCGTGGTCATCCGCAAAATGTGCAGCGAGTTGCGGATGGGCGCGAGCGGATTTCGCAGCTCGTGCGCCAGGATGGCCAGGAATTCATCTTTGCGGCGATCGGCGTCACGCAGCGCCGCCTCCAACTTGCGATGCGCGGTGACGTCCGTGAGCACGGCAACCCAACCGTCGGTTTGCCCCGTCCGATCACGGGTCGGAACATAGACCGCGCGCACCCAACGTTGACCGAGCCCCGCGTACGGCAATTCCATTTCGTAGTCGACGCGCTCGCCGCGCAGCACGCGGTCGATGTACGGACGGATCATCTCGTAGCAGGCCGGCCCGACCACGTCGGCGACGTGCATGCCGACCACGTCTTCGGCGCGTCGCCCGATCCACGTCGCGCAGCCGGGACTGATCCAGAGATAGCGGCAATCGCGGCTACAGTGGGTCACTGCGGCAGCCATGTTGTCGGTGACGACTTGCAACTGGTCTTGTACCGCACGCAACGACTCGGCCGCCTGCTTGGCCTGGGTGATGTCGCGGGCGACCTTGGATGCGCCCACAATTCGGCCGGATCCATCGCGAATCGGCGAGACGGTCAACGAGATATCCAGTCGACGGCCGTCTTTGGTCATGCGCACCGTTTCGTAATGCTCGGTGCGCTCGCCCCGGCCAAGGCGCTCCAACAACTTCGGTTCCTCGTCTTGACGCTCCGGCGGGATCAGCATGGTGATCGAGCGCCCGATCGTTTCCTCGGCTGTATAGCCGAAGATGCGCTCGGCGCCGGCGTTCCACGTGACGATGATGCCGGCAAGCGTCTTGCTGATGATGGCGTCATCGGAGGAGGCAACGATGGCGGCGAGCCGGGCTTGCGTCTCGATGCCGCGTTCGCGCTCGATGAGGTGATCGCGGATTTGATACTGCCGTTGGCGTGAGCGCAACGCCGTACGTGCGGCGCTCACCAGTGCAGCCACGCGTGTCGGACGTTCAAGAACGGTCACATTGCCGAGAACATCCATCGATTCCGCGACGGCCGTCGAGTCCGCCCCCGGACGGGCCAGCATCAGAATCGGCAGATCGGACCACGGCGGCTGCTGCCCGAGCCACGCGACTAGCCGCTGCGCGCCGTCCGCGGCAATTGCCTCTTCGGCCAGCAACACCGCCGCGGCGCCCGAAGCCAACTCTTCACAAAGTTGTGAAAAGTCGCCGCAGCGACTACTGACGATACCGGCCCGATCGAGAACGGACTCGGTCAGGGCGGCGTCCTTGCCCGTCGGGGCGAGCACCAGCACGCGCTGCTCCAGCCGTTCACGGTCAGCATCGGTCACGAAATCTTCCCCTTCCGCGGCGCCTTGCCTTCGCCCTCAAAAATCGGCACTCCTGTAAGCACGCCGCGGAACTCGCGCAAGGGCG
Source organism: Gemmataceae bacterium (assembly GCA_036266155.1). Classification (GTDB taxonomy): domain Bacteria; phylum Planctomycetota; class Planctomycetia; order Gemmatales; family Gemmataceae; genus SIAJ01. The sequence continues at coordinate 13,144 of DATANR010000317.1, read as the reverse complement.
GGCCCACGCTGATCCGGCCGTCCTTCATGCGGAAATCGCGAATCGTGCGCTCATGGGCGCCGCCGCGCTTCTTGACGACCGAGATCGCTTGCTGCACTTCGCCCCGGGATTCGTAATAACGCATCAGGATGACCGCGTCTGCCAAATAGCTCGCGTCCACCGGCGCGACCATCTGACTGCCGATCAGACCATGATGCGCGCCAATCAGAATGGTCGCCACCCCTTCCTGGCCGAGAAACGTCAGCAGTTCGTGCAATTGAATGATGAGGAACCGCTCCTGCGGCATCGCATTCAGATAACCGTTCAAGCTGTCCAGCACCACAACCGACGCCTTGTCAACTTCGACAGCGCGCCGAATGGCATTGGCGAGTTCGCCCGGCGACAGCTCGGCGGGGTCCACTTGTTGCACGACGACACGCCCGTCGGCGATATGCTTGCGCAGATCGATCCCCAACCCCGCCACGCGGGTGAGCAACGTGTTGATGCTCTCGTCGAAGATGAACATGGCGGCGTGTTGTCCGCGGGCGGCGGCGGTCGCCACGAACTGCGCCGCCAGCGTCGACTTGCCGGTACCGGCAGCGCCCACGATCAGCGTGCTGGTGCCGCGTTCAATCCCGCCGCCGAGCAGCGTGTCCATCTCCGGAATGCCGCTCGGCAACTTCGCCATCTCGGCGGCGCTGCGACGTTCTTTGGCAACCAGACGTGGAAACACTTCGATGCCGCCGCACTTGATGATGTAGTCATGATACCCGCCGCGGAAGCGGACGCCGCGATACTTGAGCACCATCAACCGACGCCGCTCGGCCCCATATTCCGGATTGATCTGCTCCAGCCGGATCACGCCGTGGGCGATGCTCTGCACTTGCAAGTCGTGGCTCGAACTCGTCATGTCGTCGAGGAGCAGCACGGTGCAGTTTCGGCCGTTGAAGAACTGCTTGAGCGCCAGGATTTGCCGACGATAGCGCAGCGGATTGCCTGCCAGCAGGCGCAATTCGGAGAGCGAATCGAAGACGACACGCGCTGGCTTGAGACGATCCACGTCCGCCAGGATCAACTTCGTGGTCTCGCCTAACTCCACTTCCGACGGGTGGAACATCGTGTAGTGGTCATCGGGTCGCAGGCTGTCCTCGCTCGGGACTAATTCGCGGATCGTGACGCCGTCGAGCGACCAACCGTGCGAGTCGGCGATGCCGCGCACCTCCGGCTCGGTTTCGGAGAGCGTCACGTACAGAACTGGTTCGCCGCGGCGAGCGCCCTCGAGCAAGAACTGCAACGCGAGCGTGGTCTTGCCCGACCCCGGCACGCCTTCGAGCAGATAGAGCCGATGCGGCGTGAACCCGCCGCCGAGCACGTCGTCGAGCCCCTCGACTCCGGTTGTCGCTCGAACGTCGGATGACAAAGCGCGTATGGACGAAGCGCCAGACATTCTTGGAAATCCTATAGAGCCACCTCATCAGCGGATGATTGCCCCAACCCCGAGGCGCGAGTCCGCAATGGGGACGGTTGGAATGCAATTGCTGTGCCAAGAACGATGGTTAAAATTGACGCAACTACAGACGCGGGGCTGAAAGAACTGGCCCCTCTCAAGAACCTCACGTCACTCGCACTGGTCCAAGCGGAAGTGACCGACGCCGGGCTTAAGGAATTGGCCACGCTCAAAAATCTCAAGACGCTCGTACTGTACGAGACGAAAGTTACGGACGCGGGGCTGAAGGAACTCGCCACACTCAAAAACCTCACCTGGCTCGACCTGGCCCAAACGAAGGTGACGGACGCCGGGTTTAAGGACCTGGCCGCACTCAAAAGCCTCACTGATCTCAACCTGGCGCTCACAGAGGTGGCGGGCGCGGGGCTGAAGGAGCTGGCTTCGCTAAAGAACCTCGCCACGCTCAACCTTAACGGCACGAAGCTGACGGACGCGGGTTTGAAAGAACTGGCCACACTCAAGAACCTCACTGCGGTCTACTTTGGCGGCACAGACGTTACGGACGCAGGTTTGAGGGAACTGACCACACTCAAGAACCTCACCACGCTCGAACTGGACAAAACGAAAGTGACCGATGCGGGGCTGAAGGAGTTAGCCACATTCAAGAACCTGACCACGGTCTACTTTGGCGAGACGGAAGTTGCGGACGCGGGTTTGAAGGAATTAGCCGCGACCGAAAACCTCAAGACGCTCAGTCTTCGCCGCATGTCGTTGACGAGGGCCGGGTTCAAGGAATTGGCGGCGCTCAAAAACCTCACGTCACTCGAATTGAACCAAGCGAAAGTGACGGACACGGGTTTGAAGGAACTGGCGGCGCTCAAAAACCTCACCTCGCTCACCCTGATAAGTTGGGAGGTAACTCCAGCGAGCGCTTCCAAAATGCCAAATCATCAAGTAACCAAGGGGACACGACGAGTAGTTAAGTTGGCTTCGCCGATGCAAGCTGGACGGGTTGGACCACGTAGCGACCACGCAAAGCAACAAGCGTTGCGGACGCCCCTCAACACTCAAGCTTTCAGCGACGTCAGGAAGAAGCCGCCTCCACCGCCCTTGGCCCCAGCAGCTTCTCCACATCATCCCGATCCAACTCCTCGCGTTCCAGGAGCGCCGCAGTCAGGCGTTCCAGTTCGTCGCGGTGTTCTTGCAGGAGTTTTAGCGCTCGTTCCTCCGCTTCGCGGACGATGCGTTGGACTTCTTCGTCGATCACGCGGGCGGTGCCGTCGCTGAAGTCGCGGGATTCGTGGAGTTCTTTGCCGAGGAACACGTGGTCCTCGCCGGCCCGGTAGGCCACGGGGCCGAGGCGGTCGCTCATACCGAATTGCGTGACCATTTGCCGGGCGATCCGCGTCGCGTTCTTGATGTCGGAGACGGCGCCGGACATCAGCTCGCCGAAGATCAGGCGATCGGCGGCGCGGCCGCCCATCACCGTGACGAGCCGGGCCATCAACTCGCTGCGCGACAGGTCGACGCGGTTCTCGTCCGGGTTATACAGCGTGACGCCGGCCCCCTGGCCACGCGGCATCACCGAGACCTTCCAGAGCGGGTCGGCCTTCGGTTCCAGCCAGCCGCACAGGGCGTGACCGGCTTCGTGATAGGCAGTGCGACGGCGCTCGTCGGGCGTGTGCGTACCTTCACGGCGAGCGCCGAGCAGGATGCGCTCGGCCGCCCGGTCGAAGTCCGTGTTGTCGATGCGTTCCTTGCCGTCGCGGGCGGCAAGGATGGCGGCCTCGTTGGCGAGGTTGCGCAGGTCGGCCCCGCTCATCTGGAACGCTTTCTCAGCGACACGGTGCAGGTCAACCTCGTCGGCGAGCGGCTTGTTGCGCACGTGGACCTTCAAGATGTCGAATCGGCCCTGCACCGTCGGCCGATCGACCGTGACCTGGCGATCGAAGCGGCCCGGCCGCAAGAGGGCGGTATCGAGCACGTCGGGCCGATTGGTCGCCGCCACGACGATGACGGACTCGTTGGGAAGGAAGCCGTCCATCTCGCTGAGAATCTGGTTGAGCGTCTGTTCGCGTTCGTCCGATCCGCCGCCGACGCCGGCGCCGCGCATGCGGCCGACGGCGTCGATCTCGTCGATGAATACCAGGCACGGCGACGCTTCCTTTGCCGTATGGAACAAGTCGCGGACGCGGCTCGCGCCGACGCCGACGAACATCTGAATGAATTCCGATCCGTTGATGGAAAAGAACGGCACGCCCGCCTCGCCGGCGACCGCGCGGGCGAGCAGCGTCTTACCCGTTCCCGGCGGGCCGACGAGCAACACGCCCTTGGGCACCTGAGCGCCGAGCCGGTGGAATTTCTCGGGGTTCTTCAAGAATTCGACGATCTCGACCAGCTCGCGCTTGGCGTTATCCATGCCGGCGACGTCGTTGAACGTGGTCGACGTGGAGCCTTTGTCGACGCGCCGGGCCGTGCTGCGAATGAACCCGGCCGCGAAGCCGCCGCCCATCGGGTCGCGCAGTTTCGGGCCCATGAACAAGAAGAAGCCGACCAGGATGCCGATCGTGAGCACGACGTAGATGGCCGGCGTGAGCCATTGACTCTGATCTTCCTCGGTCTGCACCTCGACGGGCTTGGCTTCCTTCTTGTCGATCGCCGCCTTGTTGACGGAGGCGTCCTTGTTGATGACCTCACGGATGAACGGGTCGAGATTTTCGGACTTCGGCAGGACGGTGCTGAACTTGCCACGATTCAATTCCAGATCCTTGAGGGCCGGATCGTCCGGATTGCGGACTTCGCCGCTGGCCTTGATGTTGCCGATGATCTGCAGCTTGGCGATGCGCCCTTCATTCACCAGATCGAGAAATTGGTTGTAGGCGATGCTCTTCGGCCCGGAGTTGAAGACGACGAAGGCAAAGAAGCCGACGAAGAGCACGGCCCCGAGAATGAAGATGCCGGCAAAGAGCGCGCCCGGCCGACGCGGCGGCGGACCGTCCGGCGACCGTTGTTCGGGCGGCGGCACGATGGGCGGGGTGGGCGGTGTAGAATTCGGTTCGGTCAAGTGACGGCGTGGGATCGGGATCGGAAAACGAGCGACCCGGCGGGCCGCCCTCGGCTAGCACATTTTACGCATTCATCGTCGTTCCGGCGTGCTCCAACTTATCGCGCAGCCAGTCGTTGACGTCGGCGTCGATCACGAGATGCACGCGATCCGAAGTACCATTGTTGGCGACCGAGTGCGGATCGCTGAGGCGCAAATACCAACACTCGCCTTCCGCGAGAACGACGCGTGAGCCATTCAGTCGAAAATCAACGTCGCTGTTGGTCACCACGGGGATGTGCAGACGCACCATGCCAGAATCGATGTCCAGATCGAGATCGGTATGCTCCTTGATTCGTGAACCCGGTGAGAGCTTCATCAGCCGGACGGCCCGTAGCGAGCATTGAAATGTGCTGACCACTTGGCGAATGTATGAACAAACATCGAAGGCGGGATAGTCCGCGAACTCGGTGCAAACGGGGTCCGCGTAGATCATCTTGATCGGGTGCGTGGCATTCGCCGGGCCCCGCAGGCCAATGATGCTCCAGTCGCCGTCGAAATTCTGTGGGACGTAGTGCCTGGTCCAGGGGCCCGTTTCGAGGCGTTGGAGATCGGCCTGGAGCAATGTTGGATCGAAATGTAGATCCAGCTTCAGGCGATCGGGCAGCATAGCGTCTCCCTGTAGGTCAGGTTTCCAACCTGACCCGTTTGCTGGTCAGGTTGGAAACCTGACCTACAAGCGGCGGCCGCTTGGGCGCACAACGCGCATTCATTGCAATGGGTTGCGCAAAAACCGCTGAAGAATTCGCCTTACCGCCAACATCAGGCAGCCGGCGGCGGCTCGGGCGGGGCTTCCGGCGCTGCTGGAGGAGGCGTTTCCGCGGCAGGCGGTGGCGGCGTCGGCGGAGTCTCAGACGGTGGTGTCTTTGCCGATTCGTCCTTCTTGAAAAACGCCTCCAACTCCGCGAACGATCCGAGCGGCGCCTTGCCGGCGAGGGCGTCGGTCGAGAGTTTGGGCAGCGATTTGGGTTTTCCCGGTTTGCGTGGCGAGTCGCCCCCGCCTCCTGTGCCCGGCGTCGGATCGCTGGGCGGCGCGATGGTTAGCCGCGTCTGGAATCGGGCGGTGCGGTCCTGTTGCGGGCGCATCGGCGGCGGACCGGCTGGGCGAGCGGGTCGCGGCGGCGCTGGGCGATCCTGCCGCGGTTGTTGCGGCCGGTCTTGCCGTGGCTGTTGCGGCCGATCGCGATCGTGGCGCGGTTGCGGCGGACGGTCCTGCCGCGGTTGTTGCGGCGGCCGATCCTGGCGCGGCGGCCGCGGCGGCGGGGCCGTGAACGCCGGCCGCGGTTCCGGCTTGCGCTCGGAGCCGGGAGCGACCATCGTCAACGACGCACGCTTGCGGTCCTTGTCCACTTCCACAACCCAGACGGAGACGACGTCGCCGACGCCGACCACTTCGTACGGGTTCTTGATGAACTTGTTCGCCATCCGGCTGATGTGGACGAGCCCGGTGTCCTTGAGCCCGATATCGACAAACGCGCCGAAGGGCACGACGTTGACGACCGTGCCTTTGAGTTCCATGCCGGGCGTCAGGTCTTCGAGCCGAAGCATGCGGCGCTTGAGCACCGGCGGCGTGCGGCTGTCGCGCGGATCGTGGAACGGGTCGGACAGGGCGGCGATCACATCGCGGATCGTGCTTTCCGCGCTGCCGAAGCGCGTCGCGGCGTCGGCCGGATTGACCTCGGCGAGCTTGGCCTTGATGCGGGCGAGCTTCTCCGGATCACGCAAGTCGACGTCGATGAAGCCGGCCTCGGCCAAAAGTTGCCGGGCGAGCCCATAGCTTTCGGGATGCACCCACGAGGCGTCGAGTGGATCGTCGCCTTCGCGGATCTTCAAGAACGCTGCCGCTTGCGTGCAACGTGCCTCGCCGAGGTTCGGCACCTGGAGCAGTTGCGTCCGCGATTTGAAGGGGCCGTTCGCGGCACGATATTGGACGACTTCCTGCGCCGCCGCCGGATTGAGCCCGGAAACATAGCGCAAGAGCGATGCGCCCGCGTGATTGACGTCGACGCCGACCTCGTTCACGCACGACTCGACGACTTCGTCAATCGATTCCTTCAAGTGCTTCGGCTTAACGTCGTGCTGGTAGAGGCCGACGCCGACGTGTTGCGGGTCGATCTTCACCAACTCGGCGAGCGGGTCCTGAAGACGCCGGCCGATTGCGATCGTGCCGCGTGTCATGCGATCGGCGTTCGGAAACTCTTCGCGGGCCACGGGGCTATCGGAGTAGTCGGCCGCGCCGGCCTCGTTAGCGATCACGTAGCTCAGGTCGGGGATGGCGGGCTGGCCGTCGGTCGGCGCTTCCAGTTCGGTGATGAGGTCGGAGATGATTTGCTCCATCTCCCGACACATGGCGCCGTTGCCGATGGCGATCACTTGCAGACCGTGCTTGCGGATCAGGCCCGTGAGCGCGACCTTGGCCTCCGCGACCTTATTCTGCGGCGGCAGCGGATGCACGGTCACGTCTTCCAGCGGTGTGCCGTTCTCGTCGAGCGCCACGGCCTTGGTGCCCGCACGCGTGCCGGGGTCGACGGCCAGCACGCGGCGCTTGCGCAGGGGCGGCGTCAGCAACAGGCTGCGGAAGTTGCGGGCAAAAATCTCGATGGCGTGGCCGAGCGCTTCTTCCGTCAATTCCTTGCGAATCTCGCGTTCGAGGCTCGGCAGCACGAAGTTCGTCAGCGCGTCGTCGACGAGCGGATCGAGCAGATCGCGATGCGGATGGTCGCCGAAGGGCAAGTGCGACCGGGCAGCCGAGCGGACGTGGTTCACGTTCCAGTCGAGCTTCGCCTGGAGCACGTGCTCCTTCTCACCGCGGTTGACGGCGAGAATGCGGTGCGGCGGAATGGCACGCAGCCCTTCGGTGAAGTCGAAGTAGTCGCGGTACTCTTCGCTCTTCTTTTCGTCGAACTTGTGTTCCTTCTTCGGCTTGCTCGGAGCCGGCGGAGCTACTGGGGCGGCTGCGGGCGGGTCGGCGGTCGGCGTCGCGGCCGGTTGGCCCTCGGTGACGGGCGGCGGCTCGACCGGTGCCGCCTGCGGCGGAGCGGGCGGCGGCTCGGGTGGCTTCGGCGGTTCCGGCTTGGGCTCGGCCTTGCGTGAGACGATGCGGCCGCTCTCCCACAAGGCGAAGCGCACCGGCGCGCGGACGTCGGCCGTCTCCGCGATCATCTCCGTCAGAATCAGCTTCGCGCCGGCGAGTACCTCTTCCGCCGTGTTCAGGCCCTTGTCCGGGTTGACCATGCCAGCGAGCACTTCGGCCAAATTGGCCACTGCCGGGTCGCGATTCCAGATGGCCAGAGCCAACTCGTCCAATCCCTTGTCGCGCGCGTCTGCCGCGGGCGTGCGTTTCTTCGGCTTGAACGGCAGAAACAAATCTTCGACGCGCTTGGACGTCTCGGCGGTCAGAATCGCTTTCTTCAGATCGTCGGTCAGCTTGCCCTGCGCCTCGATCGTTCTCAAAATCGTCTGCTTGCGTTCGTTGAGGTGTCGCAAGTCGCCGACGCGGTCGCGAATGATGCGCAAGCGATCTTCATCGAGGCCGCCGGCCCGTTCCTTGCGATAGCGTGCAATGAACGGCGGCGTATTGCCCTCGTCCAGAAGTTGGACGGCAGCCTCGACCTGGACCTTGCGGAGTTGAAGGTCCTGAGCAATGCGCGACAGGTCAAGCGGTGGGGAGTCCGGAACGGTGGACATCATGCGGGTCACTTTCGGGTCCCGGCGCACGGGCGCGGGAGGGTACAACCGTGAGGGCGCAATGAGGCGTTATGATACGGTCGATTGGAATAGGGGGCCAAGGAAAACGGCGGGGTCTGCGCACGGAATATGAAGACGGCGAGTGGCGTGATCGCAATTTTCGCTGGCCGCCGTATCCTCGCTCGTCGTTGGCGTCGTCTCCTGCGAGCGGACAAACTGAGTTCGATGGCGGAGGCCGGGCGAACCCAACGATCGATGATTTTCCTCAAGATGCTCGACACTTCCGCTTGATTCGCCCGTCGGTTGCGTTATCTCGGCGACCCTCAGGTTTCTACGTCCGAGCGGGCGAGGGTGTCAGGGATGACGCGACGACTTCGAATCGCCGGTACAGCGTTTTCGGCCCTGCTCGTGCCGGCCTGTGCGAGCTTCCAGCCCGACGCGACCACGATGCGGCCCATCACGCCGCCGCCCGGCAACGCGTTCAAGCCGCTGGCCGGCCCGATCTTGACGCCGACGCAAGCAGCGAAACCGCGCACCATCGAGAAGTTCGCCGAAGGGCGCGCGGACGAAGCGCAGGCGTTTGCCGAGAAATCTACAGCGCCGCCAACGCCCAACGGACCGACGGTTCGGCCGCTGGACGTGCCCTGCGCTGGCTTCAAACTAGACGCGACCCCGACGGGGCCGACTGGATTAACGATTCCGCCGCTGGCGCCAATGGCGACCACGGCGCCGACCATTGAACAATCGCGCTTTGAGACTCCGGCCGAGCCAACGCGCCTGACGCCGCCGCGAATCGACCCGATCAAGCCGCCACCGGAACCGATGCCGGATGCCGACGGCATCATTCGATCGCCGTTGCCGGTCATTAAGGGCGTCACCGGAGGTCCGTCGAGCGAGCCCGTGTTGCCGGCGACTGACGAACCACGACTGACGCTGCCGACGCCGGGTGAAATGCCGCCACGGCCGACGCCGCCGCCCGCGGACCGGACGCCGATCCTGACGCCGGGTGATGCGCCTGCTCCGCCGCGGTTGCCAGCCGGCGTGATCGGTTCTTCTGTCCACAAATCGAACGCGTCGCCTGCGGGCACAGAGAACGTCAGCAGTATTGATCCGCTAACGCTGCCGACTGTTGCGGAGAAGTCCGCGCCTGTCGTGATGCCGACAGCCGCCAACGGTTCGTCGCTGCTGCAGGCAGTGAAGGCATTCCAGGACAACAAGCCGGACGAAGCGGTTGCGTGTCTGAAGCAATATGACCCGGCCACGCAGCAGATTCTGTTGTCGCTGCTACCGGTGCTGGCCCGGCTCAGCGACGGCAAGCTCCAGCAGATGAAGCCCGAGGAGATGGACATTCTCCTCGATCAATTGACCAAAGTGCCAAACATGCTTCGGCCGCGGGCATCGCTGCAGGCGAGCAACGTCCGTCTGTGTCGCGAGGTCCACAACTTTGCCCACACCGAGGCGTTCCCGGAACGACACGAGTTCCGGCCGGGTGACATCGTTTACCTGTACATGGAGCTGGCGAATTTCAGTTGCACCGCCGACCCGCAGGGCGGGTACATGGTGGCGCTCGGCAGCCGAATGGAAATGAAGGATGCGAGCGGCGCCGTGGTCTGGAAAGCGGAACCGAAGGAAGTGCCCGACAAGGTGTCGACGCCGCCGCAGGACTATTACCGCAACTTCCGGCTCAGCGTGCCGGACGTCGCGGCCGGCAACTACACGCTGACGGTGAAGACAACCGACCGGCCGACCGGCCGCGAAGTGCAGAAGACAGTCGAGCTACGAGTCAGCGCGAAGTAGGTAGGCTCTGCGTGGCACCGGCAATCGAAGGTTGCCGGCGCCACGTTCACGGGGAACGGGGGAAGCTCGTGATTCACAATATGCGACGACGCGTTGCGCGTTGGGTCCTGGCCACGATCGCGGGGCTGGCTCTCGGCCTCGGTACGGCGGCCGCACAGAGCCCGCCGCCCATTTACACGAAGAACGCCGCCCTGCGGTTGCCGATCCAGCTCGACGAGCGATCGCGGACCGAGGTGAGCCAATTGAAGCTCTACGTCCACGGGCCGGGCGGCAAATGGGAGTGCGTGCAGACGGCGCCTTCCAATCAAACGACCTTCGACTACCGCGCGCCGATGGACGGCGAATACCTGTTCACGTTCGTCACCATCGACAAGCGCGGCAACGCCAACCCCGGCAACGTCGACACGGCGCCGCCGCACCGATCGGTGGTCGTCGACACGACGCCGCCGGACGTCACGGTTCAGCCGATCCCGATGCGCGGCGAGCGCGCCTTGCAATGCCAGGTCCGCGACGCCAATCCGGATTACGCATCGTTGCACGTCTGGTATCTCGCTCCGGACAACACGTGGCAGGCGCTCACCGTCGCCGCGGCCGACACGCCGACCGTCTTCCGTGTCCCCAATCCCGCTGTTTTCGAAAGCAAGCTCCGGGTGATGGTCGCGGATCGCGCCGGCAACAAGACGACGCGCGAGATCGATCTCGGCGACCCGACCGCTCCGGCGGGAATGCCGAAACCCGCCGTCGACAAGGGCAAGCCGGATCCGGCGTTGATGACTCGCGATGACTTGGTGGTTCCGCCGATGCCGGACAAGAACGTGCGAGCCGTAGGCCACAACGACTTGCCGAAGGGGCCGCGCACCGACCTGCCGGACGTGCCGGCGTTGCCCGATTACAAGATGCCCGAGAACGCGCTGGACATCAAGATTCCCGACGTTCCTGGCACGAAGACCCCGGATGTCCGCCCGCCGGTCAAAACGCCGGACGATTTGAAGTTGCCGGACCTGCCCGGTGATCCGGGCGCCATCAAGCCGCCGCCGGTCGACGTGCCGCCGTTGCCGCCGACGAAGAACACGACGTCGGCCATGAAGCCGAGCACGCCTGACTTGCCGTCGCCGCCGAAGGCGATGCCCGGTCCGGCGACCAAGCCGCCCGGCAACCACCCGATCCTCAACACGCGCACTTGCACCGTGAACTACCAGCTCGACGGGCCGACGCGTTATCCGAACAAGATTGACTTCTGGGCCAGCGCCGACGGCGGCCGCACCTGGAACCAGGTCCGCGACCTCAACGGCGGCATCCCGCCGGCCAAGCTGTCGCTGCCCGGCGACGGTGTCTTCAGCATCCGCATCCGGCCAGGTGGCGGAACCAAGCCGCCGGAAGCGATGGAAGACCCGGACTGCGTGGTCGAAGTCGACACGACCAAGCCAATCGTCAACCTGATGACGCCAGCTCTCGGCGACGAAGGCGTCATGACCATCGGTTGGACGGCCGCCGACGAGAATCTGCTGAGTAACTCGATCAGCCTGTACTACGCGCCCAAGCCCGCTGGGCCGTGGGAAGTGATCGTGACCGGCTACAAGAACACGGGCGAATACAAGTGGGCCGTCCCCGCGGGCCTCGCCGGACCGGTCTACTTGCGCGTCGAAGCCACCGACCGGGCCGGTAATATCGGCCGCTACGAGTCGCCGACGCCCGTGGCCCTCGAAGTCGGCAAACAACGCGTCAAGGTGATCGGCGTCGGGCCGGCCCAGTAATCGAATAGTTGTCTGACGAATCGCGTGGGGACAGGCCTTTTGGTCTGTCCCCATTTCGTTTCACGGATCCAATCAAAAGGCGCTTTGCAATGAAATTGCCAAGTTTCGTAGCGACTAAAAGGAGAGATTGCCAACTAAGATTGCCACCCCCTCCCTATGGTTGGCAATCTCTGCTCATTTTTTTGGACACATTTCATTCGCAGCAGAGGAGATGGGTCGAAAATGCGCAATGCAAAATACTAGCGCAATAGAACCCTCGAAATGGTGCCGCGCGTGCTGCGTTCACGTGGACAGCGATCGATTCGTTTCACGATGCGGATCTATGGCTACTAGTGGTCCATCGCACGTCTTTTGTAGCCTTCTCGCTCCGCGAGAAGAGTGCAGGGCAGGCACGCTGTGAGGCATTGACCGGTGCGGAAGGGCAACTTTGCTTTCTTCTCGCGGAGCGAGAAGGCTACAAAAGACGTGCAATGATGCACTAGACGGGAAGAAGTTAAGAAAGCAGCCTTGCCAGCTTTCGCATTTTTACCCACAGGCAGGTGTCGGACGCTCGGTCAGAACACAATTCCGGCTCATCGCATCCGTAGGCTTTCGCGCCATGCTTCTTCTTCAACGCACCGTCAAGAAGTTCCTCCACAACCCGGCGGTGAACGGCGGCGATGGGTTCAGTGCCATCGATCAGTTGCACTTCGGGATGGCCCGCTGCCAGGCCGCGAAATATCTCTCTTGCTTTCTTCAGCCCGTCAATTTGCTCAAATGCGTTCGGCGTTTCGCCGCGACCCTCTTTGATGCGGTCAACCCCAATGGCAGGGGGAACATCGATTAGAAACATCACGTCGGGCGTCGGGGCGATCTCTTGCATTTGGCGAGCGACCGCGACCACGTCGGCCCCGCGTGTCCCCTGGTAAGCAATGGTCGAATAGAAGTAGCGGTCAAGGATGACGGTCCGCCCGGCTCGCAGTGCCGGCATGATGAGTTCGCGGACGTGTTCTTTCCGATCCTCGGTGAACGCGTGCAACTCATCAGCGAGAGACATGCGGCCATGGGTGGCTGACGCCCGAATCTTCTTTCCCCACGGGCCGTCGGTTGGCTCTTTAGACCGCACGACCGAAACGCCAGCGCGTGCAAGGAAATCGGTCAGCATGTCTACTTGAGTAGTCTTGCCGGCCCCGTCGATGCCTTCAAAGGCAATCAGGACGCCAGTGTCGGTGCGTTCCATGCGGATAGTTTACGGACCACATGGAACGCGAACGGATCAAACCGCGATTGCTCGTGGCACCGCTGATTCCTGCCAAAATATAACACTTCTCGCCGAACGCGACACGGCTGAGCTTTGTCGATCCCGGAGGGATCGCAGAAAATAGCCGGCGGTCGAGC
>DATANR010000316.1:0-3685 GCA_036266155.1 Gemmataceae bacterium | reverse complement strand
CCGAATTCACCAGCCTTGGTGGGATCGGCGTCAATGCGTCCGAGGACGACGGCCGCCCAGCGTGGCAACGGCCAGTGGTTGGCCAGTCGCCAGGCGATTTCCGCACGTCGCATGCCCCAGTGCCGCAATTGCGTGGCGAAGGGATCGCGACTGAATTCTAAATCGGAACCACACGCAACGATCGCTTGCGGCGCGACGGCGCCGATTGCGAGCCAGCCCATGTACGCAAGCCAGCCACCGGCCCAGGCATGACCGGGATCGACCGCTTCGCTTTGTTCGGCCAAGAGCTGTGCGAAATGGGCGGCCGCATGTGCGGTTCGAACGGCGGGCCGCAGCGCGGGTTCATTCCAGTTGACCCATGGCACATCGTTCCGGGTCCGCAATTCAGCGGCGGCACGACGATCGTCGTCGTCGAGACGCGGCGGGACATCCGCCTGCAACGTCAGATGGCGAGTCAGCAGAAAAAGCAACAAGCCCGGATCGGCGTGAATCGCGGGCCAGGAAACTGAATTGTCTTGAGCAAGAATGGCAAAGGACGCGGCATCCGGCAACAGCCCGGGCAGCAGAACGGCACGTTCGCCCGGTCCGGTCGCGGCCACGGTTACACTGCTCCGGTACATGGGACGAATTGGACTAATGGGACCTATGAGCCCTCTCGGTCTCATAAGTCCCATCGCCAAGTTTCAACGACTGCTTTATGCAGCAGCGGCCGGCTCCAAATCGAGCTGGGCACACATCCGCTCGATGAGGGCATCGACTTCGAACGGCTTGTGAATGAAGTCGTCCGCGCCCGCCAATTTGAGTTCCTGGATCTTGTCCTCTTCCACCATGCCGGACATGCACAGGATGCGCACGTCTTCCAGGGTGTTGTCGGCCCGGACCCGGTTGCACACTTCCTTGCCGTTGATGTCCGGCAGCATCACGTCCAGGACGATGAGGTCCGGGTGATACTCCTTGACCATCATGCCCGCATCGAACCCGTTCTGAGCAACGCGGGTTTCGAAGCGGCCGTCTTCGTCGAGGAACTTGAGGATCAGCTCCACCAATTCGACATCGTCATCGACGAGCAGGACCTTGCGCTTCCCGCTCTCCAGGGCATCGGTTGGGATGCCGTTGTCCTTCATGAACTTGTAGAGGGCCTCGCGAGGGATACGGCGGAACCGGCTGCCCGGCACGCGGAACCCCTTCAACTGGCCATTGTCGAAGCAGCGAATGATGGTCTGTTGGGAGACCTTGCAAATCTTCGCGGCTTCGCCGGTCGTGAACACGGTCTTCATGCGTTCATCCACCCCTTTACTGGCGCGGGGCCAGGTCGCCCGAGTGCGGCTTCGCGGCCGTCCGCCGGCCGAGCGATCAACCGCCATCTTCCTTGACGGACTCAACTCCCTTGCGGGCCGGGTCACACGGTTGACGCGGAGCGTCTGGGGAAACCATACCCCATTGTGACTGTCGGCGAAGCAAGGCGGTCTGGGAAATCCGGACAAGAAGCCAAGGTGTGGCGCAAGCTGGAGAGGATTGCCGACCTTACCAACGACGGGGATTGTAACTGCGGCCTTCACCCGGTCAACGGCAACCATCTGCCTTCACCGGCTCGTCCGCCCTTCGCAGTCCCATTCATCAGCTCAGCCTGAGCATCTTCCGCAGCCTGCGGATCTTGGTTTGCCCGCATTCTCCATCCGCCCGTCGCCGGGCCCGGGAACCCACCGGTTTCCTTACCGCATTACAACCTGTATCGACCAGATACAGGTCGCTGTTAACCAGACTTTCCCATTTTACCCAGACAGGGCCATTTTTGTAAACCCGCCCCGCCTACCCAATCGGTCAGGTCGTCGGCCGGCCCAACCCACGCGGCTCATGCCGTCAACGGGGGCGGGCCATAACCGATCATCTCAGGTAAAGCAACAGCACTGCCAGATCCGCCGGGGTGATGCCGCTCACGCGACCCGCCTGACCGATGTTGGCGGGCCGAATCCGCGAAAGCTTCTCACGTGCCTCAAAGCGCAATTGTGCGATGGCGTTGTAATCCAGGGACGCGGGGATTGGGCGGTTTTCCATCTTCTGGAAGCGATCGACCTGCTCGGCCTGCCGGCCGATATAGCCAGCGTATTTGCATTCGAGGACAACCTGTTCGACCACCTCAACTGAAATGGGACGAATAGGTCCCACGGGACCTATTTGTCCCATCATTTGACACAGCTTTTCCCAGCTAATTTCCGTACGCCGCAGCCAGCGTTCGAGCGTTTCGCCTTCGTGCTTGGTTTGGCGAAGATAGGCGAACAACTCCACAATGCCCTGCTCCTTACGCTGATAGCGCTGCCAGTCGGCGTCGCTCACTGAGCCGACTTGCCGGCCCAGCGCCGTCAGCCGCCGATCCGCATTATCATGCCGCAGCAGCAGCCGGTATTCGGCCCGCGAGGTGAACATCCGGTAGGGCTCATCGACACCCTTGGTGACCAGGTCGTCAATCAGCACGCCGATGTACGCTTGCGACCGATCGATGACGAGCGGCGTCCGGCCAGCCACCTTCAATGCCGCGTTGATTCCCGCCATCAACCCTTGAGCGGCCGCCTCCTCATAACCGGTCGTGCCGTTGATCTGCCCCGCAAAAAAGAGCCCCTCGACCGGCTTCGTCTCCATCGACGGCCTCAGCTGGTCGGGCGGAGCGTAGTCGTATTCCACCGCATAGCCCCACCGCATAACCTCGGCGTTCTCCAGCCCAGGAATCAGCTTGAGCATCGCGTGCTGCACGTCCTTCGGCAGGCTCGTGGAGATGCCGTTGCAATAATACTCGCGTGTGTTCAGCCCTTCGGGTTCAAGAAAGATCTGGTGCCGATCCTTGTCGGCGAAGCGCACGACCTTGTCTTCAATCGACGGACAATAGCGCGGACCACGCGAATGGATTTGGCCAGAGTACATCGGCGCCCGATCCAGGTTCCTCCGGATGATGTCGTGAACCGCCTCGTTCGTGTAGGTGATGTGGCAATCGACTTGCGGCACTTCGATTTTGTCGTTTGCAAACGAAAATGGCCGCGGAACCGCATCGCCGGGCTGAACCTCGGTCTTGGCAAAGTCGATGGTGCGGCCATTTAGCCGGCATGGCGTACCCGTTTTGAAGCGAGCGAGTTGAAAACCGCACGCGGTCAGCGAATCGCTGAGTGACTCGGCCACCGCGTCGCCCGCCCGCCCACCCTTGCTCTTCGCCTCGCCGGTGTGCATCACCGCTTTGAGAAACGTTCCGGTGGTTACGATGACAGCCTTGGCACGATACTGAGTTCCGCCATTCGCCAGAACTCCCAGCACGCGTCGGGTCGCCGGGCTCGTCGAATCAGCGAAGTCCTCCAGAATTAGCGCCTCGACCATTTCCTGCCGCAAGGTCAAATTGGGTTGCTCTTCAACCCAGCGCTTCATCGTGAACTGGTAGAGCTTCTTGTCCGCCTGCGCCCGCGGCGAGTGCATCGCCGGGCCCTTGGACGCGTTCAACATGCGGAATTGAATGCCCGAGACGTCGGTGCATTTGCCCATGACGCCGCCGAGCGCATCGATTTCGCGGACAATCTGCCCCTTCGCGACGCCGCCGATCGCCGGATTGCAGCTCATTTGCGCGACGGTGTCCGCGTTAATGGTCAGCAGCGCCGTCTTGGCCCCGAGTCGCGCGGCCGCCATCGCCGCTTCGACTCCGGCATGG
>DATANR010000315.1:0-2572 GCA_036266155.1 Gemmataceae bacterium | reverse complement strand
GAGCGGCGTAAGCCGCCCGATGATGACTTTATCGGGCGGCTTACGCCGCTCCGCTCGCCTCGATCATTCTCTGGGATTGACGCCGATCGCCTTGCCGCGCTTCTGGAACACTTCGAGCCACGACAGCACGATCGCGTCGCCGATCGTTTTCGATTTGCGCAACTCGGCGGGTGGCACGCCCCAGTAGAAGCCGATGACGCCGGTGCCATCGGCACGCTCTAGGAACTTCTCAAAGTCCGCGCGCGTGCAGCCGAGTGGAAACGTTTCCTCGATCACCACGGGTTTGCCGACCGTGAAGCCCTTGAGCGTGGCGATCGCCTCGTCCACCTTTCCGGTCTTCGGGTAAAGGTGGACGCACAGGAAGTCGAGTTCGCCAACGATCTCCTTGGGTACGAACCCCGATGTCAGGCCGGGCTTGTCGAGGCTCCAATCGACAAGGCCAACCGTGACCAGATGCGTTTTGTCATGCTTGCGGATCGCGGAGACGAGTTCCCTGATCCAAGCCCTCGCGACATCGGGCCGTTTGCGTTCCGCTTGATCGAGTGAAATCACCTGGACAAAGTGCTTGTCGCCAAACGGCGGGCCGAGCCACTCGCCGTCCTTGCGCTTGCCACCGGGCACGACCGGCTCGTTCATCAGGTCGTAGCAAAAGACGGCCGGGCTATCCTTGCAGCGATCGGCGATGGCCTCCCAGAACCGGGCTTGTGCGGCCCAGCGATTCTTCTCATTCAGCTTGTCATACCAGGCCGGCACGTCGGCCTTGTGGTAGCAGGCGAGCCCGGTCAGATCTAGGTAGAAGCCCGTCGTCTCCGCGAGCTTGAGCAATTCGCCGAGCTTATCGAGAGCTTTCGCGTTCGGCTTGTCGGGCGCATCCATAAACTTGCCGAACTGCAGGTGAATGCGAACAACGTTGGCGCCGAGCTCCTTCATCTGGCCGAAGTGGGCCTTCACCATGTCCCATTCGTCGACCCAGTAATCCTCGATCAGTCGGCCCTTCACGTCGTGATCGTAATTGAAGCCCCAGGGGATGAACTTCACATTGGACGGCGAACGAACGAAACCGGTGCCGTCCTTCGACACGCGAATCGTTTGCGTAATCGGACGGTCGCTGCCGTCCTCGATCCGCTTCTTGCGCTCGTCGATTAGCTTCCATGGATCGCTCGGTGTCACGTCCGGATCGACGTATTTCGCAAGGTCACGCATCGCGATGACCGTGAATTTTTCGTCGGCGAGGTACTTGAGGTACGCTTCAAATTGCTCTTTGCTCGTCGTCACCCAGTCGTGCGCGGTGTCCGGCACGCCGTGGAATTGGAGGACCGCGATGTTGCCGTGATGAGCCAGTGCGACGGCACGCTTCAGGTCATCGAGCGACCACGTCGGCCGGGCGTCGCCGGCGGTGGGGATCAGGAGCGGATGATCGAGGCCGGGCTCATAGGCAATCCCGCGGCCTTCCTTGTACGGATATTCCGGGCTGCCGCCGCGTCGGGCCCACTTGATGCCGAGTTCTTTCAGCACCGGCAGCCCTTCCTTGGCAATCGCGTTGCCGGGATAGGCAAAGCTCACGGGCTCCGGGATGCCGCGCTCTTTGCAGCGGGCGTTGATCGCACGCAACTGGGCGGGATAGTCGCGCACTGTCTTGACGCCCAACCCGAGGTGATCGCGCGTGTGGTTGCCGATCTCGAAGCCGTCGGCATGGAGTTGCTTGATCTCGTCCCAGGATAGGTAGTCCTTCTTGTTGGTTGCGAAGTCCCAACCCTCGGTAATGAAGAACGTCGCGCCGAACTTGTACTTCTGGAGGAGCGGTCGCGCGACCGTATAGTGCGACTTGCTGGCATCGTCAAAGGTGAGGACGACGAGCTTGTCCGGGATGGGTTCACGAGCAACGGCAAATGTGGCAAGCAACAGCCAAAGGGAGATGGAACGCATCGGCGCCTACGCCTTCTGAAAGATTACCTTCCAGGGTCGCACGGTCCACTTCACGAACACGCCGGCCGCGTGAAACGGGTCGGCCTTCATCAACGCGTCGGCTTCCTCGGCCGTGTCGGTTTCGTAAACGATCAAGGCGCCGCTGCCGTCCGCATAGGGGCCTGATGCGAACAGCTTGCCTTGTTCGAGCAAACTCGTCAGGTACGCCCGATGGGCCGGGCGGTTCGCTTCGACGATGGCCGTGTCCTGCAAATACTCGATGCTGGCAGCGAACTTCATTGGGCAGTCTCCGCGACAACACGCTCGGCGGGGAAGTATTGCTTGGCAAGGTAACCGTGAGCGCCGAACAAGATCAGGCCGGGCAGCACGTCACCCAGGCCGAAAAGGTGACCCGGCATGTACCGCAAAAACTCCAGCCCTTCGCGGTAACACAACATCAATGTTCCGAATGAGTACGGGCGATAGTATTCGCGTGCCGGCTCCAGCCAGGAGGTGAAGTTGGTGCTGAGGAAGAAGAACGAGTAGCTTACCAGTCCGCCAGCGACGATGCGCCAGGCTGCTTGTGAACGAGTCAACAGCGCACGGCCGATGAGCATCGACGTCCCAAGGCACAAGTAATAAACGTAGTTCGGCGGAATGTAAGACC
>DATANR010000314.1:0-28759 GCA_036266155.1 Gemmataceae bacterium | reverse complement strand
GACTTTGACCCGCTCGGACTGCCCGACCAGGGCCTCCTTCAACGCCTGAACTCGGTCTTTTTGCAATTGCCGTACGGTCTCATTCGGCTTCGCGGGCGTGACCGGCGCCGCGACTATATGCTGATCGGACATGACCACATTGAGGATGACGCACAGAACGAGGCTCGCGCTACGAATTAGAGACATGAGTCATCACTCCTCGCCGGGCCAGATGGTTGCAACGGAAACCTGTCCCCGCATTCTGACCAGTAGAGTGGTCGCGGGCAAGCCGCGCTCCCAATACTCCCTCATCAGCACGCGGCGCCTGCCCAGGCCAAGAGGAAGAAACAAGCTAGCGGCCCGCCGACCACGACGACGAGAATGATCCCGAGAATGACCAAAGCGCGGTCGTCGCTTGACCACTGCGGCGGCGGATCGAAATCGGAATAATCTTGATGTTCCTGATCCATACTCGCATTCTGCCCGGCCAGGCGGACTGACGCGACCTATTTGCCACCGTTCTTTGAGAGGCGTGCCACCCGCGGACTCGGCTTCGAGGTTCGCGCCGTGGGCAAGAGGAGTTTGATGATCTTCGGGTTTTCGGCGAAATGAAGAGGGGTGAATCGGTTGTAGGCCTCCGCGTTCACCTCCACATCAAGTCCGAGCAGATACTTCACAATTTCCAATTTGTTGGCTTGCACCGCCGTATGGAGCGGCGTGAGTTCCATCTTGTCGCGTGCTTGCTTCAAGTCGGGAGTTTTGGTGAGCAGGGCCTTCACTTTGTCGAGATCACCTTTCTCGATCAGTTCGTGAATCTCGCCGCAGCGAGCCTGTACTGCGCCGAGGATCAGAATGAGGAGCGGCGCCAATTGAAGTAAGCGACGTGCGATCACGGTGATTACTCCAGTCAGACAGGGGAAACGGGACCATTCTACATTTCGCGGCGAATTCGATCTATTTGCCGTTGTTTGCTCGGCCAATAAATAGCAGTTCGTTTCGTGTATTTAGTGCGATTTGTCTGGAAAAAAGTGTTGATTCTGGAAAAGTAGAATTCGTCTGGCACAGGGGTGGGGCGCGCCGGCAGAGGAATTCTGCAGGTCAGTGCAACGAATTGCAACGAATAAGGAGCTGGTTAGCGTGGCCCGGTCTCGGCGAGCCAGCCGTCCCAGTAAGTGCGCTTGCGCACATCGGTTCGTTCGTCGAACTCGGCCGCGGGAACACGAGCAATGGCCTGCTTCACCTGCTCGCGTGCTTCGGCAGCGCGCTTGGTCCAGTTCGCGATCGACGCCGTCTCCTTGGCTTCACGAGCCGCCTCAGCCGCGAAAATGCAGATGCGATACAGGTCGCGGCCGGCCTCCAATTCCTCGACGTGATCGCGATAGCGCGTCCGCAGTTTCTCGCAACGAGCGGCGCCGTCGGTGAATTCGCCAAGCCAGTAGGCGCAGTCGGCCGCCCAGAACCCGGCCCGTCGAACCGCATCGGGGTCGGCATCCGCCGTCGTTGGAAACAGTTCCTCGGCCTTGCGGAACTCGTCGTAGGCCGCACGCATCTGCTTGTCGTACGTCTTTTGCGAACGCTCGATCGAATTCTCGAGACGCAACAGTTCGTCCACTTTGAATGCCGGTTGCCGGCGTTCTTGTTGCACTTTCTTGATGTCCTGAATCGCGATGCGATCCGCCTTGATTTGCCGAGCGGCATCGTATGCGGTGTGACGGAGGACCTGGCCAAGCTGATGATGGGCGCGTGCCGCACGTGGTGAATCGGGAAATGTCGTCAGCGCCGCTTGCAGTCGATCGCCGGCCTTGAGCCAGTCGGATTGCAGCAGGTTGATTTCACCGAGCAAGAACACGGCCTCTTCATAAGCAGCCGCATCACGGCCTTCCGGCGGGCGACTTACTACCGGCTCGAGGATGGCTGAAGCCGTTCCCGCCTCTGGCGTCAGAGCCGCAAAGCGCACGCGCGCTCGGTCCTGCAGCGGGCCAGGACGACTGGCCGCGTTCTGGAAGGCGAGTCGAGCTTGCTCCTTGTCCCCGGCCGTCAGGTAGATGTCGCCCATCTCGGTCCAGGCGTGGCCAGCGCGATCCTCCGGATAGTCTGGCAGCCGCGTCGTCAGATCGCCGAGCATCGCGAGTGCCTTTGCGCGGTCGCCGGCCTTCAGATAGAAGCCCGCGGCCTTGCGTAACCAGTCGCCCTTGCCTGTCGCCGTCGCGTCGACTTTGCCGCTCGCTTCACACGATGCCGCGGCCAATCGGAAGTGCTCGCGGGCTTCGTCGCCCCTGATGGTGGAAGCCCAGGCGGCGTGCGCATCAGCGAGGAGTCGGTGTTCGGCCCCAGCATCGGCCACCTTCGCATAAACGGTCGCCGCGCGTACCGCCAAGCTGTGATCGCCTGCCTTCAATGCCTTCTGATACGCCTCGTCGCAGACCTTGCGCGCCTCGGCAACGGGGACTACCTTTCGAATCGCCTCGACGTCCGAACTAGCGAAGGCAGCTTCCAGATCGCGAACTGCCGCGTCCTTGGGAGCAGCCGGGTCATTCAATCGCAGCCTCGCTCGCTGGAACAGAATTGCCGGCCCCTCGGCGCCATCGATCTTGCCATTCTCGACGACGGCCTCCGCATCGCCGGGCCGGCCAAGCTTCATGTAGGCTTCGGCCAAATGAACGCGGCACTCCGCGCGTTGTTCGTCCGTCGCCCCTTTCATGTCCCGAACTTGTTCCCAGAACTTCGCGGCGGCCGACCAATCTTTTTCCAACTGGCAGTAAACCGCTCGTTGCAACAAGGCGGCCGCAAAAATCTCCGGAGGGGCTTCTGCGCCGACGCGTTCAAGAACCCGTCGCGCTTCCTCGCCTTCGCCGAGCCGCGCGTGCAGCGTCGCGAGGCGCACGCGCGCTTCGTTCAACGCCCGTGCGTCGGCCCGTGTCGACACGTGCTTCAGGAAATTCTTCAGGCTGTCCCGTTCCTTGGCTTCGTTCGCGGTGGGCGGGTCGCGAAAGATCTGAGCGAGCATGCGGTAGCCTTCGGAGGGATCGTCGCCGCCCAACAAACTTTGACTCAAAGCCTCGACGGTTTTCTGCCGGTCGAAGCCGGGAGTGTTGTACCAGGCGCGCGCGAGTCGATAGCGCGCTTTCTTCTGATCGGGGAGCAACAGATCCTTGGTTGACACAGCCTCGAGATGGGTCCGTGCCAGTTCCCATGACTCCGCGGCCGCGGTGGGCGAACTGGCGGCCTCGGCGAGCGCCACGTAGGCACTGCCGACCAGATAGTGAACCAGCGTTGCCTTATCCGCCGGCGGTTCGCCTTCCGGCAATTTGCGCAGGGCGGCTTGTACTTGATCGACGTCGGGAGGCCAGCGTTCCAAGGATGACCGGAGAGCCACGCTGGCTCGATTGAATCGTTCGGATGTTGACGGACGAAAACGATGCCCCGCGTGCCACATCGCCACCAGCGCGGCCACGCCAACGAGGAAAGTCGGAATCTGCCACAGCCGCCGGGGTGGCGACGCAATCGGGGCCGGGTCCGTGGCCATCGGAAGGCATCCTGCGTACGGTCGCCAACGGGCCCCCGTCGCGTCGTGCGGCGGAGACTCGGGCCGCGTACTTTAGGCAAGATCGGCAGAACGTGTCAAGGCGACCCGCAAATGGTCGCACTAGTTCGGGGACCGTGGCCTGCAATGCAATGAAATCGCGGGGGGGGGGGTGTGGCAAAAGCGTGGCGATCTTGGCGACCTTACCCAAAAACCCGCGGAAAACGCACTTTTTCAAAAAGGAAGATCGCCAACTCCCAGGGCTCAAAACGTGGACAGACTTGGATATTTTGGAAGACAGCGCCCTGCGATGGTGGCCTAATTAGCAACGCAGTTTTCCAAGGCAGTGTTGCGGAGCAGGGCAACTACGGGAGATTCTTGAAGAAAATGATCGCTTCCGCCATCGCTGGACCGACATCGGATTCAAGGTCGCCTTCAACCTCGCTCGCTTGCACGTTGAGGCCAACAGCGCCCGCCTTTTCCGCAAGCTTTTGGCTGCTCATCGCAATGGGCAAGTCCGTGTCCCCAATGTACAGTCGGACCGGACACTTGAAACTCTTCGGATACGCCAGGGGCGA
The DNA here is from genome assembly GCA_036266155.1 of Gemmataceae bacterium. Classification (GTDB taxonomy): domain Bacteria; phylum Planctomycetota; class Planctomycetia; order Gemmatales; family Gemmataceae; genus SIAJ01. The sequence goes on along the minus strand of DATANR010000314.1, from coordinate 24,679 downwards.
CCGCATTGCGAATTCATTCGGATCGTTTTGATCGAAGGTCACGACGTGCTTTTGTCCGCGCAGAAACGTGACTTGATCGGGCGAACCCGAAAACGAAGCGCAACCTTTGAACCGCTTCGATGTCATGGCGCAGAGCAGTGCCAGCGTACCGCCGGTGCCGTGACCCGCGACAAACACGTGTTTGGGATCAACGCCGGGCGTGGCCGCCAGCATTTCGGCCGCAGCGACCGCATCGTCGACTTCGTCGTAGAAGAACGAAAACGCGCCTGGTTGGCCATTCTCACCGCGCAACAACGGCGTCATGGTGACGAACCCGGCATCGCGGAACGGCTGGCATTGGTCCCAATGCGATGTCTCGAAGGCGTACCCGCTGTGCAGATAAAGCACGGCGGGCATCGGCGCTTCACCGGGTTTCGGCTTGTTGATCCACGCTTTGAGCTTGAGCCCGCCGGATGTATAGGTGACTTCGGTGACGCCGGGAGGCGGCGCTTCCGCAACCCAATTGTTCTGTGGCGCTGGTCCTGACTTCACGAGCTTGGTCTTGAACGTCTTGCGGGCGTCGGCGTAATCCTGCGTCTGATCCGGAAACTCGGTTGGCTGCATAGATTTGAATGCGAAAAAGATCAAGCCACCGCAGCACCCGATCGCGAGAAGTCCCGCGAGGACGATGCCGGCGATGACCCAGACGTAAAGATAGCTGCCGCCGCTGGGTTTGCTTGAACGCGAACCCGGTCGAACGCCGCGAATGGGCACCGTCGCGCCGCATTGCCGGCACGGTGCCCGGCCCTCGTCGAGGTCATGTGAATCGAGTGCGAACTGGTAGCCACACTGGCGGCAGCGGATCACAGGGGACGGCATGAGAGTTCCGCGGTAAAATCGGCGAAGGATAGGCCGCCGGGTGAAATTGTAAGACCCATCACTGGAGTCCACAACGGCCGATCGAACTAGATTCAGACGAACACTTCCGTATAACGCTTATTCGACCTTTGCCCGCTGTGCTTTCAAATGCCGGCGGGCGTTTCCGTTTCCCTAGACCCCAGGTGTCCGTCTGATGGCTGCCTCCGACATTGCCAAGCCCGAACTCGCTCCGCTCGGCAAGAAGCGCCTTTTGTGGGCCGACCAGGATATGCCCGTCCTGGCCCGTGTCCGCGACCGATTCAATCGTGAGAAGCCCCTCAAGGGCCTCCGGATGGCCTGCTGTCTGCACGTGACCGCCGAGACGGCCAACCTGACCCGCACCCTTCAGGCCGGCGGCGCCGAGGTGATGCTGATCGCTTCCAATCCGTTGTCCACGCAGGACGATGTGGCCGCGAGCCTCGTCGCCGACTACGGAACCGCCGTCCAAGCGATCCACGGCGAAGACCCGATCACCTACTACAAGCACGTGACGGCCGCCCTCGAGTTCAACCCGCACGTCACCATGGACGATGGGGCCGACCTTGTTTCGGCCATGTTGTTCATTGCGCTCGATCGTCTGGATCAATTGGGCAAGAGCCAGCAGCCGGTCATCGACTGGGCGAAGAAGATGACGGCCGAGCAGCGCAAGACGCGGTTCGACTCGGTCATCGGCAGCATGGAAGAGACGACGACGGGTGTCATTCGCCTCCGGGCGATGGAGAAGGACGGAGTCCTCAAATTCCCGGTCATTGCCGTCAACGATGCGGCTACCAAGCACATGTTCGACAACCGCTACGGGACCGGCCAGTCGACGATCGACGGCATCATTCGCGCCACCAACACGCTGATCGCCGGCCGCAAGATCGTGGTCAGCGGCTACGGCTGGTGTGGCAAAGGCGTATCGCTGCGGGCCCGAGGACTCGGTGCCAACGTCATCGTGACCGAAATTGATCCGATCAAGGCTCTCGAAGCTGCGATGGACGGCTTCTCCGTGATGCCGATGGCCGATGCCGCCAAGATCGGCGACATCTTCATCACGGTGACCGGCAACAAGCACATCATTCGCAGCGAGCACTTTGATGCGATGAAAGACGGCGCGATGGTTTGCAACAGCGGCCACTTCGATGTCGAATTGGACCTGCCGGCTCTGGACAAGCTGACCAAACAGAAGATTGGCGACGTCCGCCGCGAAGTCGACGAGTACCGACTCCACAATGGCAAGCGCATTTACGTGATCGGCTCCGGCCGGCTGGTCAACCTCGCCGCAGCCGAGGGACATCCGCCGAGCGTCATGGACATGAGCTTCGCCACGCAGGCGCTCGCCACCGAATTCTGCGTGAAAAACAAGGGCAAGCTTTCCGCGAAAGTGCATGAGGTGCCGATCGAAGTCGAGCACTACGTGTCGCGCGAGAAGCTGGCGTCGATGGGCGTCACCATCGACACGCTGACCAAGGACCAGTCGGCCTACCTGAGCGGTTGGGAACACGGAACGTGATTTTTGATTTGGCGAGCGGAGCGGCGTAAGCGGCCCGATTTTGACATCATCGGGCGGCTTACGCCGCTCCGCTCGCCTTTGATCATCTGCAATGTTCACTGGACTTGTCGAATCGCTTGGAACCGTCACTGGCACCGAAGAAACCGGCGCTGGCCGGCGCTTGACTATCGCCGATGCAATGAGCCCGCAACTGGTGCTCGGTGAGAGCGTCGCCGTCAATGGTGCTTGCCTGACCGTCGTCGAGATCCGCGCTGACGAGTTGACGTTCGAAGTCGGTCCCGAGACGCTGCTCAAGACGAACCTGGGCATGCTCAAAGCCGGCGACCAGGTGAATCTCGAACGCTCACTGAAAGTGGGCGATCGGCTAGGCGGCCATTTCGTGCAGGGCCACGTCGACGCCGTCGGCATCATCGACGTCCGGATTCGCAATGGCGATTGGGAAGACGTCTGGTTCCGCTGCCCTCCCGAATTGACGGGGCTTTTGGTCCCGAAAGGCAGCATTGCCGTCGACGGCGTGAGCTTGACGCTCGTGAATGTGGAAGCCGAACGCTTCAGCATCATGCTGATTCCGCACACGCAGGCAATGACGACGCTTGGGTTCAAAGGCGTCGGCGACGCGGTAAACCTCGAAGCGGACATGCTCGCGAAGCACGTCGCCAAGCTGTTAGGAAAGTAAGTGGCCGATCAACCGAATCCGTCTCCGCGTCAAACCCTTTCGTACATCAAGGGCCTTCTCCAATCGCGCGGGCTGATCCCCAAGAACAAGATGGGACAGAACTTCCTCATCGATCTCAATCTCATCGATCTGGTCGTGCGGACTGCCGAGTTGACCAAGGAAGACTGCGTCCTCGAAGTCGGCACGGGCACCGGCAGCCTCACAACGCGCATGGCTGACGTCGCGGGTGGCGTGTTCACGGTCGAACTCGATCCCGAATTCTTCGAAATGGCCCGCCAACTTCTGGCTGCGTGGTCCAACGTTCGACAATGTAAAGGCGACGCATTGGCGGGCAAGAATGTGCTCAATCCCGAAGTGATCGCTGGCTGGAATGCACTCGCTGCGGAGCGCAGCCTCACTCGACGCAAGCTCGTCGCCAATCTCCCATATTCCATCGCCACACCGTTGATCGCCAACCTGATCATTTCGGGTCAGCCGATTGAACGCATGGTGGTCATGATCCAGTCGGAACTGGCCGAGCGCATGGTAGCTGTGCCGGGCACGAAGGACTTCGGGGCCCTGGCCGTGTTGTTGCAATCGGTCGCTGACACGTCGATCGTGCGGCAGATCGCCCCGACTAACTTTTGGCCGCAGCCTGCCGTCGACTCGGCGATCGTGATGATCAAGCCGAACGCCGAGAAGGCGAAGCGCGTCTCCGACCGGGTCAAGTGGCGGGCCTTTTTGCGTGACCTGTACACGCAACGGCGAAAGAACTTGCGTGGCGCTTTAAGCGGCTGGCCCGGCGGGCGACGCGAGAAGGCAGATGTCGATGCTCGTCTCGCGGCAATTGCCGTCGACGGGTCAGCGCGTGCCGAGTCGTTGTCGGTGGAAGATCACCTCAAGCTGTGGGCCGCGTTCGCGAACTGATCGACCTTCCAATTCGCCCGCATTATCGCTACTTCCGTTCAAGTTTCCCCCATCCCCCAACCGATCAAGACGGAAGAGGGATTTTGCCATGATCCGGATGTGGTCTGTTCGACTGCTCACGCTCGGGGGCCTGATCCTCGCGCTCGGCTGTCGTTCGCATCCAACACCGCCAAGTCTCGTCACGCCATTGCTTCCGGGTGACACGTCGGCCCTGCCACCTAAGTTGGTTGAACTACCTCCGATGACGTCGCCGCAAGGCGCCCAGCTTTCCACAAAGACTTCCAAGCCAACGCCAACAACCAAAATACCGGATGTCCGCTGGCCGGAAACGCATTTGCCCAGTTTTGGCCCTGACGAACTGAAGATCGTCCCACCGCCGGATGTGAAGCCGCCGCTCAGCGGTCAACCGGTGACGGGCCCGATGCCGCGTGAACAATTCGACCCATCCGCCCGGCCCGTGATCAAACCGCTCTTGATCGAAGCGCCACGTCCGCCGGCCGGTCCCGATGGGTTTGCGCCGGCGCCGATCATTCCATTGCCGGCGCCTCCGGCGCCTCCGCAGACAGCGAAGCCGCCCCTCGAAGAAGTGAAGTCAACGCCGCCGTTGCCAGCCGGCGAGAAGTTCGGCCACGGTCCAGATTATCGCTGGATCGCGGGCGTTCTCGACAAGCATCAACGCGGCGGCACATGGACGATCCGCTTTGCCGATGCCGGCACCGACGACCCCTGGGGCGGCAAAGTACGCCTGTTGGCGAGCGAAAACCTTGCGGGCTTCGACAGCGGCGATGTGGTTTATCTGGAAGGCGAACTGCTCGCGCCGCGGAACGGCTCCGACAACACGGCCTATCCGCCATATCGAGTGACGACGGTTCGACTGATCGAGAAGGGTCGCTAGGAGTCGTCGAGCCCGAAGTGCGAGCGAGGATCAACCTCGCTTGCGCTTCGGGCTCTTGCATCAACGCTTCGTCACCGTCACTTCACCCTTCTCGTGTCCTGCCGCGATTGTCTTGCCGTCCGGCGCAAAGGCGATGCAGTAGGTCACGTCCTTGATCTTCGTCGTGAAGGTCGGCTTCGGATCGGTCAGGTTCCAGACGCTCAGGTTGCCCGCGTAGCCCGCCGTGGCGATTGTCTTGGTGTCTTTCGAATAGCTCACGCCATACAGATCGTCCGGCGTCGGGCCGAAGGACTTCAACTCACGGGGATCCTTGACGGGCGTCGGGTCTTTCTTGGGCTCGTCCTTCTTGGTCATCTCTTTCTTGGGTTCTTCCTTCTTGGGCTCCTCTTTCTTCGCCGGTTCCTTTTTCGGCTCCTCTTTCTTGGGTTCTTCCTTCTTGGGCGGTTGCGGCGGCGCGATGGTGATGTCCCAAACGCGGATGGTGCGGTCCTGGCTGATCGAGACGAGCGTCTTATTGTCGCCAGCGAACACGACGCCAGTCACGCCGAGCTCATGGCCCTTCAATTCGGTGGTGAGCTTTTGTCCCGCCACGTCCCAAACCTTGATAATGTTGTCGCCGCCAGAGGTGACAAGCACTTTGCCATCCGGCGAATAGGCCAGGGCGTAGACCGAACCGGCATGGGCGCCGAGGTTCTTGACTTCCTTGCCATCCGCCGGATTCCAGAGGCGAACCGTCTTGTCCTGCGAACCGGACCCCGAAGCAATTTGCTTGCCGTCCGGGCTCCAGGCGATCACGTCGACGATGTCCGTGTGCCCCTTGATCTCCGGCCCCGGCTTGCCGTCGGCGACATTCCAGAGACGGATCGTCTTGTCGAGGCTGCTGGTCGCGAGCGTCTTGCTATCCGGGCTGAAGGCAACGCAGTAAACCGGCTCCGTGTGCCCCGAGAGCACCTTGGCTTCTTTGAGCGCGCCGTTGCTGTACTCGAACAGCTTGGCCGTCTTGTCGAACCCGGCCGTGGCGAACCACTTGCCGTCCGGGCTGAACGCGACCGAGTGGATCAACGCCGTGTGGGCTTTGATCTCGACTGGGGCCTGACCAAAAGCGACAGTGCAGCAGAGTCCGACGATGGGAAGTGTCAACAGAGCACGGGTCATGGGGAGAGTTCCTCGGAGGCGGGACATCAAGGCGGGATGGGGCGTATTGTAGCGGGCGCAGCCCACCGTAGACACAAGCTGCCAGCTTGTGTTCCACATTCCACATGCTGGCAGCTTGTGGCTACGAAAGTCGAATTGCTTCTCGATGCAGGGCCGGCACCGTCTCGCGGTGATCCCCAGCCACATAAAAACTCTCGCCGCCGTCGGCGACGGTGCGGACCAGGATCGTTTTCCACGGGCGATAATAATAGCGTGGGTCCGTCTTCGGCGCCTGTTTGCGCGTGTCGCCGTCGAGCGGGATCAGGTCGAAGACTGCTGTCGTGAAGCGGGCGATCTGCTTGCCGTCCTGGTGAGCCAGGTTGCGGGCCATGGTCAATGCCTTCAAATAGACTTCTGGCCCCATCACGGCCGAGCCGAAGTTAAGCATCACGCCGCCTTCGAGCCGAGTGCAAGTTTGCGCGAAAATCAGAAAGTCGGTGTAACTCGCCTGTCCCAGCGCCGCCCCGTTGCAGTTCGGGTGCTCGTGAATGATGTCGTAGCCGATGCCAATGTGGACGGTGAGGGGCACCCCAAGTCGATAAGCCGCGGCCAGCACGCTGACGTCTTTGTGCGGGAACGACCCCTCGGCGATCGTTTTGCCGATGGCTTCGCCGAGCCCCGTCCCCTGTGTGACGCCGGCCGCGATGACGTCATTCAGGCGTCCCGTCTCGTTCCACAGGCCGAACTCACCCGTGCGGACATAGCGGGCGACGCTCTCCGTCGTCGCACCAATCAGCGCGAACTCCCAGTCGTGGATCGGCCCGGCACCGTTGACCGCTAGGTGATCGATGAGGCCGCGTTCCATTAGGTCAATCAAATGCCGCTGCACGCCGGCCCGCAGGACGTGCGCCCCCATCACGAGCATGCGAGCGGCCCCTGTTCGCTTCGCGGCGACGAGGCGTTCGGCGAGAACCGGCAATGCGGGGTTCGCAAAGGTTGCCGGCGCGTCGAGAGACAGCAAGTCGCCCAGCGTGAGATCGTGTTGGCGCTGGCCAAGAGGTTGGAGGCGGAGACGCGAACGGTTGAACTGCGGGAACGGCATGTGGAGAGTTTATGGCCGCGGGCCATCGTAGCCACAAGCTGCCAGCTTGTGGAATCGACGACGTCTCAGGATAATTGGCGAGGTCCAGAAAGTTCAAATACCACAAGCTGGCAGTTTGTGGCGACGGTGGGTTACGCCCGCTATACATCACTTCACATAAACGAATTCGCTTGCGTTCAGCAATGCCCAGCAGACAGCCTTGAGACCGGATTCGCGAACCACTTTGGCCGTTCGGATCGCCTCGACCTCGGTCGGCTTCCTTCCGAACGCCAGCTTATAGGCGAGCAGGACCTGGTCCGCGGCATCGTCGCCCGCTTCGCGCGTCACGCGGCCGGCAAACGAGCGGGCCATGCGCTCCGTGAACGGATTGTTCATCATCGTGAGCGCTTGCAATGGCGTCGTGGTCACGCTGCGCCGCGGCGTCTTGACGCTCGGGTCTGGACAATCGAGCACTTCCAGCACCGGATCGCGGGCCGAGGTCACATTCATGCGGTAGATCGAACGGCGATTCAGATCGGGCCGATCCTCATCGAACGGAATGTAGAAAGCGGAGTTAAAGGTCTCGATGCGGAAGGGCCGAAAGCTCGGGCCGCCGGCTTCGCGGTTGAGCTTGTTACTTACACTGAGCATCGCGTCACGCACGGCCTCCGCTTCCAGGCGTTGCGGGGCGAACCGCCACAAGAGCCGGTTTTCGGCATCGATGGCGCTAGCCTTGGCGTTGGGCGTCGATGCCTGGCGATAGGTCGCGGACGTCACGATTTGCCGGTGCAGTGGCTTCAACTGCCCGCCGGAGTCGCGGAACCAGGACGCGAGCCAGTCGAGCAGCTCCGGGTGCGTCGGCCGTTCGCCGTTGAAGCCGAAATCGTTCGGCGAGCGGACAAGGCCCTCGCCGAAATGATGCTGCCAGACGCGATTGACAATCACGCGCCACGACAGCGGGTTGTCCGGATGGACGATCCACTCGGCCAATGCGAGCCGGCGATCGCCTTCGGTCGAGTCGGCGAGCAGATCGATGGCCGGCGGACCCTTGACGACGGCAGGTGAGCCGGGTGTTACTTTGTCGCCGGGCTTCTCGATGTCGCCGCGCTTCAAAAGAAAGGATGGTCCGGGCTGTCGCGGATTCGCTGCATAGGCGACGGCCGTCTTCCGCAAATCCGCTGCTTCGCTTTCGGCTCGATCGATCTCTATGTTGGCCGCGTCGGAGCTCGCACGCTCTTCTGCGGTCATCGCAGCTCGCAGTTCGTCCATCGACACGCGTTCGAGGCCCGCCCGGTACGACGTGAGCACCTGCTCTGGCGTGAGGGCGATGTTGTAAAGCCGGGCTTCCTCGATCGCGCCGTTCAAAAAAGCATTGCCGCCGCCGGTGTGGCGCAGGCCAAAGATGACTTGAGCATCCGTGGCGCGATACGCAAGCGGGGTGGTCGATTTGCCTGGAACATATGAATCGCCATATGGCTTCCCGTTGCGGTACACCGCGATGCGCCCGTCGGCCATGTAAGAAATGGCCGTGTGGATCAATTCGTTCGGCTTCGCGTTCTCGTCCGGCCCGTTCAACTCGCGGGTGCGGACGTAGCCGTCACTGCCGGCCATCCACCGCAGCGGTTTGCGCTCGGCGAAGACGATTGCATCGAACGCACGGCCATCGAGAGTCTGAACGCTGATGACCCCGCCACCGCCTTGTTGCAGCGTCGGCAGCGCGACCCAGGCTTCGAGCGTCTTCGCGCTCAGTTCACGGGGCAACGCCGGCGTCGCGGCGAAGGCTTGTTTGCCGTCGACGATAAGTCGACCGCCCGCGATCTTGGCGCCGCCTTTCAATTCCGCGTGCAGATTGCCAATCGAATCGCGGCCGTCCGTATCGAACGACCAGCGGGCGATCGGGTTGACGAGCGCCTCTTCAAGCGCCGGCGGCTTGCGGTTCTTGAGGATCCGTGCCCGAGCGCGAGCCTCGATCGCGGCAATCTTTGTTCGTGCTTCTGCGGCCTGACGTTGCAATCGATCGATCGTCGCCTGTCGATTCTTCAATTCTGCCGGCGGGGTTGTCGGCCGATCACCGGGGATGACGCCGTCGAAGACGGCCTTGAAGCGGTAGTAGTCCTTAGCTGTATACGGATCGAACTTGTGATCGTGACAGCGGGCGCAATTGAGCGTCGCGCCGAGAAACGTTTGCCCAACGGTGGCGAGCATGTCTTCCAGCTCGTCCTCGCGGGCCTTGCCTTTGACGATCGGGCTGACCGAACTCATGCCCGCTTGATCGTAAGGCCCGGCGACGAGCATGCCGGTCGCGATGACCGACTCGCGCGTCGCGTCGGGCAGTGCGTCGCCGGCGATCTGTTCGCGGACGAAGCGGCTGTAAGGGTTGTCCGCATTAAGGTGGCGAACCACGTAGTCGCGGTAGCGCCAAGCGTTATCACGGAGCCGATCGTACTCGAAACCGTGACTTTCGGCATAGCGCACAATGTCGAGCCAGTGGCGTGCCCAGCGTTCGCCGTACGCTGGCGAAGCAATCAGGCGGTCAACGACTTTCTCGTAAGCACTGGGCGATTGATCCGCGAGGAAGTCGTCGATCTCCGTAAGCATCGGCGGCAGGCCGGTCAGGTCGAATGTGACGCGGCGGATCAACGTGAGGCGATGGGCCGGTTGTGTCGGCGGCAGGCCGACAGCTCGAAGGCGCTCGCGAATAAACGCGTCGATCGCATTCGCATCGGTCGGCAAATCCGTTAGCGTTGGCGGGATCGGCTTCTTGATCGGTTGCAGCGACCACCAATCCGGCCCGGCGCGACGCGGCTCGGCAGCGCCAACAACGACGGTGATAGCCAGCACAATCGGTAAAGCAAAACGCATGATGAGGTTCACCGGCGGGTGATATTGATGATCGGAGGCGCATGCGACGCGGTCAAGCGGATTCGCTGTCCGGTGACGAGCAACGTGCGGATGTTGCCGACGCTGTCGAACAATCAACGACCTGCAATGCCGGTTCTGCGCGATGGCACGGGGCGCGGCGAGAAATTTATCCGACATCGCGCTGGCAAGTCGTCGCCGATGCGCGCCGCATCGGGCAAGCTTTCGCGCCGGGCAAGGGGACGGGGACGCAGGACGCCCCGCGGCTCGGGCGCACCACACACAGGAATCGTGTCGATGAGGAAGTTACTCCTCGCGGGGGCAGCGGCCATCGCTCTGCTCACCGCCGTGCCGGAACGCTCGCACGCCTGGGGCCAAGACCCGTACAACTCGCACGGCTACTGGTTCCTCGGGCAGTTCGCGTACAACCACTTCACCTGGATCCATTCGCAAGGACCGCTGTACAACTACGGGCCGTACTACACGCCGGGGCATGTCGACATGCACATCCCGCGGCCGTGGCACGGTGCGTACAGCCCGGCCGATCCGAACTTGTGGAACCGCGGTCCGGGCGTTTACGGCTCCGCTCTGCCTGCTCCGGCCGCCGGTTATGCGCCAACAGCAGTTCCGCCCGTCGGCGGGTTGCCGCGTCCCTATGTCGGCGCCGCGCCGGGCTACTACTATCCGCCCGTTACGCCAGTCGGCTACCAATACCCGAACTGGATGCCGCAACGCTAGTCATCGCGGTCACGCCGCGTTCCACGTGTGTGATTCGTCCGGAACCAGTTTTCCGGTCTTCCACACCAACGGAACGTGGCGCACCATCGCAGTAACGCTACGCGGCGCTCACAGGGAGTGCCGGTGTTCACGGATCGGACCAATAAGCGAGCACTCGTCATGAAGAAATGGATTCTGGCGGCCGCGGTCGCCATCCTCGGGCTGGCCGCGGGCGATGCCCGGGCGCAGGACCCAGGCTGCGCCAATTGCGGCCATGAAGGCGGCGGCTACGTCGACAGCGGCTACAACAACCACTTCAGCGCCAAGCCAATCTGGACGCGCGGCTACTTCGGTGGTTCGCCGCACCGGATCAACAAGATGCCGACGCTGCCGGTCTACATGGCCGCCCCGTGGTATCTCTACTGGCCATACGACGGCCACTTCCAGACCGTCGCCCCGATGGCGCACGGCCTCTACTACCCCCCGCCGACCTACACCGGCAACCCATACATGCCCGGCGGCTTCCCCGGCTATTTCCCGGGTAACCCTTCGCCGGCGTTCCCGGTCAACCCGGCGAAGCCGTAATGGGTAGTTAGTAGTTATTAATGGATGATTTTGGCTAAGAGCGCCACGTGTTTGCGTGGCGCTCTTAGCCGTTTTCAGACACCTCGATCGCAAGCTATTGTTTTGCAAGGACTAATGTCCGGCGAAAATGGTAGAAGGACAGGGCGTCAAAGGGCGCCAGTGCGGGTGCCAGTGTGGCGCCCTTTCAACTGGGCTTTTGACGCAACATTATCTCTGCAATGCGTTTGTGTTCGAATGGCGACGCCAAAAACTAGAGCGCAGAAAGTGGTCGAAGAACTGGTTGGCTCGCGTGACTGAATCGGAATATGGTGATCCTATCCACGTTGATCACCTTGTCCCTTGAGCAAACAGCCATGAGCCGCCGACTCGCCGCCGAGTGTTTCGGCACGTTTGTTCTGGTATTCGCCGGAACGGGCGCTATCGTGTTTGATTCTGCCAACCCTGGCAAGATCGGACACGCCGGCATCGCCTTCACGTTCGGGCTCGTCGTCATGGCGATGGTCTACACGATAGGCAGTGTGTCCGGAGCACATCTGAACCCGGCCGTAACGCTGGGTCTTTGGCTGTCCAGGCGAACGCCGGGTCGCGACGTGTTCCCCTTTGTCGCGGCGCAAATCGTCGGCGCGTTCGCTGCCAGCGGATTGCTTGCACTCATGTATCCGGCGCACCCGACTCTTGGCGCCACGCTACCATTCGGCCCGCCATGGCATTCATTCGTTCTGGAAGCTTGGCTCACCGCTGTCCTCATTCTCGTCATTCTCGGTGTAAGTGTTGCGCGGCCGGAAGTTCAACCCTTTGGCGGCATGATTGTCGGCGCGGTCATCGCACTCGAAGCCATGTTTGCCGGCCCCATTTCCGGCGCCAGCATGAACCCGGCCCGTTCGCTCGCCCCGGCCGTCGTCTCCGGCTCGTTAAGCCACCTTTGGCTCTACCTTGTCGCCCCAGTGCTTGGCGCGGCTGTCGCCGTGCCCATTTGTTCCTGCATTCAAAAGCCCGGATGCTGCGCCACGAGCCGAGTGTGCGCATGAAAACACGCGTGCTGTTCGTTTGTGTCGAGAACTCCAACCGAAGCCAGATGGCGCAAGCGTTCGCCACGATTCTGGGCGGCGCGAAGGTGGAAGCCTTGTCCGGCGGGTCCAGGCCAAGCGGTCGAGTGAATCCGAAAGCCATCGACTCGATGAAGGAACTTGGCTACGACCTCAGTACACACACTTCGAAAGGCTTGCAAGCGTTCGAGGGGCAACAAATCGATGCCGTCGTGACGATGGGTTGCGGCGACGCGTGCCCGTTGGTGACCGCCCGACTACGATACGACTGGCAAATCCCCGACCCGCGCGAAATGCCTCCCGATGAGTTCCGCAAGGTGCGCGACCTGATCAGGAACAAGGTTCAAGATCTGTTGGTCGAACTCGGCGCGGCATGAATTCGACAGTTCTTGCTGAACGCGACCGTGTTGGGTCTCTTTGATCCCGAAGGGATCGCAGAAATTAGCCGGTGGGCGAGCGGCAGCTCGACCACCGGAAAGCGAGGTCCGCGTACCAATCGATCCCAACGGGATCGCAGAACGCTTCACTTGCAGACGGTTGAGGTGTTGGTGTTCGCGACGTTCTTCGACTCCTACGGAGTGTTACCGGTGGTCGAGCTGACGCTCGACCACCGGCTAATTTCTGCGATCCCTTCGGGATCAAGACGACGGAACCCTGTCGCGTTAAAGTCTCATGAATCCCAGCACACTCCCTGGGCCGCCACCCCTGATCACTCAACATTCCCCTGACTGACGCCGCTGCCCTTGGGCAAGTCGAACCCGCCAGCAAATACGTTCGCTGAAAACAAATTGCCGCTACCGCCCTCGACCACGCAGGCCGGCATCTCTTTCGACCGCGGCAAATCGCTGCGGATCAGGCAGTCGGAAACGCGGCTATTCGTCAGGTCTTTCAACCTCAATGCCACGTTCTCGCAGTCGAGGATCGTGCAGCCGATCACGTTGAAGCGATTGCATTTCTCGAGCAGCACCGCCGACGGCACACCGCGAACATTGTGAACGTGCAAGCCCGTCAAAGTACAATCGGCGCAGTCGCGAAAGAGGATCGCATTCTTCGTGGTCGTCGCGTCGCCGTAGTCGTAGCGCGGATTGCGTTGGAAGTCGTTCGGCCCGACGACGACATGCTCCGAATGTTCAACGCGCAGGTTATACTCGTAACCCATCCAGAACGTGTTGCCCGTGATAGCGACGCCGCGTGCGTTCTGCACGTCGACATTGACCTTCACATCCGAAAAGACATTGCCCGCGATCACGACGTGGCCCTCCTTGGTCTTGCCCGGCACATTCTTCAAGCCGCCGACGCCTTCGCCGAGGATGCGTACGTTGGCCGAGTCCGGCGACGGCGATTCGTGTTGAATCGTGCAGCCGGTGATCGCGACCTCGGCGATGCTGCCGCCAGTCGAATCTAGAAGCACATTCGCCGTTGGCTTCTGATCAGGCGCCATGTTCCCTTCGATGTCGCAGCCGCTGACCTGCAGATTGCGAACCTCGCCGCCGACGCTCATGATGCCGCCTTGCTTGCAATAGCTGACGTGCGAGCCGACTACGTTGATCTGATGCAGATTGACATGATCGAGAAAGACGCCGATCCCGCGGTTGTTGTAAATGTGGCTTGCGGAGATCAGCACGTTGCGATTGCGCTTGATGAGATGGACGCCGTGCCGACACTCGCGGATGGTGACGCGTTCGAGGGTGAGTTGCATTGTTCCCTCGGCCTCGATGCCATCCGCCTCTGGATGCTTGCCGACGATCTCCAAACCGCAGACCGTGGGTGTACGCTCCTTCTGCCACTCGGCCGCCTTGAACGTCTTCGGCGCCGCGGTGCCTTCCAGATGCGTGGCGACAAATTTGAGAGCGGGGCCGGGGCCGTCCATCAGAAGCGTGGCGTTGCCCGCCGCGCTGAGGGCCGCAGGACCGTTCTTTGCCAAGTCGACGACGATCGGTTTCGTGATGCGGAAGACGCCGCGCGGAAAGATCACGGTGCCGTCACGTTGAATGAGTTGGCGGATCGTTTCGGTATTGTCGGAGACGCCATCGCCCACCAGGGAAAGAGGAATCGAATCCTTGCCTGCCTGGGCCGTGGGCTTGAGAAGTGATCCGAGGCCGACAGCGAGGAAAAGGAAAGTGATCGCGATAATTGTTGTTCGGCGCATTGGAGTCTCCGGGCGAGGACAGCATTAGCTTCAGAGGTTGTGTAGCTGAATTCGTAAGAATTCAGGCTTCGGAATGCGAACGAACTGAATTCTCACGAATTCAGCTGCGCGGGCAATCCGCGTTGACGCCGCTTGCCGGCCGCGCTACCATTTATTCAGCGTGAGGCGCTTTGCCCACGTCACTAGTCCCCGCGGGCGCGTTTCGCCCCGCGAGCAGGAGCAATTCGATGCACGGTCACACGTCCTGGCGCTGCGCGCCGCATACCCACTCATCCTGTCATGCACCCGGTCCCTGGCGCGGTCCAGGCCGCGGCGCTCGTCACTGGGGAGGTGGCGAAGAAATGGACGACGATCAATTTGGCAGCGGCTTCGGCGTGCGCCGGCCCTTGCGCTTCCTGGCCCACAAGCTCGGCCTTGACGACACACAAGTCGCCACCCTGGCCCGCCTTCTTGACGAGTTGAAAACGGAGCGCGCCCAGGCCGAAGTCGATCGGCGACGAACGGTGTCCACTTTCGCGGACGCATTGTCTGGCGAAACCTTCGACGATGCCAAGGCTGGCGAAAGCGGATCGTTGCGGGTCAAGAGCGCCGAGCGGATTCGCGACGCCGTGCTGAAGGCACTGCGCGAGATCCACGCGGCTCTGCGACCGGACCAGCGCTTGCAGTTGGCGTATTTGATTCGGACGGGGACGCTGACGGTGTAGAATCGCCGGTGATTGCTTGACGGAGTAATGCTCGCCAGTTCTTGAGGCGAGCGGAGCACCGTAAGGTGCCTGATAGTGTCATTATCGGGCCGCCCACGCCGTTCCGCTCGCCGTTCAACCAAATTGTGAACTTGCCCCGATCACAAGCACACCGCCGCGTCGTCGCAGAGTTGCTTCGTCTCCGCATCCGTCGGGCTCTCGGCGATCACACGCACGACGGGCTCCGTGTTGCTCGGCCGCACGTGGACCCAGCGGTCGGACCAGTCGAGGCGCAAGCCGTCTTGACGGTTCACCTTCGCGTCCGGCCAGCGCTTCGCGATCGCGTCGAGGGCCGCGGCGAGCTTATCCTTCGGCACCGTAAACTTGGTCTTGAGCATCGCATACGGCGGCAACGATGCGACGAGTTCCGACAGCGATTGCCCCGTCTCGGCCATCAACGTCAGAATCATCGCCATGCCGACGAACGGGTCGCGAACCCAGCCGACGCGTGGGTCGATCACGCCGCCGTTGCCTTCGCCGCCGATCACTGCTCCGGTACCGCGCATGCCGGCCACGACGTTCGCTTCGCCGACGGCCGTGCGGATGCACTCGCAGCCAGCTTCGCGCGCCAGGTCCTCGATGACGCGCGACGTGCTCATGTTGATGATCACCGGCCCCCGCTTTTGTGCAAGGCGATATTTCACCGCGAGGGCCAGCGTCAACTCTTCCGAGACGCAATTGCCGTTCTCGTCGATCAGGGCCAACCGGTCGGCATCGGGATCGAGCACGAATCCGACGGCCGCTTCGGAGCGTGTGACCTGCGGCCCCACATCCGCAAGATGGGCCGGGATCGGTTCCGCTTCGTGTACGAAGTTGCCGTCGGCGTCGCAGGCGAGTTCCACGACTTCGCAGCCAAGCTGGCGAAGCAGGCTCGTTCCAAGCGGTCCGCCAGCCCCGCCATTGCCGTCGAGCAACACACGGAATCCAGCGGCATGGACGCTGGCCGCGCTGACGGCGTCACACGCGAGTTTGATGTGCTCGTCGAGCAAGTCCGGCGGGACGCGCACACTACCGATGCCATCCCACCCGACGTACTTGATTCCGCCGTCCTCAAAGAGTTGCTGAACCTGTTTGCCGCGGTCGGCTGGCAGGACCGCCCCGTCGGCGCCGAACATCTTGAGGCCATTCCATGGCGCTGGGTTGTGGCTGGCCGTGATCTGAATGCCACCAGCCGCCCCGAGTTGCCGCACGGCGATGCCGACGGTCGGCGTCGGTGCGATGCCGATGTCCTCGGCGGAGCAGCCCACCGCGTTCAAGCCGGCCAGCACGGCATTGCGGAGCATTCGGCCGCTCGGCCGGCTATCGCGCGCGACGACGACACGGCCGCCTTTCGCATAGGTTCCAAGCGCGGCCGCGAAGCGGCAGGCCGCGTCCGGAGTCAGCGACTGGCCCACGGTTCCGCGGATGCCGGAGACGGAGACGATCAATTTGGACATGGCGAATGTGCTCAAAGCGGGCGGGATAATAGGCAAAATGAAAAATGCAAAAAGGAGGACCCGGTGAGGCCCCCCTTTTTGCATTTTTCATTTTGCCTTTTTCATTTCTTGGCTTAGTATCGGCCGCCGCCACCGCCGCCGTAACCGCCGCCACCACCACCGTAGCCACGGCCGCCGCCGCCACCACCGTAACCACCGCCGCCGCCGCCACGAGGACGGTCTTCACGAGGCTTGGCCTCGTTGACGGTCAGGGTCCGGCCCATGAAGTTGGCGCCGTGCATCGCGGCGATGGCCCCTTCGGCCCCGTCGCTCATTTCAACGAAAGCGAACCCACGGCTCCGGCCGGTTTCCCGGTCCATCACCACTTGAGCGCTCGTCACCGTTCCGTGCTGACCGAACGCTTCGGCCAGGTCCTCGTTCGTCGTCTGGAACGAGATGTTGCCCACATACAGCTTCATCGAACTTCCTTCGCGGGTACTTGGCCCGCCTACTAACGGCCTACGGTCGCACTCCGACCGCCGAGAGAGACAGGGTGGGACGTGACCCAGAATACTCCGGCTACCGGAGCGGGTCCGCTGCTGCGTACCGACGTGACGAGCTTGGAGGCCGTGAGTCGAAACTGGCTCAGGTCGAAAGAACCAAGACGGGTCATACGTGAGAGCGGCAAAGCGATTCGTCTACTCCTGATCTGAATAGGCCCACGCCTATTCAACCCCGAGATTATAACCGGACACTTAGGGATTGAAAGTGCAATCTTTGACGTTCCGACCGAATTTCCCGAAATTCTCACCCGCCGGCACGGCCGGTTCGTTCGGTATGATAAGTCGAAATGGAGAGCGTTCCGGCACCACTTCCGTATCCCGCCCAGCGCGTCGCCTTGCTGCAGTCGAAGCCGGCGGGCACGCTGCTGATCCACGAAATCTACCGCAGTATTCAGGGCGAATCGACTTTCACCGGCCTGCCTTGCATCTTCATCCGCACGACCGTCTGCGGCCAGCGTTGCTCGTGGTGCGATACGCCGCACGCCTTTGCCGAAGGCACGGTGATGGCGGTGGACGAAGTTCTTCGCCGAGTGACGGAACTTGACTGTCCCTTGGTCGAGCTGACCGGCGGCGAACCGTTGCTGCAAGCTGAGACGCGGCCCCTCATGACAACCCTTGTTAACTCGGGTCACACGGTCTTGCTCGAAACCGGCGGGGCGGAAGACGTCGCGGACGTCGATCGCCGGGTCCACATCATCATGGACCTCAAATGCCCCGACAGCGGCGAATGCGAACGCAACCGGTGGACCAACCTCGATCATCTGAAACCGACCGACGAGATCAAGTTTGTGATCGCATCGCGGCGGGACTTTGACTGGACGATTGAAACGATTCGTTCGCACAAGCTGGACCAACGCTGCACCGTCCTCTTGAGTGCGGTCTTCGATCGTGTCAAGCTTGCGGACCTCGCGGACTGGTTGCTCGACTCTCGGCTCGACGTCCGGATGCAGCTTCAGATGCACAAGTTTGTCTGGGACCCGAAGGCGCGCGGGGTGTAGGCTCCCGTCACGGACATGGCTCACGTCGACATCACCGAATACGAAGTCATGCACGATCTGTTGCCGCGTGTCTGCGCCCAATGCGGCGAACCGGCGCTCAAGCGTGTGAAGGTCGCCGTGCGAATTATCGATGGCTGGCGTGGCGCATTGCAGTTGCTTGGCTTGTTTGTCGGCTTGTTCTTTTTCCCACCGCTGATTGTTCCGATACTTTCCCGCTATTCGCGAACAATCTGGGTTCGCGTGCCAATGTGCGATATTCATCGGGCCGAGCACAAACGACGCGTAAGGCTGTTCTTTCACAAGGTTATGCCCTGGTGGACCGCCGCGGTAATCGCCCTCGATGTGTTCGCGATCGTCGAACTGATCGCCGGCGGCCCCGGCTTCTGGTGCGTTGGCGTCTTTTTGGTGCTGTTTGTTGTCGTGGCGGCGGATGTCGGCTTCGTCAGCCGGGGGACGGTGACGGTGGGCAAGCCGCCCAAGGTCGGCGCCCGACTGAGCCGTGTGCATCCCGCATTTGTCGAAGCATTGATTGCCGAGCGATCACGCGATCGCATCAGCAATCCGGAGCGCCGCGGCGGGCATGGCGATGTGCGCGATGATTTTGACGATGAGGTGATTTGACGTGCGAGCCGTTGGCTCGCACGCTAAACGAATTCGTTCGTTATCTATTCAAGCGCTTTGCGAATCTCACTCAACACATCTTTCGATGCGATCCGTCGTTGTTGCAACGTGTCGCGATCCCGGATCGTGACCGTGTCGTCCTTGAGGGTGTCGCCGTCGATGGTGATGCAGAACGGCGTGCCGATCTCGTCCTGCCGGCGATAGCGCCGACCGACGGCGCCCGCGTCGTCGTACTCGACCTTGAAGTGCTTCTTCAACTCGCGATAGAGGGCCTGGGCCTTCTCCGGCATGCCGTCCTTCTTGACCAGCGGGAAGATCGCGGCCTTCACGGGCGCAAGCCGGGGGTGGAACTTCATGACGAGCCGTTCTTCCATGTTCCCCTTGGCGTCCGGCTGCTTGTCCTCGTGATAGGCCTCGCACAACACAGCCAATGTAAACCGATCCGCCCCGGCTGACGGCTCGATCACGTGCGGCGTGTACTGATACTTTTCAATCTGCTCCTTCGGCGGATTCGTCTTGAGCCATTCCTTGAACGAGTTGGTCGTCCGCCCAGCGGCGTCGCGCGTCCAGGCCTCTTCGTCGAAATAGGAAAGGTCCTTGCCGCTCTTGGTCATGTGGGCGGTCAGGTCGAACGCCCCGCGATGGGCGACGCCCTCCAACTCCTGCGGTTCCTCGGAGAATGGGAACATATACTCGATGTCGGTCGTGCCGATCGAGTAGTGAGCGAGCTCCTCCTTGCCCTGCTCCCGCGGCTTCAGATTGTCCGACTTGATGCCGAGCGTACTGTACCACTTCTTGCGCAGATCACGCCAGTACCCGTACCACTTCATCGACTCGTTCGGATTGCAGAAGAACTCGATCTCCATCTGCTCGAATTCGCGGGAGCGGAAGATGTAGTTACGGGGGTTGATTTCGTTACGGAAGGCTTTACCGATCTGCGCAATTCCGAACGGTAACTTCACGCGGTTGCTATCCAGCACATTGCGGAAGTTGACGAAGATACCTTGGGCCGTTTCGGGGCGCAGGTAAACCTTGTTTTCGTCCGACTGGAGGGCACCGGCGTGGCTTTCGAACATGAGGTTGAAGGCACGGGGTGCCAAAAGATCTCCGCCGCAGTCAGGGCAATGACCTCCGAAGCTCTTGTCTCGGTCGGGATTGTTCGAATAGAAATCTTCGCTCGGAGGGGCATCGGCCGCTGAGATAAGGTCGAACTCTCTCTTCTGGAAAAGATCGAGCAGACTTGGGATCTTACGCTTCTTGACTTCAGACTCCAGCCGCACTTCCGCATCTGATTTGTTATCAGCTTCAGTGGCGTATAGGGTATTCTTGATCGTCCGCTCACTGCTCTTGAACCGCAGAAAATACACTTTGTCAGCTCTGTACCTTCTCTTGCAGTTAATGCAATCCACCATCGGATCACTGAACCCCCCCACGTGCCCGCTCGCCTCCCATACCTTTGGGTTCATGATGATCGAACAGTCGAGACCGACCATGGTGATTTCTTGTCCGTCCGGCCCGGGCGGCGGGTTGCGGACCATGTCCTGCCACCAGGCGTCCTTGATGTTCTTCTTCAGCTCGACGC
Organism: Gemmataceae bacterium; assembly: GCA_036266155.1. Classification (GTDB taxonomy): domain Bacteria; phylum Planctomycetota; class Planctomycetia; order Gemmatales; family Gemmataceae; genus SIAJ01. The sequence goes on along the minus strand of DATANR010000314.1, from coordinate 4,317 downwards.
CGAGCGGGCCGTAGTCCCAGAAGCCGTTGATGCCGCCGTAGATTTCGCTCGATTGAAAGATGAAGCCGCGCCGGCGGCAAAGCGAGACGAGCTTTTCCATATCCAACTTGGCGGCCATCGCAACAGTCCTCGGGGCGTGTGCACGTAGAGACTGGCAATCTTACGGTTCGGGTTCAGTGGCGTCGAATCGTTGACCCCGCGAGATGGAAGCAGAGAGGGGGATGGCCAAACGATATTGGTCGGTATTGGTTTCGTTCACGCATAACATCGGCGGCAGGGCGATGGTAACGGACGACTTGGTACGAGGTCGGCGTAAATTCTTACCAAAGCTAGCCTTGCGACCCAGATCCTAATAGGGCTGAAAAAATGAGAAATACGTTCAGGGGGTGTGCGCGGCGTGAACGAATCGCAATCGTGACCAGTGAAACGAATTCACGTTCACGGCCAAAAGGGTCAAACACTCCGGATGACGGCAATGGCAAGTGCGAGAAGGGCGAACGGCAGCACGATCCATTCCGGGTGGTCGGCGATGTAGCGGAGCAGCGGGTTCAAGACCGAACGCGTCCAGTCTTTCTCGGTCCGGCGTCGGACTTCGTCGCGGAGGTCATCGTAGTAGGCCGCGAGGCGATAGTGGGCGGCGCGGAAGTCGCGGGCCAGGGCATCGCGCTGGTCGGGGAGCAGCGACCGAAACGTATCGAAGAGCAGTCGTTGCCGGGCGAGGGCAGCAACCAGGTTGCCCGGCCGCTTTGGGCCTGCGATTAGGTCGGGGACCGTGTGCAACAGCGGCCGCAATTCGGCGAGGCAGCCCATCAGTGCCAGGGCATCGGTACGCCGTGTGAACGTGCGGTCGGCATCCGTCAAATAGGGCCGCGCTCGTTCGAAGACGCGCAGCACCTTGCGGACACGGGCGAGGTCAGCGTACATCTCGCGCCGCGGGCTCTTCGGTCGCGTTGAGGTCGGCGTTTCTGTTTCGATGCGGGCGACCGGTGGCGGCACCGGCATCAGGATCGCATCCGGAACGAGTTCCATCGTCGCGGGCGGCAACACGAGCGGTTCGTCGTCGACGTCCGGCTCATCGTCATCGAGTGGCAACAGAATGACTTCGGGCAGATTTGGCTCGGGAGTCGGCGCTTCGGACTCGGCGGGTTCCAGTGTTGGCACGCCGGGAAACAGCGTGCTTAATACGTCGTCGGCCGGCAACGGCGGCGGCTCGACCTTGGTCACCACCTTCAAACCGATCGAGCGATCGTAAGCGCGCCGCGAATCCGGATCGGTCAGCGTGTCGAGCGCCTGCGCGAGGAGATTCATCCCCTCGGTCGCCTCGTCCGGGTGCGGGAGTTGGTAACGGCGGAGCAGTTCGAGCCGTTCGAGAATGCGACCCTCGATTTCTTCCGGCGAGCCTTTGCCGATCGGAAGTCCAATGAGGGCATAGTGATCCGGCGGCCAGGGGCCGTCGGGCAGCTTCAACCAGGCACGCAGCTTCTCTTGGGGCATCCAGGTTCCCGAATGGGTCGGGTCCATCTTACCGACGAGTTGTCTGCCTTGCCCGGTCTTCCCGAATGGGGTATAACCCCGACGCTCCGTGGAGGCCGGCCGCACCGATGAACAACTTCCGTCGTGCCATCAAACTTGCCCTGCGTTATCGCGGTCGATTGATCGTTTCGTTGATGTGCGCGCTGTTGGCGGCTTCGCTTTGGAGCCTCAACATCGCGGCGATTTATCCCGTCTTTCAACTCGTCGAGAAGAAGAAGAACCTCCAAGAATGGGTCGACGGCAAGCTCGCGGATGTGACCACCGATATCGCGATCCGTGAAAAGGAACTCGACAAACTTGCGGAAGCCAAGCGAGCGACCGACGCACTTCCGCCGAGCAGTTACCGCGACAACGAGCAACATCGCATCACCAAGGAATTGGATACGAAGGAAACGCGGCTTGCCAGCTTTCGCTCAACCGAATGGCGCTATCAGCAGCTCAAGCATCACGTCATTCGTCATTTGCCGACGGACATGTTCGACACTCTGGCAGTCCTCCTGGCGATCGTGGTCATTGCCGTCGCGGTCCGCGGCTTCTTCGAGTTCTGGCAGGAGTATCTCGTCGGCATTGTCATCGCCCGGACGATTCTCGACTTACGCGGCAAGTTTTACCGAGCGGCCATCCATCAGGACTTGCGCCAGATCCAGGAGGGCGGTTCGGCCGAGCTGATGAGCCGATTCACGAACGACATGGAAGCGATCGGCAATGGGATGAAGATCTTGTTCGGGAAGGTAATCGCCGAGCCGCTCAAGGCGGTCGCGTGCCTGTGCATAGCGTTTTGGATTAGCTGGCAACTCACGTTTCTCTTCGTCGTTATCGTCCCGTTGGCCATCATCATCATGACGACGGCCAGCAAGAAGATGAAGAAGGCGTCGCGCCGCGTGCTTGAGAAGATGGGGAGCCTTTACAAGATATTGCAGGAGACGTTCCAGGGCCTGCGCGTCGTCAAGGCATTCACGATGGAGCCGTACGAACGCAGGCGCTTCCACGATGCGGCCAGCGAATATGCCCAGCGGTCGATTCGCGTAACGCGCATTGACGCCTTGACGAGTCCACTCGTGGAATTGACCGGTGTGATTGCAATCTTGCTCGCGGTCCTGGCCGGCGCCTACCTCGTGATCAGCGGCGAAAAGCGGATCTGGTTCGTTCAGCTCACTTCGAGCCCGCTGGACATGGCCGCGTTGATGACCCTATACGCCCAGCTCATCGGCATGGCTGATCCGATTCGCAAGCTGTCGAGCGTTTACACGAAGCTGCAATCGTCCGCGGCCGCCTGCGACCGTGTATTCGCGGCGATGGATCGCGCGCCGCAAGTACAGGCGAATCCCGACGGCCCGCGGCTTGGCCGCCACAACAAAGATATCGTTTTTCACGACGTCTGCTTCTCATATACCCCCGATCGGCCGATCCTTACCAAGGTCTGCCTGAAGGTGAAAGCAGGCGAAACGATTGCCGTCGTCGGGGCCAATGGCACCGGCAAGAGCACGCTGCTCAACCTGTTGCCGCGCTTCTTCGACCCGGACTTCGGCGTGATCCTGGTCGACGGCATCGACATTCGCAAAGCGAACTTGCGCAGCTTGCGCAAGCAGATTGCGCTCGTGTCACAGGATCCGATCCTGTTCGACGACACGATTGCCAAGAACATTCTGTACGGGAACCGCAACGCGACGCAGGAGCAGATCGAGGAAGCCGCCAAGAAGGCGTTTGCGCACGACTTCATTCAGACCAAAGGCGGCTACGAAGTCCGGCTCGGCGATCTTGGCTCATCTCTCTCCGGCGGCGAGAAGCAGCGTATTGCCCTGGCGCGTGCCATCCTGCGTGACCCAAGCATTCTGATCCTCGACGAGTTTTCCAGCGCCATCGATCCAGTCTCTGATCGCCTGATTCACGATGCACTGCAAGACTTCAAGCGCGGCCGAACGACCTTCTTCATCACGCACAAGATGCACACGGTGCAGATGGCCGACCGCATCGTCGTGCTGGAAAGCCAAGCCGTCGCGGCGACGGGCACTCATGCCGAGTTGATGGTCTCGTCGCCGGTTTATCGTGCCCTGTATGACGCGCAGATTCACGGCACGACCGGCGACATTCCGAAGATCGCCGAGGGCACGCTTCCGGATGCGGACGACGCAATCGATCCCTTGCCCGTGAAGGTTGTTCCGGTCCCGGAAAAGCGTTCGGAAAGTGCCTGACGGAAGGACAAGGATGTTCGCGTTGCTGCGGCGAACGATTCGCCAGCCGAGCCTTCCAGGCATCCCATTCAAACCGTCGCCGGCGTTCGTCGGGCTCATCCTCCTCTGCGGCTCGGTCTTCCTGCAAGGCATCCAATCACGCGACCTCTGGGCGAGCCACGAAGCGCGCGCGGCACAGAATGCCCAGGGCATCCTCGACGATGGCAACTGGCTTCTGCCGCGCCTCTTTGACGTACAGGTCGAGCTGCAAAAGCCGCCGGCCTTTTACTGGATGGTGGCGGCGATTGGCTGGCTGCGTGGCGGAGTCGATTCATGGGCGGTGCGGTTGCCAGCGGTGATTGCCGGCACGTTGACGGTCTTGATGGTGTGGTGGCATCTACACAAACGCGGCCGGCCGGTCGCGGGATTCCTGGCCGGCGCCATGCTCGCAGGTGCGGTACACTTCACGGGCACCGCACGAATCGGGCGGATTGACGTGCCATTGGCGTGCGTGATCGCGGCGATCATGATGATCAGCCGCGTCGTGATGGACAAAATGCGGCGGAGACCGAAGCGCAGCGAGGGCGACGCCGTTTTGCCCTGTGACGGCGTC
>DATANR010000313.1:0-4040 GCA_036266155.1 Gemmataceae bacterium | reverse complement strand
CAGGACAGCCCAGGGCAGCGCCCTGGGCAATGTGGCGCACAACGAGCATGTGCACGCTGAAGGCGTGCGGCCGCTCGGCCGCATCCTTTCAGGATGCTCAGCGAGTTAATTCGATCCCGATTCCCAGGGCGTTGCCCTGGGTTATCCTGCCCGGCCCCTTCGGGGCAAAACCGGGTAAACTCGGGCGTGAAATCCTTCACGGCGTTGCCCGTTGGGGCCGGTTGGCGTGCGGGTCTCGCCTTCCGGTGGTCGAGCTGACGCTCGACTACCGGCTATTCTCTGCGATCCCTCCGGGATCATGAGGACGAAACCGGTCGCGCTCGGCGAGGAGTTCCGAATTCTTCATGCCGTTGTGCGGCGGCGGTGAAGTACCTGGGTAGACTGAATTTCGAACCCGGGGCCGAGTGATGAACTCCGCAACCAAACTGACCGGCGTGATCCGACGACTTCGTACCCGGTCGGGCGATGTTCCGGCGGACGGCGAACTCATCGCACAATACGTTCGCGAGAGCGATGAGGGCGCGTTTGCCACATTGGTCGAGCGCTACGGCGGATTGGTGCTCGGTGTCGCTCGCCGTCAACTGGCCGATCACCAGCAGGCCGAGGACGTGTTTCAGGCGACCTTCCTGGCCCTCGCCCGCTCGGCGAACAAACTCAACGCGAAAACTACGCTCACCAACTGGCTCTATACAGTTGCGCTGCGTCAAGCGCGCATCCTTCGCGCCCGATCGTATCGTCGCGGCGACCTGGAGCAATCGGCTCCTTCATTTCGGGCCACCGAAATCGACCCGCTTGCCACGGTCAGCGGTCGCGAATTGGTGCAAATCATCGACGACGAACTGGCTCGCCTGCCCGACAAGTATCGGTTGCCGGTGCTGCTGTGTTACATGCAAGGGCTCTCGCGCGATGAGGTCGCTCAGCACCTGAGATGGTCCGGCGGCGCCGTCAAAGGTCGGCTCGAACGCGGCCGGCAACGACTGGCGCGACGCCTGGCAGCGCGCGGGCTGGCGCCATCGATGGTGTTATTCGCTCCCTTGGCAAGTGTCGTTGTTCCTTCGGAACTTCTGGCCCGCACGTGCGTGGACGCGTTGACGCCGTGGTCGACCGCAATTGCGCCGCAAGTCGCCGCACTTGCCGCATCGTCGGGATCACGCTGGATCGTCGCATTCACCACGATTGCCTGCTCATTGCTCGCCACCAGCCTCATCGGCTGGGCAATCGTCTCAATAGGGCAGGCCCCCAAAGACCCGACACCTGCTGCGCCAGGACGACCTGCGGAAACCGCGCCGGTTGCCGCAAATACCGATCCGCTTCCGGAAGATGCCACGCTCCGCTTCGGCACGTCGCGCTATCGCCAGGGCACGGCGATCGCCGGCCTGACCGTTTCATCCGATGGGAAACGCGCTGCCGTCACAAGCGCAGGTCACGTCCACGGAGCGGTGCGTGGTTTCGACATGACCGATGGGCGAATTCTCTTCACGCTGCCGACGCTTAGCTTCGATGCGGAGGCAGTCGCCCTGTCGCCCGACGGCCAGACGCTGGCGGTGAAGGCCTCGAACGCGATCAATCTTTACGACGCCGCGACCGGCAAGGAGCTGCGCAAGATTTCTCTCGCCGACACGGGCGGCGGCACGCTGACCGAATGGATCAAGTGGACTCCGGACGGCAAGTCGGTCGCACTGACACAAGGCAATTCGCACGGCGTGGTGCTTGTTGATGTGGAGAAGGGCCAAGTGGCCCGCACGTTCCCGCATGGCAACGTGGTGTACGCCGTCGCGTTTTCGCCGGACGGCAAGCACATGGCGGCGGGCGGGTACGACAGCGACAAGAACGGTTATTTCACGCGACTCTGGGAAGTGGCCACGGGCAAGGAACTGCGGCGGCTCACGCACAGCGACGGCGGACTGCGCACGGTCGCGTTTTCTCCCGATGGCAAAACCGTGGCGGCGGGCGGCGACAGCGGCTGGGCACGTGTGTGGGACGTCGAGTCGGGCAAGGAATTGAAGAAACTTCCGAAAGCGGGCTATCGAGTCCGCAGCGTCGCCTTCGCGCCCGACGGGCAGACACTCGCAGTCGCCGGCGACGCAATCCGCGTCTTTGATTTGAAGACCTTCGAGCTGAGACTTCGCATCGACCGCAAGGCGATGGGCTTGCATTTCTCACCGGACAGCAAAATCCTGACCGGCGGTGTGACCGGCGCCATCCACCAGTGGGACACGGCGACTGGCAAGCCGCTCACTCCACAATCGGCCGGCGAAAGCGCCATTGATCAGGTGCTGGCCACGCGTGATGGCCGTCGACTTGTCACGCGCGGCCAGGACGGCGACGCGCACCTCTGGAACGCGAAGACAGGGGATCATCTGCGAACGATCGCTGCGACCTGGCAGCGCGGCATCGCCATGAGCCCCGACGGCCAATTCCTCGTCTGGCCGGTCGAGGATGAGAAGGTGAAATTCAAGGATCCCGCCCGGCCGAACGCGATTCACACGGGCTGTCGGCTGCGCCTGTACGATCTGACGGCCGACAAGTTCATCGAGCGCTTTCCGGGGTTCGAAGGCGACGCCCAGGAACTCTTCTTTACGCCAGACGGCCGCACTGTCATCACGGTCGATCATCGCGACGGGATGACTCGGCTCTGGGACTTCGCGACCGGCAAGGAACAGCGGAAGTTCGAGGTCATTCGCGCCGGCGAGAAGGCGCAAAATTACTTTGTGTGGAACGCCGTGCTGTCGCCAGACGGCAAGACGCTCGCGGTGACCTATCAACCCCACGGCTTCGGCATTCTCGCGCCCTTCGCGGTTCGACTCTGGAATGTCGCCGCTGGGACTGAGAAAAGCGAACTCAACGGACATTACTACTACGTCAACATGGCGTTTTCGCCCGATAGCCGGTTGGTCGTGACATGCAGTCAGGCGCTGGAAAAATTCGCCCAAGAGCATTTGAAACAGGCCGCCAACCAGATCTTTGTTTGGGACACGGCGACGGGCAAACGACTCACGACGTTGCCCGACGGTCTGCCCGCCGGAGCAGTCGTCGCCGCATTCGCCGACGATGGCCATACGCTGGCGACAGCAACACCCGATGGTCTCATTCAAATGTGGGAGACGGCCACCTGGACGATTCGCTCCGAGCACCGCGGCCATCGGGATCGAGTGAACTCGCTGACGTTCGCGGCCGACGGGCGACTCTTCACGGGAGGTCTCGACACAACCGTGCTGGCCTGGGACATCCGTCCGCCGAAGGTTGTGGGCTCAATTGACGCCGCCTGGGAGTCGCTCCTGAAGCCGGAGAGTGCAGTCGCTTTCAAAGCGCAAGGCCATCTCCTTGCGTCGCCGGCCGAGGCTGTCAAGCTGATCGCCAGCAAGCTGAAACCGGCCGAGTCGCCCGATCCCAAGCGCCTGACTGCGCTGGTCGCTGATCTCGATAGCGCAACCTTCGCTACCCGAGAGAAGGCGTCGAAGGAGCTTTTAGAAATTGGGCGGCCGGCGCTCGCAGCGCTGCGCGAAATCGCGCGCACATCGAAATCGAGTGAAGTTGGCAAGCGCGCGACTGATCTGATTGAGCAAATCGATGGGCCGACCGTATCGTCCAAGGAACTGCGCGAGCTTCGCGCAATCGACGTGCTCGTCTGGATCGGCACCGGCGATGCCAAAGAATTGCTGGCCAAGCTGGCGAAGGGCGAAGCTAATGCCCGGTTGACGATTGCCGCGGCCGCTGCGATCAGACAATTCAGTAATGGACAGAAATAGCACGATGAAGGTTCCAGTGCCGTCGCCAGTCGCGCGATCGCCGAGCAACCTGCCCGAACAGTTGATCCCGAAGGGATCGCAGAGAATAGCCGGTGGTCGAGCGGTAGCTCGACCACCGGAAGGCGAGGTCAGAACGCCAACCGACCCCAGCGGGCAACGCCGTGAAGGATTTCACGCCCGAGTTTACCCGGTTTTGCCCCGAAGGGGCCGGGCAGGATAGCCCAGGGCAACGCCCTGGGAATCGGGATCGAATTAACTCGCTGAGCATCCTGAAAGGATGCGGCCGAGCGG
>DATANR010000312.1:0-6515 GCA_036266155.1 Gemmataceae bacterium | reverse complement strand
CATCGGGCGGCTCACGCCGCTCCGCTCGCCGCGATCTCAATTCTTGCCGCCGCGTCCCCGTTCTTGCTCCATTTCCTCCTTGGCTGCGGCGAACAATTCGTCAAAGCGTCCCAGATAGACCGCATGAACCTTGGCGAGGTGCTTGCGAATTCTCTTGATGCCGGCAAGCGCGGTCACCTTGATGACCTGAACGACGTCGGCCTGATCTTGCACGCGGAATGAACCCAATTTGGTTTCCATCCACCCGACGATTCCCGCGTAGTCCGCTCCTTCGCGAACCCCTAATTGTCTGGGGCTTGGGATCGTTGTCGGGGCATCCTTGCGCGGCTTGCGGCCCTCGGGAACCACGTCGATTGCGACACCGTCGCACTGTAGCTTGTGCCATCCATCCGGGTCCTTCCAAATGACTTTAATGCCATAACGCGGAGCGACTCGAGTCAGCACGTCCAAACTGCTGCTCGGGACCACAACGTTAATGTCCTTGGTAAAGCGTTCATAGCCATGATGAATTGCCGCCAGACCGCCGACGATCGCCAGGGGAATGCCTTCCTTTTGCGCGAGATCCTGCAACGTTGAAAGGACATGGCCGAGCCTTGACTCGTGCTCCTCACGACCCTTCACTGAGGCAACCGTCCTTTCGAGGGTGGCCAGAGCGGTGGCGGCGTCGAGGAGCTTCATGATCGCACTATATCCCTCGCATCTCCTCATCCGTCGGCGTCACCCGAAGCGGCTCCTCCTCGCGGTATTGCTCGACACGCGCCATGTACTCTTGCCGGTTCTTCTCGTTCTCCGCCAGCTCGGCGGCACGTTCGGCCCATTTCTCGGCGTCAGCAAAGTTACCGACTTCGGCGTGGGCGGCGGCCAGCGTGTCCAGGAAACCGGGAGTCTGCCATTCGGTGAGTTCGCAGGCCCGCGTGGCGCATTCCAAAGCCCGCCGGCCGTTGCGGACGGTCGGGTCCGGGGCCGTCGACCAGACCCAGGCTAGGTAGTTGAAGGTCGGAGCGCTCGTCGGGTCGACCTTCAATGCCGACGTGTGATCGCGGACTGCCTTCACGTACTCCTTGTTGAAGTAATGCAACATCGCCCGGCGATTGAACAGGCGGACCGAATCCGGATTGCGCTTGACCGCCTCGTTCAAGTCGGCCATCGCCTCGGGCTTGCGGCCCATGCGGTAGAGCGTTTCGGCCCGGTACTCATAGGTTGGCGCGTGCGTGGCGTCGATCCGGAGCGATTCCGTAAAGTCAGCCAGGGCGGCGTCATAGTCGCAGCGGTCGTGATGCACGAGCCCGCGGCCATTGCGGACCCAGACCCAGTCGCCATCGAGTTCGACCGCACGGGTGTAGTCGGCCAACGCCGCTTCGAGATCTCGCGCTGCCCAGTGGGCGCTCGCACGGCGCGACAGGGCGTAGACGTTTTCCGAATCGACCGCCAGAGCCCGATTGAAATCTTCGATTGCCTTGTCGGCCCGTTCGTGCTTCAACCGCAAGTCGCCACGGGCGATAAGGTAGCCGGCCGCGCCGGTGGGATCGAGGTCGATCGCCTTGGAAAAGTCCGCGTCCGCCTGGTCGCTGCACCCGCGGGCTTCATGCACCCGGCCCCGTAGAGCCAGCACGTCGGCCCGGCCCGTGTCGAGGTTGACCGCCTTGTTGCAATCGGCCAGCGCCTCGTCGTATTGCCGCTGACGCAGGAAAAACTGGCCGCGATCGTAGAGCGCCTGCACATCGTCCGGCTTCAGACGAATCGCCTGGTCAAGATCGGAGATCGCCCGCGTGACGTTGCCGCTCTCCGCGTGGGCGATGGCGCGGAAGCGATAGCCGGCCGCGATGTCCGGCCGCAACCGGATCGCCTGGGTGAAGTCGTCGATGGCATCCTTCCAGTTTCCGGTGCGCAACTGTTCCATGCCGCGCGAGCAAAAGTCCTCGGCAGTGGCAGGCGGCTGCGGCGCGTGCAGTTCAGCAGGCATTACGGCAGTCAGTCCATTTATTTCGGGCGTGCGGGTATCCAAATCATAGGGACCTTCAGCTTCTGCGCCAAATCGTTCAGCTTCGCAACCTCGCCGGTCTTGAGCTTCTGGTATTCCTCATCGCGTTCGGCTAGTTCCTTCTCAAACTCCTCGGCCAACTCCTTCATGCCCTGAGTCGGCGGCCCTTCGCCATCGCTGGCGAAGTCGAGCAGGGCGCTCAATTGGGAATAGAGCTTGGCCCCACCCTTCTGAGCCAAAATATCGTAAACAACCTTGGCCTTCGGGTTATGCAGTTTCGCCTCAAGTTCGTCAAGTTTGGTTGCCAGCTCCTTTTCCTGCTTTAGAAACGCCTTCGCCTTCGTCTGCTTCTCCAGGATTTGCTGGTGCAACTCGACCTGTTTGCGGATTGAGCGCAATTCACGGACGATTTCGGTCAGGCGAGTAATATCGTCGCGCAGCTTCAGGGCGAACTGTTCCTGTTCCTTGGCTTCATCGCGGACGACATCCAGATTGTTGCGGCGCAGGATGCCGGGAGCATTCTCAAGCTTGGCTGCATCCTTTGGGTCGGCCACGCGAGGGGCGATGTCAATTTTCTGCGGCACCTGTTTGCCAACTTGGACGCCACGCGGCTCCGTCACGCGCGGGTCCATCTTCACTTCCATCTTGCCGGAAAATGTCTTGCCGTCGGCGATCACCTTGATCGTATACACGCCGGGCGCCACGCGCGGGCCTTTCTTCGGGTTCCCAGCATCGAGCTTAGCCTTTTCGATCACCTCGGCACCCTGATGGCGCATGTCCCAAACAAAGCGGTTGATGCCCTTGTCGCCGGGGATCTCGGGCTTCTTGTCATCGTCCTCTTCACCGTCGTCGGCCTCAGGAGGGGCATCCTTGTCGGCCTTCTTGTCCTTGCCCTCAATACGGACGACCTTCTTGTTTTTCTCGTCAAACACCTCGATCGTGATCGGCCTCTTCGCCTTGTCCTTCAGGTAGTAGGTGATAACCGCACCGCTTGGCGGGTTGTCGGCGGCGGCGACATTCTGGTGCGCCGTCACGCCGCCGGCCCGGTTCCAGCGGGTGGTGGGCGGCGAAGTGAAGACTTGACCGTTCTTCTTCTCGACGGCATCGGTCCACTCGCGGATCGGCGTGATGTCATCCAGAATCCAGACTGATCGACCCTGCGTGCCGATCACCAGATCGTTGTCCTTAACGACGATGTCGGTGACCGCCACCGTCGGCAGATTCAGTTTGAGCGGGTCCCATTCACTGCCGCCGTCGGACGAATGCCAGACTTGTCGCTCGGTGCCGATGTACAGGTGCCCCTTCTTCTTCGGATCAGCCCGGATCACGCGGACCGCCTCGTCGTTCGGCAATCCCTCGTTGAGCTTGGTCCAGGTCTCGCCAAAATTCGCGGTCACCCACACGTGCGGCCTATGATCGTCGAGCCGGGCGGCGTTGACGACGACATAGGCTGTCCCCTCGTCGAACGGCGACGCTTCGATGCACCAGACCGAACCCCAGTCGGGCAGGTCGGGGATGTTCGGCGTCACATTTTTCCAAGATGAGCAGCTGTCTTCCGAGACGTGAACGAACCCGTCGTCGCTACCGCACCAGAAAATGCGCTTGTTCAAAGGCGACTCGGCGATGGCGAAGATCGTGCCATAAATCTCGACGCCCGTGTTGTCGCCGGTGATCGGTCCGCCGGTCCATTTTTGCTTGTTCTTGTCGTTGCGAGTGAGGTCGCTGCTGACCTTGTCCCACGTCTGCCCGCCGTTGGTGGTGCGGAAGAGCACATTGGCAGCGTGATAAACCATCTTCGGGTCGTGCTTCGAGATCAGGATCGGCGCGGTCCACTGGAAGCGATACTTCAGTTCCTCAGCACCGTGCCCAGAGGGGTCGTACGGGTAGACGCCGACGTGCCGGGCCGTGCGTGTGCGGTGGTCATAGCGCGAGATGAAGCCGCCGTATTCGCCGGCATAAACGATGTTGGGGTCGCTCGGATCGGGCACGGCAAAGCCGGTCTCGCCGCCGCCCACGTTGTGCCAGTCGCCGAGCGTGATGCTGCCGCCGAGCGAGTCGCTGGGGCCGGCCGCGGTGCCCATGTCCTGCATGCAGCCCATGACGTTGTAAGGCGCCGCATTGTCGCAGTTGATGTGATAAAACTGGCAGACGGGCAGGGGCGGCGAGCGCCACGATTTGCCGCCGTCGGTCGAGATGTCGATGCCGCCGTCGTTGGCGGTGACCATCCGTTTGGGGTTCGTCGGATCGACCCAGTAGTCGTGGTGGTCACCGTGCGCGAAGCCCTTCATCGCTTGAAATGTCTTGCCGCCGTCGATGCTCCGCTGCATCCGCACTTGCGGGCAATAGACGATGTCCTCGATTTGCGGATGCACGGTGATCGTCGAGAAATACCACGCTCGCTGGCGGATCGCCTGGCTATCGGACACACGGTCCCACGATTCGCCGCCGTCGTCGGAGCGGTAAAGACCGCCCTTCTCGGCCTCGATGTTCGCGTAAATGCGGTTCGAATTCGATGGAGCGATCGCGACACAGACCTTGCCCCACGGGCCGGGCGGTAGCGTGCTCTCCTTGTCGTCATCGTCCTTCTTCTTGCCGGGCCGTGGCTTCTTTTCGGGCCCAAGCTGCTGCCAGGTATCGCCGCCGTCCCGCGAGACGTGGAGGCTGCTGCCGGGGCCGCCGCTGGTGAGGTCCCACGGCTTACGGCGTGCGGTCCAGAGGCCGGCAAAGAGCACACGTGGGTTATTGACGTCGATGGCGACATCCGATGCGCCGGTGTCGTCGTCTTTGAACAGGACGCGATCCCAGGTCCTACCGCCGTCACGAGTGCGGTAGACGCCGCGCTCCGGGTTCGGACCAAACGCATGCCCCAGCACAGCCGCATAGGCCGTCTCCGGATCTTTCGGATGAACGACGATGGTGCCCATCTGGCCGACTTGCTTCCAGACCTGCTTCCAGGTCTTGCCCGCGTCCGTGCTCTTATAGATGCCGTGGCCGATCTGCACGTTGCCGCGAATGTTCGCCTCACCGGCGCCGACGTAGACGATGTTCGGATCGGACGGCGCGACCGCGATTGAGCCAATGGACGAGTCGAGTTGGTCATCGAAGATCGGCTTGAAGTGAACCCCGCCGTCTTCCGACTTCCAGACGCCGCCGCCGGCCGTGGCCGCGTAATAGGTGAGCGGATCGCCCGTTACACCCACCGCTCGCGAAACGCGTCCTCCCGCCGCCGGGCCGATGGACCGATATTTGAGCCCCACGAACTGGGCCGGCGTCTTGGGTTCATCCTGAGCGCCGATCGGCGTCGCCATGAGAAGGGCAGTTAAGCAAATCCGAAGGTGGTGCACGGTCATAAGCGTCGTTCACGGAAGCGGTTGAGAGGGGTTATCCGCATCATAGTGGATGCTCCGAACGCCGGCGCAGTTTCCACAGGTGGAAAAGCCGAACGGATATGCCGGGCGATCCGGTTATGCCGATTAGAGCGACCGGTGACCTGACGAGGCCGCCGCGCGAATTCATTGCTTGCATGCTACTACCTGCCATGTGCGCAAATGAGCGCACGGTGCAACGCAAATGGCAACTCCATTTTCTGGAAGGAGTTGTGCACACGACGAGCCGTGCAATCCATTCGAAAAAAGCGCGAATGGCGCGCATGTGTAATGAAACCTGGGGCTAAAGTGGGCACTTTTCGACGGCCGCGGCAATGCGCTCAAATGCACAAGAATTGTGAAAGATTGGCGCATCTTGGAACGCGGGACGGCTGAAGAGGTGGCAAATCGGTTGGCCAAACCACGCCTCGCGCCGGCAACAATCGCAAGCCGTTCTCGGATTCTCTTGTCACAACCCCAATCGGGGCCGTCAAGACTGTTCGGCGCTACGGCTCCACATCCCCGCCCGCACGCAACTCCAGGACCGCTTCTTCAATCTCCTCGCCGCGCGCGACGGCAAAGCCTTTCTCGTGCCCGATTAGTCGAAATCCGCACTTTTCAAGCACCCGGATCGAACCAACGTTGTCCGCGGCAGCGCGGGCATAGAGGGGCCGCTCCGCCAACTCGCCTACGAACGCGGCGAGCGCCTTGGTGGCCACCCCTCGTCCCCAGTACTCCCGACCGACCCAGTAGCTGACCTCGCGCTGGCCCGACCATGGGGCGATGAAACTCAGGACGTTGCCCGCCACCTGCCCACCACACACGATGGTTCTGGCCGTGCCGGCCTCGTTGCCGAGTATTCGGGCCCACTTAGCGGCGAAGGCAGCCCAGTTCGCCGCATCCTTGGACGTGAAGGCCGCCATCCAGTTGGCGACCCTATCACCGTCCCGTTCCACGCCGACCGACGAACGCTGTCAACGTTTTTCATCGCGTGTGTCAAATGGACCAGGCTTCGTTTACCAGTTAGAGGCTATCCCCCAGCTCGAAGTCCTCTTTCTTCGTGCCGAGGTACTGGTTTCCGGCCCCGGTGTGGAACTGGTCCTGCCCGGCCCCGCCGATCAGGTTCACTTTTCCGTCGACATTCACGCCGTTGCCCGACGAGCTGCTGA
>DATANR010000311.1:0-17899 GCA_036266155.1 Gemmataceae bacterium | reverse complement strand
TGCTGATCAAGATTCTCGGTGAGTGACCGCGACGAGTTTAATGAACAATGATCCCGACGATCCGCGCCTTGCCATCGCGCATCCGCACGGGAATGACGACCTTCTTTCCGTCGCCGGTCGAAGTCATCGCGACGAACCCGTCTTTGCCGACCGCTTCTTCAGCGAGCGTGCGCTCTGCGTCGTCCTTGATTTTTTCCTTGATCGTCGCAAACGTGACAACCTCATCGATCGTCGACGGCACCTTGTCGGGGTCTTTGAGATCGGCCAGCCGATTCGTCACCCAGGTCTTGAGGTCGGCCTTGTCCTTGTGTGTCGCCAGGCTGCCTTCGTGGTACAGGAACGGCGTGTCCATGAGCTTGAGCACCGCCTCCGCGTCTTTCGCTTTGATCGCCTTCAGCAGATCAAGCGCGGCTGTCTTGGCGAGATCTTCCGGCTTGTCGGCGGCAACGACCGTCGTGCTCATGACGACGAGCATCGACAATCCAATGATTGATCGCATGGGTAATCCTCTTGGGTTGTCGGAAGTGTATTGCTGACTGCAGTCAACGGTAGGCACGCCGAATCACTTGCGTTTGTCGAAGCGAACGTAACGGAACTTGGACTGCTTGTAGACCTCATCTGCCAGGGCGAACAGATCGGGGTCATATTCCTTGAGCTTCTCGCGGGTGTTGGCGCCGAACTGCGGGCGCATGCAGTCGAAGTAGGCCTGGACTCCTTCCGCCCAGTACTCGGCGGGATTAGTGGCGACGTAGGTGTCCTTCCAGAGCCCCTTATCCATCGCCTTGCGATAGGCCTGTCGAAGCCGGCCGTCGAACTTGGGATCGACATCCTTCAGGCCATACTGGTGGATGGCATGGTTGAATTCGTGGACGAGAATGTTTTCCTGGCGATAGCCATCGCCCTTCAGATTGAGCAGGTTCTCCTCGCCGCACGACGACAGCCGACCACCCAGGCCGCGGGCCCGCGTATCCCAGTTCGTCTTGGTGTCATTCTTCATGTGTCGCTGTTCGGGCACGTCGGTCGTCATTTCCGTCGGCGCCATTACCATGAAGCGACAGCCGCGCTTGATCATCGCCTTGAGGATGTCTTCACGCTCGCCGAGCAACTGATCGATGAGATAGCGGGCTTCGAGCAAGGCCCTGTCGGAGACCTTGCTCGAGCCGAGGATGGAGAAGCCTTTATAATCGACGTGCTTCTTGTAGAAGTCGGCGTCGAGGTTGAACTTCTTGCGGACCGCATCGGGGACTTCCGTGACCGGCACGGTTTCCATGGGGGCCGCTGAAACGACGGCGTTCAGAGCCAACGCAACGGCGACCGCCAGGAACCGACAAGCGCTCGATAGTGTGATCCGCATTGATTGCTTGCTCCGGTCGCCAGTTAAGACACAGGATGCTTCTGGCGGAAGAGCCAGACGCCGAGCGTGACGACCGCCAGTGCCGCGGCAATGCCGGCGATCAGCAGCGCTAACGGCGGTTGCATTGGGTCGGTGGGTTCCTTGCCTGTCGGCTCCGGAATTTCGTTCGCGGTGAATTTGACGCCAGCTTTGTCGTCAAGGGAAATCGTGACGACGTTTTCGACCTTGGTTCGCGGGTCTTTGTCCTTCAAATCCCGGATGGTGCCGCGCGTCTCGTAAACGACAACGCCGGCAGGGAGTTTGTCCTTGTTCTCTCTGGATAGCAACTTCGCCAGACTCTCTTTGGTCTTGAGTTCGTCCATCACCTTTGCCGGCACCGCCACGACGCCGGTGCGTACCGACGGAGATGAACTGCTCGGCACAACGACGCCGGCTTCCGTTCCGAGCTTGAGTTCGTCCCCGATTTTCTCTTGTCCGCCAATTCCGAGTCGCTGGAACGGGTAGAACTTGTAGCCCGGAACTTCCTTGTCGAGCTTCATCGAGATTTCATAGGGAACACGCTTGAAGCCCTTCTCGGGCGGCGGCGGTGGGATATCGGCTGCCGCGAATGGTGTGAAACAGGCGACCAGTCCCAACGAGCTGGCGAAGCGGACCATGGCGGAACCTCGTGAATTGGGCGTGTGCAACCATCGGCATTGCACATTGAAAAGAGAACAGATTCCAGGCAAGCGGGTCAAGAGGGCGGCTCGACGATCTAACCGGTCGTGACGTCAACCTCGGCAACTCAAACATAGTGAATCTCAAACGGCTTGTTCGTGATGAACAGGACCGTCACGTCGCCGTCGGCCGCGGCCCCATGCTCCATGACGGTGCCTTCCGGAAACCAGACGAAGTACCCGGGGCCGAAACGGCCGGCGTGCGTCACCAGCGTTCCATCAAGCACGTACATGCCGTGGGCGCATGGATGCGTGTGGCGGACATTGATGACGCCGGCCGGGTAGCGAACCAGCCGCACCTCCATGCCCGTGTCCGGATCGGTAATCAGGTTCTTGCGGTACAGAGCTCGGCCGAGCTTCTCGTTGAACCGCTCTTCCCACGGCAGAGTCGCGGTATCAACGGCGAACAACGATTGTGGTTCCATTGCGCGATCCCCTTCAATCTGCCGGGCTTACGATGATTGGCGATTATCGTTGACCCGACTCCGATCGTGGATGAGGATAACATGGCCGATTCCGCAACGATACCAGGATTCCGCCATGCGCATCGGACACTGCCAACTCGAAGCCACGACCGGCGACTTCGACTCCAATCTGGGCAAAGTCGTCAAAGGGCTCGAACGCGCGGACAAGGACCGCGTCGCCATTGTCTCGTTCCCGGAGTGTTTCCTGACGGGCTATCCGGACAAGGAGGAAGTCGTGCGCAAGTCCGCTTTCGCGGTCGATTCGCCGCAGATGATGAAACTGCTCGACAAGACGGGGCGCTTCGAGGCAACGTTCATCGTCGGGTTCAACGAAACGCGCGGTGCGGACCTGTACAACACGGCCGTCGTCGTGCACAAGGGCCACATCCTCGGCACCTACAGCAAGTGCTCGGCGTACATGCGGTTTCACAAGCAGGGGCGCGAGTTCCCGGTGTTCGAGCGTGCCGGCGTCAAGTTCGGCGTCATTATCTGCTCGGACGGCGGGTACATCGAACCGGCCCGCATCCTGGCGTTGAAGGGCGCGCGCATCATTTTCGCACCCCATTTCAATTACATCGGCGCCAAGGGATTGATCGGCCACTTTCAAAAGGTGCGCGCCGATCACACGGCGCGGGCTGTTGAAAATGACGTGTGGTTCGTCCGCGGCAACAACGTCGTCCTGGGCAAAGAAGCGGGGCTGAGCTACGATGGCGTTGGCTATGGCGACAGTTACGTGATCGACCCGGCCGGCGAAATGGTCGTGCGCACCCAGCGGCACCAGGAGGATTTCATCTTTACTGACGTCGATCCGGCTCCGACTGACAAGTCGTGGAGCGTGGGCCGATCGATGTGGAGCGCCCGCGAGTTCGGCAAGCTGCTGCTCGGGGCGGCCGAGCAGAAGCAATGACCATTGCCTTCATTGCACGATTTTCGCCTTTGCCACGAAACAGTCTCGTGAATCGATTTGAACGCTGCCCAGGCGTGAATGCAGCGCGTGCGGCACCATTTCGGGAGGGTCTATTGCGCTAGTATTTCGGACTACTCGTTTTCAACTCATCTCCTCTGCTGCTAATGGGATGTGTCGAAAAATGCGAGCAGAGATTGCCAACTATGGGGAGGGGGTGGCAATCTTAGTTGGCAATCTCTCCCGTAAAATCGCAACGAGATTTGGCAAATTTATTTCGCCTTATCGCGTCCGCAACCGGTCGAGAGCCAACTTGGCATCGACCGTCAACCAGGCGCCGGCGACGCCGCCGGCCCACTCTTCCAGCACTTTTCGGGCGGCCTCCGTGTTCGCCATTTCCATCGCCTGAACGGCCCGCGAGTAACGCACGTCTTTCAGCGTCGGATTGCGGCTGATCGAGCTTAACACCTTCTCCAGCCGTTCGCGGGACTCGGCCGTCGGCTTGTCCGCAAGCGCCTTACGGACTGGCGGCTCAATCAGCGTTCCAGCCTCAATCAGTGCTTTGGACGCCGCCTCACGCTTGGCAAAATTCGAGTCGTCCAGGTCGGCGATCCAGCCGCGGATCGCGTCCGGCTTCGGGTCGACAACAGGCGGGATAGCCGCCCGCAGCTTCTTCGGCCCATCCGGGTCGGCGGCCAGGGCCCAGATCGCCAGCCGGGCCGCGGCTGCGTCGTCGCCGGACAGTCTTTCGATAGGGTTGGCCGGCGCCGGGGCCATCGGCTTCAGGTCCCAGACATAAGCGACCTGATCGTATCCTCCGGTCGCCAGATACCGGCCGTCCGCCGAGAGAGCGACGGAGTGGACGGTCCCACGGTGCCCAGTCACCGACGCCAGCAGCTTGCCGGTCAGGAGTTCCCATACGCGGGTCGTGCCGGCGTCGTCGCCGGTCAGCACGAATCTGCCGTCGGGCGAGACTCCCAGTGCCACCGAGTACTTGCTGCCGGTCGTCCAGGACGAGACCTCCGTCAGTGTGTCCGCGTACCGAACCTGGACGCGGCCGTTGCGCGATACGAGGACGGCAAACCGGCCATCCGGCGTGTACCGAACGTCCATGAGATCGGGCAGGCCGGTCTTGTCCTTTTGCTCGGACACGTCGACGATCCGCACGGGCCGTCCGGTCGCGGCTTCGAGAATCTGAAGCCCATAGCCCCAATTGCCAGTCCGTGCCCCGCGGCGCATCCCGCGGGCAACGTGTTGACCGTTGGCCGAGACGGTGAGCCCGACGGCCGCGTCCCAGTCCCGGTCCGTCGGAAATTCGACGCGCCAGACTTCTTTCCGCGTTTCGGTATCGAGGGAAAACAGGCGGCCGTCGACGTGCGAACAGATGAGCCGGCGACCGTCCGGCGTGAAGGCAAGACCGCCAATCGAGTGGTAGTGCTGGTCCGGCACCGGGCCCGGAACCATTATCGTCGCCAACTCCTTGCCCGCGGCCAGGTCCCACCAGAACAACTTCCCGTCGGGCCGCGTGGCGACGAGGGTCCGCCCGTCGGGCGAGATGGCGAACGTGTGCCAGTCGGTCCCATCACGCCAGCGCGGCACCTCCTGCACCGTTCGGCCGGTCTGGACGTCGCAGACGTCGATCATGCCCATCCGATCACCGACGATGACGCGGCCATCCGGCGTGAAGACCGTTTGCACGGCCTTGGCAAAACCGACGGAAGTGAGCGGGATTTCGCGATTGGTCGTCAGGTCCCACCGGCGGATTCGACCATCCTGCCCAGCCGAAGTCAGGACTTTGCCCGCCGGGTCGACGTGCCAAATGCCGCCGGAATAGCTGCCCAGCGACTTGCCTGTCGCCACGTCGGAACGGCATAGGTTGCCGAACGGATCAAATGCGAACAGCGTCTTGCCGTCCGGAGCGAACTGAAGGTTAGTCGGTCGGAGGCCGGACGTAATTTCAACCGCTCGCGGCTTGGCACCGGCCGTCAGGGCCACGACGGCGACTGAGGCATCGGCCTTCTGGTAGGCCAGGTGCGACAGGTCCGGGGCGACGGCGTAGCGCATGACGTCGGGTATCGGTATCCCCGTTCGGAACGGCGCTTTCGGGTCGGGCTCCTTGGGCTTGTAATAATCGGTGACCCCGGTCTCAAATGTCTTGAAGTCTTTGCCGGTCTCGACGTCCACGACGCGCACGGTCAAAGCCCCTTCTTTGCCCGCGGCGACTACGAAGAATACCGGCTTGTCGTTCCATGTATCGAAGGCGGATCCTGCGATCGGCCAGCCGTCGGCGGCGGACTTCGCGGCCGCAGTCGAAAACAACTTGCCCCCCGTCTGCACGTCAAACCCCTCGGCGACCCCTCCAGCAATCCCGATGACGCGCTTACTATCCGGATTGAACTCGCATTCGCTGAATTTCAGCTTGTCGCCGACCGTCCGCACTTCCTTGCCAGTGGCCCGATCGAAGAGATGGATGCCTGACCCGCCGTCGAGGACGGCGACCAGCGACCCATCTGGGCTCATCCGAGGACGCGGGACGGTGTTGTTCCGCACCGGCATGAGTTGGCGGGGCAGGCCGGTGTCGAGGTCCCACAGTTCAACCCCGTCGGTCCCGGAGACGAACCAGCGGCCGTCCTTCGAGTACGACCCGAACCAGAAGCGCATGCTGGCCCGGTAACGCGTCGTCCCAATTCGCGCAAGAGCTCCCGGCGGCAGCGCTTCGGCGACGGCGGTTTCCTTCGCCGGTTCCGCAGTCGTCGGCTGCTTGGGCATCGGCGGGTCCTTTGGGCCGGCCGGCGCGCCCGGTCCGCCCATCAGTGCGAAGCCCCAGCCGATGCCTGCGACAACGACGATCGCTGTGACCCACGCTTTCAAGCCCGGCCCGGCTACAGCCAGCGCCCGGATTGCGGGTGAAGGAACCTGGCGAGCGAGGCCAGTCGCCGTCATTTCGACGGCTGTTGGCACGCGGGCGGTGAGCCGGTTGGACAGGAGCGTCGTTGCACCCAACAGGCCGGGCGCGATCCCGCGGCGCAACAGGCGAAGTCGCAAGCGATCGCGGGCCGTTTCGAGTCGACGCTTGAGCGTGCTGAGCGACCAGCCGAGCCGGTCGGCGGCCTCATCTCGCGTCAGCTCCTCGAAGTAGCAAAGTAAGATCGGCAGCCGCAACCGATTCGGCAGGCGGCGGACTTCCTCGTCAAGCCGCTGGCGGACTTCGCGCCAAGAAGCATCCGCGAACGGGTCGTCCGGCGACACCGGTTCCACGACAGGAGCGCCAACCGGCTCGATCCGTCGTAGCGCCCGATGGGCCGTCCGCAGGGCGACCGCGTGGAGCCAGGCTGGCAGTGTCTTCGGCTGCCGAATTGAATCGACCCGGCGGGCGAGCACCCAAAACGTAGCCTGGAAGGCGTCGTCGGCCTCGGGCCGATTTCCGAGCGCTCGCCGGCAGACGCCCATCACCAAAGGACCAAATCGCCGGACCAGATGGGCGAACGCGGCTTCGTCGCGGCTGCGAGCGAACCGGGTCAAGGCTTCCGCGTCGCCGAGCGACTCAAGCCGCGGGGCCAGCCGGCCGAGGACCGGACGCATCGTTTTCGTCGAAAGTGTGGCCACGACAGACTCCGAAATATGCTTCTCTGTCTATACAAGTGGCCTGACGGACCGGTGCCGGGTCAAAAATATCGCAGGTAATTAGACCGCAGTAATCTAAAGGACTTTCTACGCGGTCTGTGCGGCAATCTCCCCGATCCGTGCATACTTTTGCTGGGGGGGGTGTCGCGTCCTGCCGATCCGTCACCACGTCGAAGTTTGACGAGGTTTTTTACCCCCCGGCAGTTGGCGATCTTCCTTTTCAAAAAAGTGCGTTTTCCGCGAGTTTTTGGGTAAGGTCGCCAAGATCGCCACCGTTTTTGCAATGCCCCCCAACGATTGCATTTCATTGCATGCGACAGTCCCGGGATGCGGCCATCGGCCACGGGATGCGACCCTTGCTGTAGCCGGTCCCGATGACGTCGCAATCGCGCGCCTCGCACGTCAGTCGGCGGCCGATGCGGACGCGAGGCGTCGTGTGATTGCCGACCAGACTGGAGCGATCGGCTTGGTTCACGGCGCGTCGAGATGAGTGTGGCGACTGGCCTTGCTGCCGGCTAAGCTCCTCAAAACCGCCGGCATAGCGATGATCAAAATCGCATTCGGCTCGATTCATGAGAAAAATCCATCCCCCAGATTAACGATTCGCTTACCATAACTATCGCGCTTTTCCATTTTGCCATACTCGCTGACTCGTGAAGGGGGATACCCCTCCGAGCCATCTCCAGCAAAGGCATCCGACCATGAACTCTCTTTTCATGCGATCATTCCGCCAAGCGACCACTCGCGCCGCCCATCGAAGTGTCAAGAACATGAAGCGCCGCCTGCGCATGGAGTCCTTGGAAGATCGCACGACGCCCACGACCTTTACGGTCATGAATACCAACGATTCCGGGGCCGGCAGTTTTCGGCAGGCGATCATCGACGCCAACACGGCCGGGACGGCGGATACCGTCGACTTCGATACGTCCGGTGTTTTCGCGACGCCGCAGACCATTGTGCTGTCGTCGGCGCTTCCCCAGTTTCCCGGTGGCGGCGGCACGCTGACGATCACGGGACCCGGCGAAATGAACTTGACGATCAAGCGCGACGCGGCGGCGGCCAACTTCGGAATCTTTAATTCGGTAACGCCCACCCTGACCATGACGGGGATTACCGTAAGCGGCGGCAATGCCGGAAGTGGGTTTGGCGGCGGTTTGCGGGCGAGTGGAACAGTCACGCTCGATCACGTCGTGTTCAGCGGCAACGCGGCCGGTGAGGGCGGCGCTATTTTCATGAACGCCACCGCGTTTCTCAATCTGAAAAACAGCACTGTTTCTGGCAACACATCCGGCAATCGGGCGGGCGGCGTATTCGCCTACTACGGCAGCCTGCTGATCGAGAACAGCACCATCATCGGCAACAGTGCCGGCGGCGTGGCGGGCGGCTTTTATTTTTCAGGGCCGGCGAGCGCTTCGCCGCCGTCAGGGTTCACGGCGAATACGCTGGTTGTCCGCAATAGCACGATCAGCAACAACAGCGCGGGCACGGCGGGCGGCGGCATCAAGCTGACGAATTTCACCGGCTCGCTGTTCGTGCAAAACAGCACCCTCTCGGGTAATTCGGCGGCGACGAACGGCGGGGCCATTTCGCAGGCATATGGCTCTCTCACCGTGCAGAACAGCACGTTGGTTGGAAACAGCGCAGTCACACCCGGCGGCGCAATCGGGACCGCCTTTGGTGGAGCGATCGCCGTAACCAACGGTAGCGGATCCATTGCCATTCAGGACAGTACGATTTTTGGCAACTCGGCTAACGGGACCATCGCGGGCACCGGCGGCGGCGGCTTGGCCCGTACGAGCACATCCGGGGGCACGATCACCGTCACCAACTCGGTGATCGCCGGGGACACCAATACCAACAGCCCCGACCTTCTCACTGGAGCGAGTTCTACCGTCAACGTGAACTTCAGCGCCATTGGCAGCAACGCTGGCTTCACGGCGTCCGGGACCAGCGCGAACAACATCGCGCCCGGCGCCGACCTCAAACTGGTCCCGTTGGCGTTCGAGGGCGGCCCGACGCGAACGTTGGCCCCGGCATTCGGCAGCCCGTTGATCGACGCCGGCCAAGGCGTCCTGATCCCTTCCGGCGTCACCACCGACCAGCGCGGCGGGTCGTTCGCCCGCACGTCGGGCGCCGTCGACATCGGCGCCGTCGAAAGCCAAGCGCCGTTTATTCCTGTCGCCAGCGCCAACACCACCTTGGTCAACACCGCCGGCAACACGAGCTACCAGTTCACCGTCACCTACTCCGATCCACAGGGGGCGGCGGGCGCGATCAACACGGCCAGCATCATCAATAACAACAATGCCATTCGCGTGACTGGGCCGGGCGGCTTCAGCGTGTTGGCAACCTATGTCACCATCGACAACGCTGCCAATGGTACGCCGCGGACCGCGACTTACTCAATCACGCCGCCGGGCGGCGCCTGGGACCCGCTCGACTTCGGAACCTACACAGTCAGCATCCAGGCCAGTCAAGTGGCCGACAGCGATGGCAACTTCGTCGTCGCTGACGCGATTGGCTCGTTCAACGTCCTGTCCCCCTACATCGTGACCAATGCCGACGATAGCGGCGCCGGCAGTTTGCGTGACGCGATTGCTCAGGCCGATGCTACAAGCTCGCCGGACGCGATTGTGTTCTCGCCGAGCTTCTTTAACGTGCCCCGCACGATCACCTTGTTGACGACGCTACCGACGTTGCCCGCGAATGGCGGCGCCCTGACGATCAATGGAACCGGTGAAGCCAACTTGACGATCCAGCGCGATGCGGGTGCAGCCACAAACTTTCGGGTGCTAAGCTCACTGGCTCCGGCTCTGACCCTGACCGGGTTGACCGTCAGCGGCGGCAATATGAGCGGGAACGGCGGCGGCATCGAAGCGACCGGAATCCTCACTCTCGACCACGTCACTTTGAGCGGAAACCGGGCGACCGGCGTTGGTGGGGGTATTCACATGAACCCGGGCTTTTTGATGGTGCGGAACAGCACCATCACCGGAAACATTGCAACCGGCAGTTCCGGCGGCGGGGTGCGTGTTTACCAGGGCAGTTGGGTGGTCGAAAACAGCACGATAACCAACAACTCGTCGGCTGGCGGCAACGGTGGCGGCGGGCTGTACTTTGGCGGAACCGCGAGCGCGACTCCGCCGATCGGGTTCACCGCGAACACACTGGTCGTCCGCAACAGCTCGGTGACCGGCAACAGCACGACGACCGGTAGTAATCTTGGCGGCGGCGGGATCGGCGTCATTAACCTCACGGGCGCACTGCTGGTGCAGAACAGCATCGTGTCGGGGAATTCCGCGTCGACGAACGGCGGCGGGATTGCGGTGCGGTATGGGACGGTAAACGTGCAAAACAGCACAATTTCCGGGAACACAGCCGGGACGTTGGGCGGCGGAATCTCAATTTACGGCAGCAATACGGCGGTGAACTTGCAGAACAGTACGATCGCGGGGAACACGGCCGGAGTGCTGAGCGGTGCGATCCTGACGGCTTCCGGTGGCGGCATCGCGATCAACAGCGGCAATGGGCCGATCACGATTCAAAACAGCACGATCGTCGGCAACATGGCCTTTGGCAATGCGGCCGGGACCGGCGGCGGCGGCCTGGCGCGCACGACCACGACCGCCGGCACGATCACCATCGCCAACTCGGTCATCGCCGGCAACAGCAATGCCAATGCACCGGACCTTCTGACCGCGGCTACGGGTTCGACCGTCAACGTCAACTTCAGCGCCATCGGCAGCAACGCGGGGTTCGCGCTTTCCGGCACCAGCGCCAACAACATCGCGCCAGGCGCCAACCTAAAATTGCTGCCACTTGCCTTCGTCGGCGGCTCGATGCGCACGATCGCTCCGGCCTTTGGGAGCCCCTTGATCGACGGCGGTCAAAATCCGCTAGTACCGGCCAGCCTCACGACCGATCAACGGGGCGCGGGCTTCGCGCGGATCGTCGGTTCGGCAGTGGACATTGGCGCCGTCGAGAACCAGGCGCCGTTCCTCCCCGTGGCTGTCGCCAACGCAAGTCCGGTCACGACGGCCGGGGACACCACGTACCAGTTCACAGTCACCTACTCCGATCCGCAAGGGGCGACAGGCGCGATCAACACGGCCGGCATCATCAACAACAACAATGCCATTCGCGTCACCGGGCCGGGTGGCTTCAACGTGCTGGCAACCTATGTCTCCATCGACAACGCCGCCAATGGCACGCCGCGGACCGCGACCTACTCCTTCACGCCTCCTGGCGGCGCCTGGGATCCGCTCGACTCCGGAATCTACACGGTCAGCATCCAGGCCAATCAAGTGGCCGACATGGACGGCAATTTCATCGCCGCCGACACGATTGGCTCATTTGCAGCCAATTCCCCATTCATCGTGACGAATGCCGATGATGCGGGCGCGGGCAGTTTGCGCGATGCCATCACGTCGGCGAACACGACGGCGAGCCCGGACACGATCTTGTTTTCGCCGACGTTCTTCAATGTGCCGCGAACGATTACCCTGTTGACGGCACTGCCGACGTTGCCAGCGAATGGCGGGACCATGACCATTACGGGCACCGGCGAAGCCAACCTGACGATCCAGCGTGACGGGGCGGCGGGCAACTTCCGGGTGTTCAGCTCTCTGGCCCCCGCTCTGACCCTAACCGGAATGACCATCAGCGGCGGCAACGTGGGCGGGAACGGCGGCGGCATCGACGCGACCGGCGTTCTCACTCTCGACCACGTCGTCCTGAGTGGGAACCGGGCGACCGGAGCCGGCGGCGGTATTAACATGAACCCCGGCTTCCTGCTGATGCGCAACAGCACCGTCACCGGGAACATCTCCGCGGGCAGCTCGGGCGGCGGAGTCCGGGTTTACACTGGCAGTTGGGAGGTGGAGAACAGCACCATATCCAACAATTCATCGGCGGGCGCGAACGGCGGCGGCGGACTGTACTTTGGCGGAACGGCCAGCGCGAACCCGCCGATCGGTTTCTCTCCGAGCACTCTGGTCGTCCGCAACAGCACGGTGAGCGGGAACACGACGACGACCGGGAGCAGCCTCGGCGGCGGCGGCATCAGCGTGATCAATTTCACCGGCACCTTGCTGGTGCAGAACAGCGCCGTGTCCGGGAACTCGGCAGCGACCAACGGCGGCGGGATTTCGCTGCATTATGGGACGCTCAGCGTGCAGAACAGCACGATCGCGGGGAATACGACCGGGACGTCGGGGGGCGGGATTGCGGTCTTGGGCAGCAACGGCACGCTGAACCTGCAAAACAGCACGATCGTGGGGAACACCGCCGGCACGCTGAGCGGGGCCATCTCGTCCTCGTCCGGCGGCGGCATCGCCGTGACCGCAGGGACCGCCGCGACGACCATTCAGAACAGCACGATCTTTGGCAACACGGCCCTTGGGACTGCAGCCGGGAGCGGCGGCGGCGGCATTGCTCGGACCACAACCAGCACCGGGACGATGACCATCGCCAACTCAGTCGTCGCCGGGAACAGCAATGCCAATGGCCCGGACATCCTGACCGCGGCCACGGGCTCGACCGTCAACGTCAACTTCAGCGCCATCGGCAGCAACACCGGTTACACGCCGTCCGGCATCAGCGCGAACAACCTCGCGCCAGGCACGAATCTGAAATTGCTTCCACTCGCATTTGTCGGTGGCACGCTGCGAACGATGGTGCCGGCCCTTGGGAGTCCATTGATCGACGCCGGGCAAAATCCGCTAGTGCCGGCCAGCCTCACGACCGATCAACGGGGCGCCGGCTTCGTGCGGATCGCCGGGTCGGCCGTGGACATTGGCGCCGTCGAGAGTCAGGCGCCGTTTATCCCCGTCGCCAACGCCAACACCTCCTTCGTCAACACCGCCGGCAACACCAGCTACCAGTTCACCGTCACCTACTCCGATCCGCAAGGGGCGGCAGGCGCGATCAACACGGCCGGCATCATCAACAACAACAATGCCATTCGCGTCACCGGGCCGGGCGGCTTCAACGTGCTGGCAACCTATGTCTCCATCGACAATGCCGCCAATGGCACGCCGCGAACGGCGACTTATTCGATCACGCCCCCGGGCGGCGCCTGGGACCCACTCGACTTTGGAACGTACACGATCAGCATTCAGGCCAATCAAGTCGCCGACATCGACGGCAACTTCATCGTCGCGGATTCCATTGGCTCTATCAGCGTGCTCTCTCCTTATGTGGTTACCAATGCCGACGACAGCGGGGCCGGCAGTTTGCGCGATGCGATCATCCAGGCCAATGCCACGACGTCGCCGGACGTAATCGAGTTTTCGCCGGCGTTCTTTAACGTGCCGCGAACGATCACGCTGCTCACGGCTTTGCCGCAGTTTCCAGCAGCGGGCGGCGCGCTGACGATCACCGGCACCGGCGAGGCGAACCTCACCGTCAAGCGCAGTGCCGCGGCTGGGAGTTTTGGCGTTTTCAATTCGCTGGCCCCAACACTGACCATGACGGGGATGACCGTCAGTGGCGGCAGCGGTGTGGCCGGCGCCGGGTTGCAGTTGAGCGGGACCGTGACGCTCGATCACATGACTTTCAGTGGCAACTCGGGGACATCGGGCGGGGCCATTTTCTCCAACACCAGCGGCGGGTTCATTCGCCTTTCCAACAGCACACTCACGGGCAATACCGCAACCTCTTCGGGCGGTGGCTTGTACCTGTACAGCGGCGGCCTGGTGATCGACAACTGCACCATTAGCACGAACTCGGCGGCGGCCGGTAGTGGCGGCGGCGGGCTGCTCCTTCGCGGAACTCCAAGCGCGAGTCCGCCAGCCGGGTTCACTCCGAGCACTTTCGTCGTGCGCAACAGCACGGTGAGCGACAACACCGCCAGCGCTGCGGCCGGCGGAGGAATTTCGATGCCGTTTCTCGGCGGCACGCTGTTGGTTCAGAACAGCACCTTTTCGGGGAACACAACGTCGACCACCGGCGGGGGAATTTCGTCGGCCTACGCGACCGTCATCCTGCAGAACACCACGATGTCCGCGAACACGGCAACAACCTCAGGAGGTGGGTTCGCCGTCACAGGCGGGACGGGCGCGACGACCATACAGAACAGCACGATCGTGGGCAACACGGCGAATGGCTCCACAGCCGGCGGCGGCGGCATCGCGCGCACCACGACATCCGTTAGCACGATCACCATCGCTAACTCGGTCATTGCCGGGAACACCAACGCCAACGGACCGGACGTCCTCACCGCGGCCACGGGCTCGACCGTCAACGTGAACTTCAGTGCCATCGGCAACAACACCGGCTATACGCAGACTGCGATCAGCGCCAACAACATCGCACCGGGAACGAATCTCTTACTCGGCACGCTCGCCAACAACGGTGGTCCGACCAAGACGATGGCGCCGCAACCGGGCAGTCCGCTCATCAATGCGGGCGCCGATGGACTGGTTCCGGCCGGTCTAACGACTGATCAACGCGGCGGCACACTGGACCGCAAGTTTGGCATTGTCGATATCGGATCGTTCGAAGTCCAGACAATCAAGGTGAGCATCGATCAAGCGGCTGGCCAGCCGGACCCGACCAACGGTTCCTCAATCGACTTTGCCGTCAAGTTCAACGCCCCCGTGACCGGCTTTGACGCGTCGGACATCATCTTTCCTGGAAGCACCACGGGCGGCACGCTGGTCCCGGTCATTTCCGGATCGGGAACTGACTACACGGTCACCGTGACAGGCATGGCGGCGGATGGCAACGTGGTGGCGTCCATCCTCGCCAACGCAGCCGTGGACGGGTCGCAATCCAGCAACGCCGCATCGACCAGCACGGACAATACGGTCCGCGTCGACAAAACGACGCCGATGGTCACCATCAATCAAGCCGGAACTCAGGCGGACCCGACGAACGGTTCGCCGGTCACATTCGCCGTCCACTTCAACGAGATCGTCACTGGGTTCACCGGCGCGGACATCAGTTTTGCCGGCAGCACGGTCGGCGGCACTCTTGTCGCGAACGTCACGGGTACTGGGGCTGATTATGTAGTCACCGTGTCGGGCATGACCGGCGATGGCAACGTGGTCGCCAGCATCCCGGCCGCGAGTGCGCTCGACCTCGCTACCAACGGCAACAGCGCGTCGACGAGCACGGACAACGTCGTTCACTTCGACAATGTGTCGCCGGACGTCACGATCAATCGGTCAGGCAGCCAGGCCGATCCGACGAAGGTCGCCTCGATCGTCTTTGACGTGCACTTCACGGAATCAGTGACTGGCTTGACGAATTCGGATATCAGCTTTGCCGGCAGCACCGTCGGTGGGACGCTGGCCGCGAACGTCACCGGTAGCGGCACGGACTACACCGTGACCGTGACGGGCATGACGGGCGAGGGCGATGTCGTCGCGAGCATTCCGGCCGCTTCCGCGAATGATGCCGCCGGCAACGGCAACACGGCATCAACCAGTACCGACAATAGCGTTCACTTCGACGCCATTGCTCCGTCCGTCACGATCAATCAGGGCGCCAGCCAATTCGACCCAACGCACGGTTCATCCATAGCATTCGATGTCCACTTCAGCGAGAACGTCACTGGCTTTGGCGATCTACCGGCCGACGTCAGCTTCGCCGGCAGCACCGTCGGCGGGACGCTCGTCGCCAACGTCACGGGCTCGGGCGCGGACTACGTCGTCACGGTCACGGGAATGACGGGCGTCGGCACAGTCGTCGCCTCGATATCGGCCGGCGCCGCCGTCGATCTGGCGGGCAACAATAGCGTCGCTTCAATCAGCACCGACAACTCGGTCTTGTTCGACAACTTTGGCGACCTGCAATTTTCCGCGCCCGTCTTCAACACGATCGAGAATAGCCCCACCGTCACGATCACGGTCACGCGCACCAACGGCAGTGCGAACGCCGTCAGCGTGCAATATGACACGAGTGACGGAACTGCGACCGCAGGCGCTACGCAAGACTATGACGCCGCATCGGGAACGCTTTCCTGGGCCAACGGCGAGACCGGCGCCAAGACGTTTACGATCACGCTGCACGATGATTTCGTGATTGAAAGCACGGAAACGATTAACCTGGCACTGTCGAATCCCACGGGCGGAGCGACGCTCGGCGCGCAGAGCACGGCTGTCGTTCAAATCGCCGACTTCGAGGGAGCCGTTTTCGACTTCTCCTCGCCCACGTTCACCGTATCGGAAGAAGGCGGCTTCGCGACGATCTCAGTAGCGCGCACCGTCGACTTCAGCAGCGCGGTCTCGATTGACTACGCCACCAGCGATGGCACCGCCCATAGCGGCGGGTCGGCGGCGACCGGACAAAACGACTACACGCCGACGACCGGCACGTTGAGCTGGGCTGCCGGCGAGACCGGAACCAAATCGTTTACGGTCCCCATCCTCGACGACGTCTTGAATGAAGGAAATGAGACCATCGGTCTGGCGCTTTCCAATCCGACGGGCGGCTCCCGGCTTGGAACACAGACCACCGCGGAACTCGCGATTTTGCCGAGCGATCACAAGCATTCCCCCACCTTCTTCGACTCCGATAACGACAAAGTGACGATCAAGTTCGCCGGCACCGGCGAGCTTGCCTACTTCTTGACGGACCCCGACGGCGACGGCAAGGGGCCCATCGAATTGATCGAGCTGACCGATACGCAGCCCGATCCGTTGAAGCCGGTTTCGAGCGTGACCATCACGGTTGCGAAGGCCGCGGGCAACGTCGGCCCGGACGCGGGCCGCGTTGGACTCGGCGCTGTCACCGGTTCCGGTCTCAAGAGCTTCTCGGGGAAGACCGTCGACCTGAACGGGGACGGAATCAACCTCAACGGCTACTTGGGCGCGCTGACCGTCGGTAATGTCACCAACGGCGCCGACATTATTACCTTGGGCACGACCAACGCGGCGCAGTCCACCAAGATCACGGCCGGGATTATTGATGACAACACGACGATTGACGTTGGGGCCGCGCTCAACAGCTTGACGGCAATGCGGATCGGCGTCGGCTCGATTCTGGCCCCGAGCATTGGCACTCTAACGGTCAAGGGCAATCCCAAGGCGGGAATCGCGGGCGACCTGGCATCCGATATCACCATCAGCGGCGTCGGCGTCGCGGCGGGCAAGCCGGCCCTGAAGACTCTCAAGGTTGCAGGCGCGGTCACGAACAGCGACATTTTCGTGAACGGGAACGTGACGACATTTAGCGTCGGCGCCTTCCGCGATAGCCGGCTGTTTGCCGGCTATTCGGGCCCCGATGACGGCAGCGGCGCGTTCAATTTGCCGGCGTCCGTCACCACGTTTACCGTCACGGGCAAGACCGATGGCTTCCAGAATAGCCGTGTCATCGCGACGAGTTTCAAGACGGTGACGCTCACCAGTCTCGATTCGACGAATGGCAATAACGAATTCGGCTTCTACGCCGACACGGCCGTTGGCAGCCTGAAGGTCGTCGGCCCGACCGCGTTCAAATACGATCCGAAGAATCCGGCGCCTCAAGGACCCGACGACTTCAAAGTGCGCATCGTGTAGGGAGCCAATGAGCAGCCAGTGCGAAGACCCTTACACGGTTCGTGAGCGAAGTTCATTGGCCAAGGCGCCGAGAATTCTAGCCCAAGTTACGCTACTGCGCTCTTTTTTGCACTTTTTTCGGCCCTCCGGTGAGTCAACGCTTCGGGATTTTTCGAGCGCGTGGTCGTCGGAGGTCGTGTAGTGAAGACCTACCGTCTTGCTTTGACCATGTCGCATTTGCGATCCTCTCGCGTCGCCTGTTCTGGGATCGTGAAGTCCACGCATGTTCCTGCGTCGATGCGAACGCCGCAAGTCGGGCAAGACCCATTCGTACTGGGCCCTCGTCGAGTCCTACC
>DATANR010000310.1:0-7847 GCA_036266155.1 Gemmataceae bacterium | reverse complement strand
TGTGGAAGGATTTCTGCAGAAATTTGGTGAACTTAGAAGCACTACCAGATAACAGAATGCGGTCTGATATAGCTCCGCAGGGGCGATGAGCGCCGTCTTCCCGCACAAGTTGGTCGGAGCGAAAGGGCGAACGAGCTAACGGGTGAGTGGATGTCGATCCGGTTCGAATTGGCTCGTATGGCCGCCTACACCGTATTTACAGTCAGTTCATCGCAGCGATTTATACCGAACACACGGTACTTGACTGAACTGCGCCCCAAAAACTGGACCAGTAGAACCCCGATCGCTCGGGATTCCCTGGAACATCGGCTTGGCATCATGCACTACTAAAACTAAATCCAACCTGCCTCTCTCGGGGACGCTCGTCAACTCGCGTTACGCCGTCGCCGTCCCGCCGACGACTGCGTCGGGAATTGCGAAGAGAAGTCCCTTGAAGACGTGAGGGCAACGGATCCAACACGTTCTCAGTTTTCCGCGGTCACCGTTTCATCCACACCCCTCCAAGAAACCATTCCTGGCTGGGCTTCAACAGGGTTTCGTCACAGGAGTTGTCATGGCCAGCCGCCGGCAACATACCTCGGGCATGAATGGAAACCAGTCTGGAAACGGCTCGAACCCTTACCGGCAGGTTACCGAACGCCGTGTCGACACGGTGCCTGGAAAGGTCTTGCCGAGACCCGTCAGCGTGGTATCCTCCTGACACCACTCCCCTCCTCTACCATGACGCCCTTCCTCACAGTCAAGGAAGCCTCTCAACTCACCGGCAAGTCGCCCAGTTCCATTCGCCGCGTCCTTTACCCGATCGTCCGCGACGACGCCCATCCCGACCGCGCGACATCCAACCGACCGTGGCGGAGGCGATGGCTCTTCGCGTGAATGGCGAGAATTTCGCGTGGCGGCTAAGCGAGGAATTACTACGACGGATGATTCCCGCCGGCAGCCGGCATGAACGTGCCGGCGACACGCCCTCCGGCAAGACAGCGCCGCACCCGCAATCAGAG
The DNA here is from genome assembly GCA_036266155.1 of Gemmataceae bacterium. Lineage (GTDB taxonomy): Bacteria > Planctomycetota > Planctomycetia > Gemmatales > Gemmataceae > SIAJ01. Next base: position 6,846 of record DATANR010000310.1, on the reverse strand, counting down.
TTGATTGCCATGCTCCGCCGCGAACTCGACATTAAGAACCAGCAGATCGCGAACTACACGGAACTCCTCAAGGGGCTCAACGAACGCCTGCATGAAGGGTTCTTTGCAACAGCGACTCGCCTTGACCGACGGCCACGCCAGCACCACTCGCGAGGACGCGACGACGAGACCTGTCAATGCCACTCCTGCGAGGAAAGGGGGTACGATGCCGCCGAAAACCGCCAAGGCGAAGCGCGGATTTCTGGCCCGCATTTTCCATTAGTTCTCTTGCGCACCGTCGAAAACGCTCACATCGGCTCGACCACCGCCTCGCCCAAACGCTACCGGCTGCCCGGCATCGATCGCGAAGGTGTTGCCCCACTCTCGCTGCTCGAAACCGCCTTACGGACATTGCAAGGCGGCCAGCTTCCCGATCACAAGTTCGAGACCAGCTACACCTATCCCACGCCGGCCGGTCGCAAGACGGCCGCCGTCAGGGTCCGGGCACCGTTGGGATGACAGCCCATCGATGAATACGTCCTCTGGGGACTGCTCGGCGCCGCACTTCGATGGAAAGACGCCAACCCGGTGCTATTGGCCACGCCGTAGCAAACCACAATACGGATTGAATGGCACTCTTGGTGTTTGCCGGACTTTTTTGCGGTTCGACTATCGGCGTTTGCCGGATGTTTTTTGTGGATCGACCCTGTGCGGACGACGTGTGGCTGCGGAAAACGGCATGCCGCCTGGCCGCCGACAAAGCAGCTACAAATGATACTTCTGCAAACAAAGAGGGGATGGCGGGCTGACGCCCGCCTGCTTCCGAAAAACTCAAAGAGCTTAAACGCACCGTTGCGCCTCCACCATCCATTCCATGCAAGAGAGAAAGAGCGTGACTTGCCAGGAGGCATCGCCACTACCGACCAGAAACCGCCGGCAACTCGCCGGGCGATCGCCCGCTACGGCGACCGAGCGGCGATCCATAGGCGATCCGAGATCGACCGTTCGTGTGGCTTGGGAAAGCCACACGAGTGCCATGCCATGAGGGAGACCGCGTCGACGACCTCCGTCGCGACCCCCGCCCAGGACGACACGCTGACACTCGTACCTCGCGATCGACGCGGCGCCTACGCGGGGGTCGCGACCGACCTACGGCGGTTCGCGACACGGCTCCCACACCATGCGGCCTGCGCCGTCACGACCGCGGAGCGGATCCATGCCACCGTCGAGTAGACGGTGGCAGGAATCATCCATGCCAGAGGGCGTCCGACGGCGCCTTGTCCCTGGACACTGCACGACGATTTCCCACTCGTGCTTCCCGCCGCTTCGGGTGGCGCCAACCGGCCGACCAGCGTTGACCGGACGACTTGACGCCATTCCTCTGCAGTCAGGTTCTCCGGCTGCCGGCCGGCAAACTGGCCGCCGTGCATGGCTCAGCTCCAGAGGAGCCGCACGTCGAGGCCGCACTCAGCAAGCACCCAGTGGGCCTCGCTCGCGTCATCCGCGTCGAACAGAAGAGCAACGCGCCCGCCGGCCAACTCTTCGCCCAACGGTCGATTTTTTGCGACCTGTTCTTCGGTGATCATGTTCGACATGATCGCGGCACCTGAAATGGCAGAAGCCGTGCAGTCTAATCCTCAATCGACGGGTCTAACGAGAGTTCGCTGCCGTCGCAACGTGTACACAAACGGCTGATCGGTAGTGCCGCCGACGGTGTTTATTCCGCGGACAAAAATCGACCCGTCCTTTGCATTCACCTGGAGGTAGTGGAGCCCGCAACCGTGGAGGTCACGGAACTGGTACAGGCCGCTGCCCACGCCCGGCAGTTCGTCGCTCATAGTGACGTATCCGCTCCAGTCTTCTCTGCCGTGGCGTGTCGAGCATGTCGAGAATAGCCGCCCGCCCTCGTGCCGTAGGGTAGTGGTCTCGCCCTCGACGACCATCCCATCCAACTTCTCGACACTGTAATTACCCGCCAAACTTCCATAGCGTCGTCGCATCTTCAGCCACGTCCACAGTCGCACGAATGCAAGCGTAACCAATGAAGACATGACGGAGATCACGAACTTTTCGGCCACGCTTGAGAGGTCCATCTGTTTGGCCCCCTGGGAGGAGTCCTTGGCGATGACTGAAATTGTTTCCGCGAAGCAACATGCACAATTCGTTGCATCGCGGTCACGACGCGGCACCATCGGGCGACGGAGAGACCGTAGGGTAGTTCGCCAGAAACCAACCGGTCTTTTAGGGCCTTGGAAATCTCGCGGTTGCGATTCCGTCAATTTCGACGGACACACGGCATTTCGCGGCAGCTTCCGGCAGAGACGTTTGCGCCTGGAGGTCATCGACGCTGATGTAGCGGGAGGTATCCATGGGATGAATGGGTTAGAGGGGGTGATGGTAAGCTGAGCGCTGTCGCATGTCCAATCGCGTCAACCTCTCGCCGCGCGATGTTTCGCTCCTGCGCCTCTTGAGTTGGACGCCGGCGACCACCGCTCTTATCCATCGAGCCAGCAGTGCGTTCGAGGGCGACGCTTTCGCTGATGAACGGCGACTGCGCGAGCGCTTGCAGGCACTGATTGCTGCTGGATTCGTCCGAGCATGGCCGGCGGCCCAGGGCAGGGGAGGCCTGCACAACTACTACAAACTGACGCCGACCGGCTTCGCCGTCTTGCACGGCCCCGACATCGAGCGGCCGAGCCAGGCGTATTTTGCCGAAGTTGCTCCGCTGTCCATGTCAGCAGCGCTTCGCAACAGCTTGAACATTACCGGCTATACTGGAGTGTTTTCGCGGTGGATTGCGGTGTTCGTGCTTCCGGAGTCAGGTTATGGGCAAATCAGGAAGAACTCGCGCAACGGGCGCCGGCAACAGTACTCGCACCGACGCCATCGACCTCTTTCTCTGCCACAATGCCGCCGACAAGGAATGGGTCGAGAGGCTTGCCGAACAAATCGAATCCGAGACCATTGACGGCAATGGCGGCAGCCGCGGCATGAGAGTGTTCTTCGACAAATGGGACATCGACATCGGCCAAAACGTCGTCCAACGCATCAATCTGGGTTTGCAACAGGCGCGCCTCGTCGCCGTCATCATTTCGCCTGAATTGCTACATGGCGCCTGGTCCACTCTGGAATGGAGTCACATAGTTTCAGACGACCCAGTGAACAACCAGAATCGCCTCATTCCAATTTTCCACCGCGAGCGATCACTCGATGGCGTATCGACATGTGAACTGCCGGCACCGTTTCGATCGTTGAATTGGATTGACTTTCGAAGCGACGCTGATTTCGACCATTCGTTTCGGCGCCTCATCCGGCGCATTCGAGGTCAACCACCTGAACGCGGGACCACGCGCCAACCGCTTGCGCCGCCCAAGTCTTCGGGGCGCGCGCAACGCCAGCCAAACAGCAGCCGAAATAGCCTGCCACTCCAGCCGCTTCTCATCCGTGGAGGTGCGCTAGCGCTTGGGCGTCAGCTCATCGGCCGAGCAACCGAGAAACGAGCGATCAAACGAATTCTCACACGGGCGCGCAACCATGATTCTGTTACCACCGTCGTAATTCGCGGTGTGGGGGGAGTTGGCAAATCTGCCTTGTTGAATTGTCTTGCCCGCGACAGTTCGCTCAGGGTGCTATTCCCCGACGGCGGATTGTGGGTCGGTGTCGGCGAGTCACCTGATCTGAGTCAGTTACTGCGAACGTGGGGCCAGGCCGTGAAGTTACCGGAAGCAAGGCTAATGCGCCTTGACGATTCCGTTGGCGCCCTACGAGCGAAGCTTCAGGATCGACAAATGCTGTTGCTTGTCGATGATGTCTGGGCCGATCACCAGGCCGAGTGCTTTCGTGTGGCTGGCGCCGGTTCAGTCGTTCTGTATTCGACTCGGATTGCCGACTTGGCTGATCGCCTTGCGACTTCTGCGGATCTTGTCTACTCTCTTCGCGGCTTGAAACCGAAAGACGGCCTCGATCTTCTGGCTGAACTCGCCCCGGATGTCATTCGGAATCACCCGCGGATGTGCAAACAGCTCGTCAAGGATATCGATGGTTTGCCTTTGGCGATTGTTGTCGCGGGAAGAATGTTGCATCGCGAGGTCGCCGCGCAAGGCGATGTTACTGCGTTGTTTCAGGCCATTCGAGCCGACACCCGATTGCTTTTGGAACAGCCGGTCCCCGCAGACATGGTCGATCTCCTGAACCAGGCGACGCCGAGCGTCGCCGCAGTGCTCCGGCGCAGCACGAATGGGCTTGATCCGCAACACCGATCCTATTTCGCAAGGCTCGGAGGGTTCGCCCCTGCCCCGGCAACCTTCGATGTGCTTTTTGCAGCCCAATGCTGGAAAGTGGACGAACCAGAGGCAAAGCGTATCGCACGCTATTTCGTCGACTTGGGTTTGATCGAAGTACCAAAACGCGGCCATTTTCAGATCCACCCCTTGATGCATGCCCTAGCCCTCCGTGAATGGGACCTGCTCGATGAATGAGCGTATCTCTCGACGACGACTTCAGCTCTTGCTCCAGCACGCGAATGATTCTCAAACTGCGCTCTTGGAAATCGCACGCCGTTTTGAAACCGGGGGAGTCATCGGCACCGAAGCGATACGGAGGCTCAGGAGCGTTTTGGCGCCCCAGGTGCGCCGATTGCTTCACGCGCTCGCCGCCCAAGTCGTTGTCGGGACCGAAGTATCCGAAATAGGAGCTGGACTTCTCTGCACGGCGGTCCGAATCAGCGAGTTCGTGTTTTCGCGCGACGAGCGAGCGCAGTGGTTTGAGTCATTTCATCCGGCAGCAATCAGCTTCAAGGAACGGGGACTTCGGGGACGGTTTCTTGGCAATTACGGGAATGCGCTGGCCGAATGCGGCAGACTGGATGATGCGGAGATTATTCTCAAAGAACGTTTGCAGTGTGCCGTCGACCAAGTTGACCAAGCCGGCGAAGGGCTTGCCAAAGAACACTTAGGAAAACTGCTCTTACGGCGCGGTCGGTTGGCGGAGGCCTACACTCAGTTGACGGAAGCATTCACTATCGCCACCAAACTCCAGGAAGAAGCAACGGTCACGCGACTGTTGAAGGACATGGCTGACGCGGCATTCCGCCGCGAGGAAATCGATGCAGGCGTCAAGCTACTCGAAGAACGTCTCCGTCGGTGCGAAGCCGCTGGCGATTCCTTGCTCGTTCTTTCGACGTGTCAAGTCCTGGCGGAACGCTTGCTGGACTCCGGAAGGCTCGAACAATGCAAACCCTTCGCTGCCAAGGCCGCGACCGTTGCACGGCAACTGCGGTTCCCCATCCAACTGGCGGCGATTCAGGGGACGCTCGGGAACATTGCGCTTGAGGAGCAAAAGTTTGATACTGCCAAAAAGCACTTCGCAAGGGCACGGAGAATCTTCCGCAAATTAGGCCGAATCGTTGAGCAAGGAAAGACCGCATCAAGTCTCGGTCAGGTCGCCTGGAAAATGGGCAAACATAACCGAGCAATTCGCTGGTTCCGGGCGGCGATCGAAGTCGACAAAGGTGTCGGCAGAAAGAACGACCTAGCGATTGATCTGGGCAGCCTTGCCGGCGTCTTGTCGGAAATCGGAGACATTTCCGGCGCAATGGATTGCTATGCGGAGCGGATCGAGATCTTGGATGCGATTGCCGAGCATGAGCGAGCTGCTGAAACACGACTCACGTTGGCCCGGTTTTCTGCTGCGGTCGGGGAATTCGAGGCTGCAATTTCGATGGGGGAGAAGGCGTTGCAGTACTTTTCTGACCAAGCCAACCCTCGATCCGCCGAGATCAAGTTGCTCGTCGTCCAATGGCGCAATCAGTCCGCACGACCCATCGCTGCGCGTAGCAATCGGCACGAATTGCTGCGATGATAGATGGTGAATGTGTGACCGTTCCTTGTCGGCGTTTGTACCGCCCGCCCGAAGAAAGCAGCTCACCGCTGATCGAAGCCGATGGGCTGCTTTCGACATTCGTTCAACATGCGATCGGCGTCACATCAATCCTACGGCTTGCTTACCGCCGCCGGTGGAGCGCTTGGATTCGGCGATTCGGCGTTCAGCTTGTCGCTCGCCGGCAAGAACGTGTCAAAGCTATTTTGCACGTTTTGGATGAGCGCACGCATATCCTCGATCTCCCGCGCCAGGGCTTCGCCGCGAAGCCCGACCTCGGTCCAAATTTACCTGAGGTGCAATTCGCCGATCGGCGGAGCGCTTTGACGCACTACCGCCGATGATTCTTCACCGCTTCGGAGGCACCACCGGTATCGTCGATGGAGCCTTGGGCGCAGCGTGAACGACCGGGTGATAGGGCGAGACATTGTTCGCATACCACCATGCCGGACCGGGGTACGGATACCAATTCGGATGGGCCAGGACGACCGGCGCCGGAACTAACGGATACAAGAACGGTATGGTCCCACAGGGTGTTGGAATCACGAAGTTGACGATGGTTGCCGGCTCAATCAGGGGCGGCGGGTTGATGGGGATCGGCGCTGGCTGTCCAGGCGACAACATCAATACCGTGGCCAACAGGGTCGGAGACATCGCAGAACCTCCTAGATGTAGATCACATGGGATTGGCGGCCTCGCACCGGGGCCGTTGCACGCCGTCCTTCATGATAGTGCATCATGCCGCGACGTTCCCTGTTAAACAAGTAAGCCGTTCTGCATGGGGCGATAGACGTGACAAGTCGTTGCGCTCGTCTTCGGAGTCCGGACGAGCCCGTCGTCGTCTTTGCTGCGCGATCCCCAAGCGGCCGTCGCTCAGAAGTCGGTAGCCGAGGAACTTCCGCTCCTCGACCCGCGCCACCGCGCTCTTCTCCCGATTGACACGCAGCTTGAGTTTCGCTTCCAGGAACTGAGTCACCGACGCCAGCACGC
>DATANR010000309.1:0-37204 GCA_036266155.1 Gemmataceae bacterium | reverse complement strand
GCCAGTCGAATACATTCTGCGAGGCGCAACGGCGACATCATTGACGCGAGCGATTCGTCGTTAATCTTGTGTCTTCGAGCGGTGGCAATGTAACCAAGCGTCCTAATGATAATATCAGACATTGCCGCTAGAATCCGACTTTGATGAGATTCTTCTTCCGTCCCACGTCCCTTGTCTGCCAGGAATCCCTTGATGTCCATCAAGAACTTATACGTATGGTCATGGTCGACACAACTCAGGAATGGTTCGATTCGTCGGAATCGTTCCGAGAATCGACCATCTGTGACATCAACATAGACGCCGATCAACTGTGGTTCGGTTTTTCCATCAGGACCGACGGCAAACGTCTTCATCTTGTTGCCGACAAACACTCGCCGTTGTCCGTTTGGTAGCTTAAGCTGATGTTCCCGGTTGCGTACTTCACCAAAAATCCAAGCATCCATGTCTTCACGTTGAATAGCCGCAAGCTCGTCGCCAGAAAAAAATGCCTCTGCTCCCTGCCCAAGGACTTCGTTGACATGATTCTTGCCGACCGCGACAACAAAGGCAGAATTCACCTCTGTATATACTCCCTTGGAATTCTTGATATACATAATGACGGGCGAGTGCGAAAACAATTGTTGCAAAGAATCCTTTCGCATTGCGAGATCTGTCACATCGGTCGCTACTCCGAGCACATGCGGCTCGCCATCAATGAGGACCTTGCGCTTTACCGTTGAATACCAGCGTCGATCACATTCGGCACCGAACGGAGGCATGATTTCCTCAATGATAGCGCTAGTGTCTTCACTTCCCAAGATAGCTTGTTGGTCTCCAGAACGAAACAATGCTAACTGTCGAGTGATTATTGTGCGGTCATCCCCCTGATAGAACCATTGATCATCCTTGCCCTCTGCCAGCTTTGGATTCCCCATCTTATAGAAGTCGGCGAGCTGCCGGTTTACATATGCAAACTGGCCAGCCTTGTTTTTGATGAAAATTAGCTGAGGACATGTGTCCATCACGGCTTTCAGCAGTGATTCGTTGCGAACGCGGGCGGTAATGTCCTCAATTCGGCCAGAAACAAAAGCGGGCGAATTCGCCCGGTCGTCTGCTGTTGACCTGTTACCAATCGAATGAATTATCTTTTGCCTGTGGTCCGCTGATGTAAGCTTGAACTCAATGTCATAATTTCCCACGGATTCGTTTTGGACGATTGCTTGCTCTACGCGTCCCCTGTCGTCTGGGTGAATTCGGCCGAGAAACTCTTGCCGAGTGACTGTAGATTTATCATCAAAGCCAACGATAGCGCGCCAAGCTCTCGACGTATCGATATGTTCGGTCCCGACCTGACGATCCCACCCGGCGACTTGGCCGCCGTCGAGGACGCGCGCGTAACGCGTCAGCGTTTCGTGAATTGCCGAAGTCAAGCGCCGTCCCTTGCCCTTGATGGTTTTGCGATCCTGTGTGATTTCGGAGACAACCTCCATCCGGACTGATTTACCATTCCATTGCCGGACAAGAAAAATGGCCTTATGGCGCGGCCTATCTCGATAAGCGTGCGCGTCGATTAGGCCGGTTGAAGTAGCGCGTAACTGGCGATCATCAAGAATGTCAAAAATCGCATACTGATTTAGTTTGTCGAGTGGAATTCCCAAGAGTTCAGAAGCATCGTGATTCAGGGACGTGAATTTTCCTTTCAGGTCATGTTCATATTCAAAGTCGTAGTGGGGAGCGAGAGCAAATTCACGATATTTTGATAACTTGGCGAACAGTTTTCGTTCCAGGCCATCGTCAGTTTGCATCTCCTCAAGTACGTCGTTTAAGGTATGACTGATGCGTACTATCTCAATCTCTGACGGCTCGGTCAAAGAGACCTGGGGAATCCGGTACTCCGAAATCCATTGCGCCCTCCCTTGATCGGTGTAGTCCGACCGATGGAGGAGAACCCGTCGAATGATCTGGTGGAATGGGCGCGTATTCTTCTTTTGAAATCGCTGAATAGCGTCCTTGTTTGCTTGACTCGCCTTTGCAACATAGTATGGATCGAAAAGCTGGGCGTCCGAGAAAGGTTCGGCAACGGCATTTTTCGTCGCAATTTCTCGAACAAAAGTGCTGGTTGTTCCATAGGAGCCGTCAGATCGCAGAATATTAAAGTCAATTCCGAAGGCGGTCGGGAGGTCATCAGGAAGACATCCGGCCGCAAGCGATTTCAGAATATTCAAGGCGATCGCGGGGTCGAAAACGGGGTTGGGCGTCATTTCGAGAGCCTCGGAGACGGTTAGTGAACACCTGTATGAAAAAGACGCCTATGCGATAGGGATCCGCATCATCATGGATTCGTAACTTGCCGTAGTGCCCATTTGCCTGGCCGGAAGATTGTGGAATGCTGCAGGGATACACCCGGCAAGGGAAAAGAAGGCATCGAAGCCAATTGTGTACCAGCGGACGGGTAAACGCATGGTCGGGGATTGGAATTCTGAGAACATGCGGCGGTGCAGTCAAGGTGTAGATTCGGGTAGCTGTTCCGGAGGTCCTGAGACGACGCCGGTGTTGGCGCGTTGGAGGGGTATTTGTAGCCCGTGAACAAGGGTATGGGCCGCTGTCAGATGTCAGTGACAAATACAAATGGAACCATGTGTTGTGGAGCTGGCTCGCCGGACAGCTTGAGCATTCCTTTGGTTCAATTGCCGTCAGCTGCACTTGGACGGTGGTCACGGAAAGGCATTCATTGGCATCCCAAAACAACCGAACTGCCATGTCGCCCAACTACTACTCCGAAATCAATCTCCACCTAACCTGGCACACCAAGGAGAGCACGCCGTTGTTGGTGCCCGATGTAGAAAAGGTCGTCCACCATTATTTGCGCGGCCGGTGCATCAACACGTCGGGCGTCTTCATCCACGAGATTGGCGGCATCGAGACGCACGTGCATCTGGCGATCAGTATTACGCCGACGGTGTTGATCAGCGAACTGGTTGGGCAGCTCAAGGGCGCGTCGTCGCACGACGCGAATCATCAGTTTGGCCGCAAGGTGTTGGCGTGGCAGACGGGCTATGGCGTGGTTAGATTTGGGACGCGCGATTTGCCTTGGGTGCTCGATTACATTCGGAACCAACGCCAACGACATGGCCGCGGACACGTCGAGGATCGGCTCGAACGGATCACGGAGATTGAAACGGCGCCTGAAGGCGAACAGCGCGAAGCCCCGTGAACGGGGCTATGGGCAACTGGCTCGGGGTTGCGTTGCGGCATCGTCGCCGCGTTACTCGCCGTTTACGGCAGGTAATCACCCCCGCTCCCGCGGCTTGCCGCGACGCGGTTTCGGTCCGTCGGTTTCCGCGGGCCGCCCGTTCAAACGTTCCGCCAGCACCTCCATCAGCGTTCGCCGTTTGCGGAACGTGTCGAAACTGCTGGAGAAGTCGATGTCTTCCATGTAAAACGGGTCGCTCTTCCACACTTCTTCCATGCCGTCGAGCCAATACTGAAACGGCTGGTTTCGGCGGCCCGTACCTTCGTGTAGGATCAACTTGTCCTTGATGGCGCGGTCGAGCCAGCGCCAGAGGACGACCTTGCTCGGCTTCACGAAGTCGGCGGGCCATTGATCGAGAATTTCTTTGCGCGTCAGCTTGCCATTTGAGTCTTCGAGCACGCCGTGCAGGATCGGCCAGTTGTCTTCGAACTCGCGCCCGGCGCAGTCGCCGAGGGAGACGTAGTCGGTTCCGTCGGGCGTGAGTTCAATGACGCGGCGGCGCGGCGTGGCGCGATGACGCGAGTAGGCGAAGAGCCGGCGCCGGCGATCGTCGTCGGACGGTGCACCGAGGTGATTGAGTTCGAGCACGATGTCCATCGTGCCGATCAGCGCGCCAGTGCCGCGGGCGGACCGGCCTTCAATCGATTGCGCTTTGCGCGGATGGTGCAAGATCAACACGCATACGCCGAGCTGCGTGAGGTCCTGGAGCGGCAGCAGGATGTCGAGCATGATGCCCGCATGGTTCTCGGTGCGGCTCGGAAGGAAGGACGCCAACGGGTCGATGACCAACAAGTCGAATGGCGCTTGCTGATGCCGCGCGACCAACGAGTCGATGAGACCGAGCCATTGCTCCGAAGTGGGCCGCCCGCGGAAGGGCCGTGACACGAGATGAAGCTGGTCGCCGAAGCCGAGTTGTTTGATGCGATCGGCCCAGAGGTCATCGCCTTCTTCGGAGACGACGATGGCACGCGCTCGTCGAACGGCCAGGCCGGCCAGTGTGCCGCCCGAACCGATGCGGGCCAAAAGCACCGATAGCAGAGTTGTCTTGCCGGCCTTCCAGGGGCCGACGAGGAGCGTTACGTTTCCGGCGGCCAGGTAGCCCTCCCAAAGCCAGCGGTTGCCATCGGTGCGATTTACTCGGTCGGCGACGTCGCAAGTCGTTGCGTAGTCAATAGCTACGGCAGAGGAATCGGGAAGTTGTGGATTCATGTGACACCTCAAATTGCGTTTCCGGGGTGTGTGTGTTTTTGAACGAAACGCCGGACTGACAATTCCACATATTGCCGAGCGCCCGATAGCGCTAGTGGTCTTCGCACGAAACTTGACTTGCCGGCCCGCGACGCTTACCCTGAACGGTGTGCATTCACCCGTCTTTTTGATCTGAAACGCCCGCGATCTGTCCTGCCGGTCGGACTCGAATTCCCCAGAACTCGATACCGCGGACGGCGCCGATTTGCCGCGACGTTGCGCTCCCTGTCTCTCCGTTCGGAATGCTGGATATGCCCGACACGCCGACGCTGTACCTGCTCGATAGCCACGCGCTCATCTACCAGATGTTCCACGCCGTGCCGCCGATGACGTCGCCCGACGGCCGGCCAACGAACGCGGTCTTTGGCGTGACGCGCGACCTGCTCAACATTTGCGACGAGGTGAAGCCGACGTACCTGCTCTCGACGTTCGATCGTCATGAGCCGACGTTTCGCAATGAAATCTTTCCCGAGTACAAGGCCCATCGCGATCCGCCGCCGCCGGACCTGATCGTGCAGGTGCCGATCGTCCACGCAGTGTTGGAAGCCATGAACCTGCCGATCCTGTCGCTCGCCGGTTACGAGGCCGACGACATCATGGCGACTGTCGCCACCGCGGCGGCGGCGAAGGGCATCGATGTCGTCTTGTGCACCAGCGACAAGGACTGCCGGCAACTGATCGGCGATCGCGTGCGCATGCTGAATCTGCGCAAGAAGACGTACATGGACCGCGCGGCCCTCATGGAAGACTGGGGCGTGACGCCGGAGCAAGTGATCGATTACCAGACGCTCGTCGGCGACAGCGTCGACAACATCAAGGGCGTGCCGGGCATCGGCGCCAAGACGGCGGCCAAGCTCCTTCAGCAATATGGTTCGCTCGAGAATCTCGTCGCGCACGTCGACGAGATCAAGCAGCCGAAGATGAAGGAGAATTTGAAGCGGATGATCGGCAACGGCGAGTTGGAGCTGTGCCGCAAGCTCGTGCGTCTCGAAACTAATGTGCCGATGACGCTCGACTGGGACGCGTGGACCCGGCACCCGTGGGATGGGCCGAAGCTGCTCGCGATGTTCGAGGAACTCGGCTTCCGTGGCTATGCCAATCGCGTGCGCGGCGCGATGAAGGCGGGCGGCAAGGCGAAAAACACGGAATTGATGGCCGCCATTGGCGTCGAGCCGAAAACTGGACCGAGTCAGGGGGATTTGTTTGCGGGCACGCCGGACGATGTGCGGCCGGACGAGTTTCTGTTCGGTGCCAACGCCGCTCCCGCTGCGCCGCAAGCGGCGGCGTGGAAGACGGATTACAAACTGGTGGATGACGATAAGGGTTGGAAGAGTTTTCTCAAGCAATTGAAGGCGCAGAAGCGCTTCGCGATTGATTTGGAGACAACGTGCCTCGATCCATTGCAATCGAACATTGTCGGTTACGCGATTTCGTGGAAGGACACGGAAGGTTGGTACATTGCCGTTCGTGGGCCGGCGGAGTGCGCGAAGCTCGATCCGGATATGGTCGTCAAAGAACTGAAGCCGATCCTCGAAGACCCGGCGATTCAGAAGATCAACCAGAACATCAAATACGATCAAATCTGTCTGCGTGCGGCCGGCATCGAGCTAAAGGGTGTGGCCGGTGACAGCATGATCGCGCATTACCTGCTGCATTCCGGCGAGCGCACGCACAATCTCGACGAATTGACGCGCAAGTATCTCGGGCACGAGAACATCTCAATCACGGAACTGATCGGTAAGGGCAAGAACCAGAAGTCGATGGCCGAGGTGCCGACCGATAAGGTCTGCGCGTACGCCGCCGAAGATGCCGATGCCGCGTGGCGCTTGACCAACATGCTCGAAGCGGAGTTGAGCAAGTCGCCGGTCTGGAAGGTGTATCAGGAGGTGGAAGTCCCACTCATCGAGGTGCTGGTCGATATCGAAGCGACGGGCATCCGTCTCGATGTCCCATTCTTGCAGAAGCTATCGGTGACGATGACCGATCGCCTCGCCGGGCTGGAGACGGACATCCATCAACTCGCGGGCAAGGAGTTCAACATCGCGTCGCTCAAGCAACTGCGCGATGTGCTGTACAAGGACCTGAAGCTTCCGGTGCTCAAGCGCACGGACCTGAGCAACGAGCCGAGCACCGATCAGGAGACGTTGGAAAAGCTCGCGGCCCTCGGTCATGCGGTACCGATCAAGATCATCGAGCATCGGCAGATCAGCAAGTTGAAAGGCACTTATGTCGATGCGCTACCCGCACTCGTGAATCCCAACACGGGCCGGCTGCATTCGTCATTCAACCAGACCGTTGCCGCGACCGGCCGGCTCAGCTCGACCGACCCGAACTTGCAGAACATCCCGGCACGGACCGACATGGGTCGTGAAATCCGGCAAGCGTTCCTGCCGCAAGATGGCTGGACTTTGCTCACCGCTGACTATTCGCAGATCGAGCTGCGGCTGCTCGCCCACTTCAGCGGCGACGAGCAATTGAAATCGGCTTACGCCCAGGGGCACGACATTCACACGCAGGTCGCGAGTCAGATCTTCAACGTCGCCGAGTCCGCGGTGACGAGCGATCATCGCCGTGTCGCCAAGACCGTGAATTTTGGCATCCTCTATGGCATGAGCGCCTTCGGTTTGGCCGAGCGGCTGGGCATCGATCGCAAGGAAGCGGATCAGTTCATCAATCAATATTTCGCGCGCTACCCGAAGGTACAGGGTTATCAGGACACGCTCTTGAAGAAGGCCCGGCAGGATGGCTTCGTCGCGTCGATCCTGGGTCGCCGGCGCAAGTTCGATCCGTCGGCCATCCGGACGAATACGAGCTACCACAGCCGCAACCAGGCCGAGCGTGAAGCGATTAACATGGAGATTCAAGGCAGCGCCGCTGATCTCATCAAGCTGGCAATGTTGAATGTCCACCGCCGTCTCAAGGCGGAAGGCCGGCAAGCGAAGATGTTGTTGAGCGTCCACGACGAACTAGTGTTTGAAGCGCCGCCGAAGGAAGTTGAAACAATTGCCAAGCTTGTGCGTGAGGAAATGGTTAATGCGATGAAGCTGGACGTGCCGCTCGAGGTGGAAGTAGCGGTGGGTAAGAATTGGCTCGACGTGGAGGAATTACATTAGACGCCTCTGCCGTTTAGCGGGTGAGCCAACGGCTCACCCAAAGCCGGTACGGCGTTTGCAAGAATCGGAGGCTGAACCGCAAGCAACCCTCCCGGCTCGTTATTCCAAACCCAGATAGTTGAATTGTCACTCGATTGAGGATGACATTGTGACCGCCGCAGCCGAACGACGAACGGGTCAAAAGAAAGGTCGTCGGCCGACACCGTCGGCAGACGACGAGCCGATCGATTACCCATACTCCGATGGTGCGCCCTTGGGTGAATCTGAACCGCACATGCAGTGCATTCGTTGGCTTCTCGACGCGGTCGAGGACGCTCTGCAAGGTCGGGAAGAAATATCGATTCACGGCGACATGTTCTGGTATTGGCGCGAGGGGCGCCCACGCGCCAACCGGGCGCCCGATGTGATGGTTCTCTTTGGCGTGCCAATGGACCCCACGCGGCTTTCCTACAAGAGCTGGGAACATGGCGGGATTGTGCCAGCCGTGATCATCGAGACCGCGTCCGCCAAGCAAGAGTCTCAGTTGTTGGGCGCGATCAAGCGCGACTACGAGCGTCAGGGGGTCAAAGAGTATTTTGTGTTCGATTGGTCTCGGCACTATCTCAAGCAACCGCTCTACGGGTTCAGACTCGCTGCACGCAAATACCAGGAGATTCTGCCGGGTGCCGATGGTTGCCTGATGTCGGAACAACTCGGCGTCAAGATGCGCGATGAAGCAAGGATGCTTCGACTGGTGGACGCGCTCACGAATTCGCCGATCCCGACGAGAAGCGAGCGCTTGGGGATGCAGCAACGGCAACTCGCCAAACGCGAGGCGGAACTTGCTCGACAAGCAGCCGAGATCGAACGGACCCGCGAACTGCTGAGAAAAGCAGGCATCAACCCCGACGCCAAACCTTGAGGACGCCCAACATGAATTCTTCCAAACCCGTCATCGGCCTCGTCGGCGGCATCGGCGCCGGCAAGAGCACCGTCGCGAACGCGCTGATCCGCCATGGCGGCAAGGTCGTCGCCGCCGATCCCTTGGGGCACGAAGCACTCGAGCAGCCGGACATCTTCGCGCGCGTCGTGGAGGTATGGGGTGATCGCGGCATCCTGACGCCGGACGGCAAGATCGATCGCAAGAAGTTCGGCCGCATCGTCTTCCCGAGCCCCGTCGAACGTAGTCGGCTCGAGCATCTGGTCCACCCATACATCGAGCAACGCATTCGCGAAGAAATCGACAAGGCGAAAGCCGATTCGACCGCCAAGTTCGTAGTGCTTGATGCCGCCATCATGCTCGAAGCCGGCTGGGACGGCGTCTGCGACAAGCTGATCTATGTGGATGCACCGCGAGCAATCCGGCTGGCGCGCGTGCAGCAACAACGGCACTGGACCGATCAAGACCTGGCCAATCGCGAGGCCGTCCAAATGCCGCCGGAAAAGAAGAAAGAGCGGGCCAACGTCGTCATAGATAATGGCGGCTCGCCGGAAGCCACGATCGCCCAGGTGGACGAGTTGGTGCAACGTTGGGAGCTGGTTTGATGGCATTCCTCTGCAACTCGCGGATTTCCTCGGGCACGGTTCCAGTGCTCCCGCGGGTGGCTGCGCTTCATCACGTCTTCAGGAGTCTGGTGTCATGTCCGAGCACACGCACACGCAACGGCCGTTCCGCCGATCCGGCCCGCCGACCGGCGATGGACCTATACCCCGCCACGTCACCCCCGCTCAGGAGGAGGGCTTCCTCGGCTACGACGAAGAGGTGAACGAGCGCTACGAAGAAATCAAGCGCGGCGGCACGTATATCACGCAACTTCAACAGATGACGATGGCCCAGCTCCAGAAGCTGGCCCGCGACGAAGAAATTCCGCGCGAAGAATGGGTCGGCCTCAAGAAGCAGGACCTCATCTTCAAGATCCTGAAGGAGCGCGTTAAACAGAACGGCTTGATGTACGGCGAGGGGACGCTCGAGATCCTCCCCGACGGCTTCGGCTTTCTGCGCAGTCCCGATTACAACTACCTGCCGTGCCCCGACGACATCTATATTTCGCCAAGCCAGATCCGCCGCTTCGGCCTGCGCACCGGCGCCGTCGTTGCCGGCCAGATCCGCCCGCCGAAAGAGAACGAGCGTTACTTCGCGCTGCTGCGCGTCGAGGCGATCAACTATCAGGACCCGGACCTGTTGACGCAGAAGGTCGTCTTCGACGACCTCACGCCGCTACATCCCACGAAGCGCTTCAAACTTGAGACCGAGCAAACGGAAGTGAACACGCGCGTGATCGACCTCATCACGCCGATCGGCAAGGGGCAGCGCAGCCTGATCGTCGCCCCGCCGCGCACGGGCAAGACCGTCCTGCTTCAGAAGATGGCCACCGCCATCCTGAAGAACCATCCCGAGTGTTACGTCATCGTGCTGCTCATCGATGAGCGGCCCGAAGAAGTGACCGACATGCTGCGGACGGTCAAGGGCCCGCGAGCCGAGGTCGTGTCGAGCACGTTCGACGAGCCGACGAGCCGGCACGTCCAAGTCAGTGAGATGGTGATCGAGAAGGCCAAGCGCCTCGTGGAATACGGCGTCGACGTCGTCATCTTCCTCGACTCGATCACGCGGCTGGCGCGCGCTTACAACGCCGAGGTGCCGTCGAGCGGCAAGATCCTGTCCGGCGGCGTCGACGCCAATGCGCTGCACAAGCCGAAGCGATTCTTTGGCGCCGCACGCAACATCGAGGAAGGGGGTTCGCTCACGATCATCGCGACCGCCCTGGTCGACACCGGCAGCCGCATGGATGACGTGATCTTCGAAGAGTTCAAAGGCACCGGCAACAGCGAGCTGCATCTCGATCGTCGCATGGTCGACAAGCGTATCTGGCCCGCCATTAACATGAGCGCCTCCGGCACGCGCAAGGAAGAACTGCTCCGGCCCGAAGATGAATTGAAGTGGGTCTACATCCTGCACAAGGTGCTCAGCGACATGAACCCGCTCGAAGCGATGGAAATGCTCATCAACCGCATGAGCCGCTTCAAGTCGAACGCGGAGTTCCTGGGCAATATGAATTTGTAAGCTAGAAAAGACGAATACTCATTGACCACTGACCGGCTCTCCAAGCTCGGTCAGTGGTCGTTCGCTATAGGCCCTTCACCCAGGCCGCCCCATGATCGTCAGCAATCAGCACACCGTTACGCTCAGCCAGACGGCCGTTCGGCTCGTGTCCTGTGAGGGGTGCGACGCGGACTACGTCTACCAGTTGTCGCGCGAAGGCGAGGGGATGAGCAACAGCTTTTACTTTCTGGACGAGTCCGGCGCCGCGAAGCGGGCCGAACGGAAAGCCCGGAAGCAGCTGTCGCGGAAGATGGAGACGGCCCGCAACGGGATCCCCTGTCCGCGCTGTGGTCATTACCAGGACCACATGATCGGCAAGGCCCGCTACGACAAGGCAACGCCCATCGCGGCGATCGCGGTCTTGGCGTTTGTCGTGGCCATCGTTTTCTTCCTTCTGGGTTCGAACACGCGCATGGGGTTGTTCGGCAACTTCCTCGGCGTCGTGTTCTTGCTCGTGTTCGCCGCCGGGTGTGCTTACGGACTCTACCTCATCAACTTTTACAACCCGAACAAGAAGCCCGAGGAGGAGCGCCTGCAATACGCCGAGGAGAATGCCGTGCTCCGCAAGAAGTTCGAGCGCGGCTTGGCGGACAATGCCGCCGACGAATTCGAACGCTTTCGCAAGCGGCTCGCCAAGAAGAAAGAGCGGCGGTTCGAAATGGGCTTCTGGGCGGATCGTGGACAACTCCGCTACGGCGATCCGATCGAGGTTCGCTTGCCGGTCGGCGAATGGGTGACCGTGCAGTTGCGCCGCGATTCGCGCGATGGCGCGGAGTTCCGCTTCCCCGTTGAAGTCGACGGATTTGAGGTTGAAGTCGTCTGCGTGCTGAACGTGTACACCAAGACCAGGCTCCGGGACTAGCGGATTCACGGCTTGTTTTCGACTTGGAGGGTTCCGTGCCACGCCCCGGACGTCGGTCGGATTACGATGATTTGCCGCCCGACACACCGCAGGTCTACGTTCATAAGTGGTGCCGCAAAGAAACCGAGATGCCGGCCGATGTCATCGCAGAGTATCTAGAGAACCCGTTTGAATTGGGTGAAGAGCCGACGACAATCTGTTCGCGCTGCAAGAAGGAAGTCCTCTGGACCGAATGCCACTGGAGCGAGACGAAGCAGGACCTGTACGAGTACCTCGATGACCTGCGGGCCGAGATGGTCATCGCGGGCAACGATCCACGTTCGCGCGTGCCGCCGCTCAACTGGTTGACGCTGGTTTTTTCTCTCGGCGTCGGCATTGGCGTCGGCATTGCGACGGGGGCCGCCATCGGGATGTCGAAAGTTCTGTTCGGCGCGGTGGGCGCCGGGCTCGGGCTTGGCGTCGGATTCATCTGGATGGTTGTTGAACGAAATCGATACACCCAAGAATTCGCCGAATGGGATCGGCAACTGCTGAAGCGCTACTACAAACGGCATCCGGAAGCCAAAACCAAGAAGAAGCGCCGCCAGCGCGACGACGAGTAAACGAGACTCGCTCTTGTAGTTCGCTAATGAAATCTTGTACGGTGGGTGAATGGTGGGTCGGCGCAAAGCCATGACCCACCCTACGATCCGTTTGCTGAAAGCTAACCGCTCATGACTTACGACGGCGACTTCTCCCCACCGCCCGGCCGCTTCGCCCTGGTGGCCGCCCGCTTCAACGCCCTAATTGTCGACGCGCTCGTCGCCGGCGCGATCGACGGTCTGAAGCGTCACGGCGTCCCCGACGACCGCATCGACTTGGTCCACGTGCCCGGCTCGTTCGAGATCCCCCTCGTCGCTCAGAAGCTCGGTGAGTCGGGCCGCTATGCCGCCGTGATCTGCCTCGGGGCCGTCATCAAGGGCGACACCGATCATTACGACCACGTCGCCGGCGCCACGACCAGCGGCATTGCTCAGGCCGGTCTGACCAGCGGCATCCCCGTCATCTTCGGCGTCCTGACGTGCGACAACCTGGAACAAGCGCTGAACCGTGCCGGCGGCAAAGCGGGGAATAAAGGCTTCGAAGCCGCGGTGACGGCGATCGAGATGGTGAACTTGCTGAAGAAGCTGGGATGACCTGACGGATCACTTCGTCACCAACGCCCACGTCTCCTTTTGCGAACCGCCTTTGATGGTGATCTTGAGTTCCGATTGCGTGTTGTACTTCGCGGGCAACAATTCCTCGACGATGTCGACCATCGGGCTGTCCGGGGTGTCGTAGGCCTTGCGCTTGCCGACGACCTTGGCGCCGTTGAATTCGACGCGCATTTCGCCGACGGGTACCTGGCAAGTAAACGTTCCGTCCTTGATGACCGCCCCGGCCGTCCCGCCCTTGCTGGGGTCGAGCGGAATGAAGCGGACGGCGCCGTCCTTGAGCGGCTGGCCGTCCACGGTCACCGTTCCCGTCAGGGTGGACGTCGAACCACCCTGACAACCAGTCGCGACGATGGCGACGACGGTCAAACAGAAACCAACGAAGCGCGCGATGTGGGTCACGGATGAGCCTCAGAGAATAATTACCGATCGTTAGAAATCGTTACCAATGACTTCGCCGCCGTTCATCGTGCCGATCGCTCGCCAGGTGGCCAGGCTGATCGCGTTGCGAATGAATTGCACGTGGCCGTCGCCGAACAGCACATTGACGCCACCCGCATGCTTGCTGCGCGCCGCCTTATGCGAGTATCCACTGCCAGCGTTCGTGCACGGCGGGTTCTGCGGGTACGTC
Source organism: Gemmataceae bacterium (assembly GCA_036266155.1). Taxonomy (GTDB): domain Bacteria; phylum Planctomycetota; class Planctomycetia; order Gemmatales; family Gemmataceae; genus SIAJ01. The sequence goes on along the minus strand of DATANR010000309.1, from coordinate 23,846 downwards.
GCTGAATTGCAATACGGTGACACGTCGGTCCCCGTGTTCGGCGTGTTCAGCGTCATAAACATGGTACACGGCCGATCGTCGTTGAGCATGTCGCCGCGGATGTCGTAGTCCGTGTCGCTGCCGGCCATGATGACTTCGGACAAGAGCATCGTGCTCGACGTGCCGTCGGTGATGAGGCTCAGCGTCGTCGTCCGCGGGTTGCTGCCGTTCACGAAGTCGGTGTAGCCGAACGGGGCATAGCCGTTGGCCGGGTTCTGGGCGGGGTCGCCGGGATTATAAGGCACGGCCATGTTACCCCAGTTGATGACGTAACTGCCGCGGGCGCGCCAGTAGGGGTCGCCTTTCCAGAGCGCGTTCACCCGGTCGCTCGGGCAGTAGTAGATCGGGGCGGTCTTCGCATAGATGCCGTTGGTCGTGTTCACGACCGTGTTCGGCGCCTGCCAGAAGTTGAGCGTCTGGTCGAATTGAACGTACATGTTGCCCTGCTCGACGAACGGCCACACGAGCACGACCCACACGCGGCGCGGATTGTTGCGGTTCGCCTCAGGCAGGGCGCCCATGGTGTCGTTGTAATTGTGGAACGCCAGGCCCCACTGTTTCATGTTGTTCGAGCACTTCATGCGATTGGCCGCCTCGCGGATTTTTTGCACCGCTGGCAGTAACAAGCCGATCAGGATCGCGATGATCGCGATGACGACGAGCAGTTCGATCAACGTGAACGCTCGCCGCCTGGAGGAAGAGGACATGAAAACCTCCGGGCGCAAAGAATGGATGAGGAACAAAGAACATGGTAAGCGAGCCGACGGCCGCATTGCAAGCGCTATCGTCAGTTCATCAATAGACTGCGTAGCTGAATTCGTCAGAATTCAGGCTTCGGCCGGCGAAACCTCCATTCTCACGAATTCAGCTACACGAGCCTCGCTTTCGCGCTTGAATAACCGATCAATCTCGCTCACAATGGGGCCATCGCTCTCCTCCTCTCGCGGAGCCTCTCATGATGAATCAATCACGCCGTGACTTTCTCGCTGACGTCGGCAAGGGTATGATCGCTGCCGGCCTCGGGGCCGGGCTCGCCACCGAACTCGGCCTCTGTCCCGCCATCGCCGGCGACGAGCCGAAGGAACTCAACTTCGGCACCCTCGAACCGCTCGTCGCGCTCTTGCAAGAGACGCCCAAGGACAAGCTGCTGCCGATCCTTGTCGACAAACTCAACACGGGCACCGATCTGAAGCGCCTCACCGCCGCGGCCGCGTTCGCCAACGCCCGCACCTTCGGCGGCGAAAATTATTTCGGCTTCCACACCTTCATGGCTCTCGTGCCCGCTTATCAGATGGCGAACGAAATGCCGAAGGAGAAACAGGCCCTGCCGCTCTTGAAGGTGCTGTATCGCAACGCTCATTACACTTCGGAAGTCGGCGGGCGCAAGAATGAAGTTCTGAAGCCCATCACACCGGCTGAAGCTGCGGTTCCGGAAGCCGTCCGCAAGGCCGTCGACGCCGGCGATCGCGTGACCGCCGAGCGGGCGCTCGCCTCGATCGGCATGACTTCGCCGGAAGATGCGCTCGACGCGGCCCTGCTCGGCGTCGAGGACAATCACAACGTCCACACGGTGGTGATGCCGTGGCGGGCGTATGCCATGCTCGACATCGTCGGCCGCGACCATGCCGTCACGTTGCTGCGGCAATCGGTTCGCCAGTGTGCCAAACAGTGCGCCGACTCGAAGGGCGGTCACGACGGCGTGACCGGGGCCATGCGCAAAGCAATCCCCGAACTGTTAGAGAAATACAAGCTGCCGAAGGACGCGCGTGGGACCCGTGTTGCGGACGACGCATGGGTCGAGAACCTGAGCAACACGATCCTCACCTCGACGACGACGCAGGCCGGCGAAGCAATCGCGATGGCCCTGGCCGAAGGCTTTGCTCCCGAACACATCGGCGAGGCCGTCTCGCTGGCGGCGAATGCTCTCGTCCTGCGGCAAACCGAGAACTGGGAAGGCAAGAATTATGGCCGACGGACTCACGGCGATTCGCCGGGTGTCCACGCGTCCGACGCGACCAACGCCTGGCGCAACATCATCCGCGTGTCCAACGCGCGCAACCGCGCGGCCGGCCTGATGCTCGCGGCGATGGACGCGGCCAACAGTCATCACTGGTCATTGAGTCAGCCGAAGCCGGGACACCTCAAAGAGCCATACCCCCACGCGGCAGACCTGGAGAAAGTGACGGCCAAGACGCCGGAGACCTTGTTGAAGGAACTCGACGGCGCCATCCGCGAGAACAACCAACTTCTGGCGATGGCCGTGGCCCAGCGCATCGGCGAAGTCGGCGGCCAGGCCCGCCCGGTGTTCGACCTGCTGTTGCAATACGCCATCAGCGAAGACGGCCGGCTGCACGCCGAGAAGTACTACCGCACGACCAACGAGGAATTCGCCTCAACCCGCGCCGCCTTCCGTTGGCGGCAAGTCGTCGCCCTCGCCCGCGTGACGGCCAGCATGTACGGCTTCTCGCAGCAAGACACGAAAACCGGCCGCGCGCCGGGGTATGAAGAAGCGTGCAAGCTGCTGCGGGTGTAAGGGGACTGCCATCTTGGAGCGTCGGGTCGTTCGTCTTATTGGCGGACGACCCCATTCTGGAAACTGCTGATGGAGCGTGCAACGATCAAAGAAGAGGCTCTAGGCTCTTGACATCAGCTCCTTATTCAGCGGAAAATCACTTCACTCGGCTCGATCGCTCACTCCCTATGCACATTTGACCATGACGCCCTTTCAATATCCCTGCCCCGCCTGCGGGGTCATGCTCCAGTCCGCCGTCGACGTGAACGGCAAGCAGGTCCGCTGCCTGTGGTGCCAGAACGTCTTCACGGCCAAGGGTCTGGCGGTGGCGAGGTCTGCACCGCCGCCATTACCGCCGTCTCGAATGTCCCACGCTAAATTGCGTGAGCTCCTCCGGCTCGACCATAATCTGACGGGCGGAATTCTATTCGGGCTCGATGGCCACCTCATCAAGCTCGAAGCGCGAGCGATGGAGATTCTCGATGAGCCTTTGCCGTTAGCGCAGAGTGTCAAGATTACTGGAATGGCCCGCGAATGCGTTCGCGAATCACTGGATCGCATAGCCGGGGCGTTCTCGAAGCTCGGGGTTCCCGGCACGATGGTGAGCGTGCTGATCAATCTCACGCCACCCGACATTCCGAAGGACGGCACGTGGCTCGATCTTCCGCTCGCCATCATCATGCTGCAGGCAGCTGGAATGCTGCCGGACTTGGCTGCAGCCCGAGAAGAAGATTTTATCATTGTCGGCGAACTCGGGCTCCACGGAGAAGTCCGACGTGTGCCCGGCATTCTCTCAATTGCTCATCGAGCGAAGCCGGGCCAGAATTTGCTCGTGCCGAGCGGAAACGAAAAGGAATGCGCCCTCATTCTCGCAAAGCCCGGCCATGAAGGTTGCCGGGTATATCCGGTTGGTACTCTGGATCAAGTCATCGCTTACTTCCTGGGGAGCGGGAAGCTTCAGAACGCCCTCAAGAACGGCATTCAGTTCGAGGACCACATTCCCAAGGCGCCGGACTTCGGCCAGATTCGCGGACAGAAGCGAGCAAAGGAGGCCGCCTGCATCTGCGCGGCGGGCGGCCACAACATGCTGATGATCGGTCCACCGGGTGAAGGCAAATCACTGCTCGCCAGTGCGCTTCCCGGAATCTTGCCGCGGCTGACCAATGACGAAAAAGTCGAGCTGACGCGAATTTACTCGGCCCAAGGTGCGCTTGAGAAGGATGGTGTCGCGGTCACGCGGCGGCCGGTCCGCACGGTGCATCACACGGCATCCAAACAATCGATTATTGGCGGCGGCAGCGGAATTCCAAAGCCCGGCGAAATAACAATGGCTCATCTCGGCGTCCTGTTTCTCGATGAACTTGCCGAGTTCAGCCGGGCGACGCTCGAATCGCTTCGGCAACCTATCGAGGCTGGCGAGATCGTGGTGTCGCGCGTGAACGCTTCGTTCAAATACCCGTCGAGATTTACGTTGCTGGCGGCCATGAACCCATGCCCGTGCGGGTATTTCGGCACAGACCAATGCCGTTGCAAGGCTGCCGAAGTGAAGAAGTATCAGAAGAAGTTGAGCGGCCCGATTCTGGATCGCATCGACCTGCAAGTCGAACTGCAACGGCTCACGACGGACGAGCGTTTCGAGAAGGCGGAAGAGAACCTTTCGGCGACAATGCGCAACTCGGTGGAAACGGCGCGCGATCTCCAAATCGCTCGCTTCAAGGGAACGGGTATCCCGTTCAATGCGGCCATACCTGGTGGAAGCGTGTTCGAGTTGTGCAAGTTTTCGCCAACCGGCCTCGCGCGCTTCAAGAATTTGGTCGACACCAACACCCTTTCCACACGCTCCATGGACCGCCTGGCAAAGGTGGCACGCACCGTCGCCGACCTGGACACGAGCGTTGAGGTGGAAGTGAAGCACTTGGATACGGCGGCAGGTTACGTGGTTGGCGGGGTGCTGCGGGAGGCGTTCTGAATGGTCCCGCGATCATTCTTCTATTGTCAGCTGAGAGTCTATCTCGATTCAAGTTTTCTGCGCGAAGAACGAAAAAACAACGAGTTTCATAAGTACTTATATATGAGATACTTAAAACGAGTCTAATCATACACACATGATAATATTGATCGGTTGTGGCAATCTATCTTGCATTGGGCGATGTCCGCAGGTACGATCTTCCCACTACTGGGAGATTCAGCATGTCCAAATTAAGCCAATGCACTGGCATTCAAACGATTTACCAACATTTCCGTTTTCGATGCGGGCGCACCTGGGGCGTTTCAGTTGAGTGGTCCACGGGCATTACCGTCGCGCAAGCGTTGGTCGCGGCGTCACTCCTCCCCTCGGTGCTTTGAGTTTTGACGTCAGGTATTCTCATCTCGGCGCGTTCGTCACCGAAATCGATGAAGAGGCGAGCGTCGATGAGGACTGGTACTGGATGTATCGCTTAAACGGCGAGATCGCTACTGCTGGATGCGACCGCCAAGTGCTTCAGCCTTTCGACATAGTCCAATGGGAACAGGTTCGTTTCGACCCGCAGTTGGCAGAACCCAAAAGCACCAATCCTTAGGCCTAGTGTCAGAACAATAAATGCTCACATTCCTCCACGCCGCCGATGTTCATCTCGACAGCCCACTTTTCGGACTGGACTCCTATGAAGGAGCGCCCGTCGATGCAATTCGCGGCGCAACCCGCAAGGCATTCACGAATCTGGTTCGCTTGGCAATTGATCGGCGCGTCAAATTCGTGATTTTGGCCGGTGACAACTACGACGGGAATTGGAAGGACTACAACACCGGACTCTTCTTCATCAATCAAATGCAGGAACTCCGAAGGGCCGGAATTCCCGTGGTTATGCTCACCGGCAATCACGATGCAGAGAGCCGAATCACGTCGAAGCTGACTCTGCCAGACAATGTTCGTTCCTTTCCAACGGAAAAGCCGGACACCATCCCTTTCGATCATCTTCGAGTCGCACTTCACGGACAGGGCTTCGCTCGACAGGCCGAGTTCAACAACCTTGCGGCAGACTACCCAAACCCGATACCCGGTTGGTTCAACATTGGTGTGCTGCACACTTCGCTTACCGGTCGTGAAGACCACGCAAACTACGCCCCTTGTACCCTCGACGAGTTGATTTCTCGCGGCTACGACTATTGGGCGTTGGGCCACGTGCATAAGCGCGAGGAAGTGAACAAGGGTCGCCATCCCTGCGTCGAGTTTCCAGGAAACATCCAAGGGCGGCACATTCGCGAAGATGGACCGAAAGGATGTCTGCTGGTTGATGTCGATGCAAACGGCCGAAGCAAAACGGATTTCCAAGCGCTCGACACTTTTCGGTGGGCCCGAGTGCCAGTTGATGCGAGCGACATGGAACGCGTAGCGGACGTGCGAACGTTCGTTGATGAAGCGATCAGTGAGGCTCGCGACAAAGCTGAGGGTCGTCCACTTGCCGTGCGTATTGAACTCACACTTCGGCCTGGGCTCTACTCGGATATCTCAAAGAAACCCGAAGAGTTTCGGATGGACCTGGCGGGCTTCGCGAGTCGGGATGTGTGGATCGAAAAGATCAGGCTGAAACAGGCCGTCGTGAAAAACGCGCCCGCCCTCGTCTTGAATGAAGATGCGAAATCAGAGTTACTCACCGCGTTGCAAGTGTTGCGTAACAATGCCGACGCGGATCCCTTGACCGCGGAAGACTGCGGAAAGTTGAAGAAGACACTTCCGTCGGAAGTCCGTGAAGTTTTCACCGACAAGGTGGACGAAATCTGGGAGCGAGCCACGGCACTCTTACAGGCGGCAGCCGGGGAGGGGGCGTAGTGCGATTCCTCGAAATCACCTTTCGTTGCTTCGGTCCATTTGAGGAGCGCCCTTTCGACTTCACAAAGGCGAAGGGACTGCAAGTGATCCACGGGCTGAACGAGGCCGGAAAGAGCAGTTCGCTTCGGGGCATCCATGCGCTTCTGTACGGATTCCCGGGGCAATCCGGTGACGACTTTCGCTTCAAGTACAACCAGTTCCGAGTACACGCACGGCTTGAAAACAAGGACGGCAAGTCGCTTGAGTGCATTCGCCGCAAGGGCAACAAGGACACTCTGCGAAAATCCGACGATAAGACGGTCATTGCGGAACGCGAGATGATTGAATTTCTGGGTGGCCTGGACGAAACTCGCTTTAAGCAATTTTTCGGCCTTGATGCGAGTCGTTTGCTCGCGGGGAGTGACGAGATCGCCCAGGGAAAGGGCGATGTTGGCGGCCCGCTTTTCGAGGCTGGTGCCGGATTGCGCGGATTGCGGGCGCTTTCGACTCGGCTAGAAGAACAGCAAGCGGTGCTTTGCAAGTCCACCATGCGCACGGGGGAAATTCCCACCCTAAAAGGCGAATTCCAGAGCCACGTCGACCGAATCCGCGAATGCCTGCTCCCGCCGGAAACCTACGCGGAAGCAGTTTCTGCCGCAGAAAAAACGGAAGAACACGCCAAGGCGCTCCGCGACCAGAGACTCAAGGCTCGCGCCCAACATGCCCAATTGACTCGGTATCGAGCCGCATTGCCTACGATCGAACAACTAGAGGCAGCGAAGAAAGAACTCCAACCACTGGAACAGTATTCGGTATTGCCAACCGAATTTGACGAATTGCACCGCAAGTTAATTAGCGATCGGCTGCTCGCAAGGAGTGGGCTGACGGAGGCACAAAACAAGCTTGCCGAACTCCGGAGCCAACTTGGCGAATCCGCAACAGCCGATGCAATCTTGATCTTTGAAGACGAAATTCGGCAGCTGGGCAAACTCTTCGGCGCGGACCAAAAACAACGGGAGGAACGACGGCAAGCGGAGACGTTTCGTATCAGCGAGGAAGGGATTGCGCGTGACATCTACAGGGAGCTAACTGGGTCAAAAAATTGGGACGAAATGGCCGGCTGGAAGCTCCGGTTGGAGGAACGCGAACACATCGTCGAATTGGCAAACCGTCATTCCGCGGTTGTTCTGGCAGTTGAACGCGAATCGGAAACTGTCGCGGACCTTCGAGCCGATCTCGCCGGCCTTCGTGAAGAACTGAACAAATCCGAGCCGGTCGCCGATGGGTCGGCGTGGGAAGCCTTGGTTGCGTCCATCGTCAAATTGGGGCCCCTTGAGCAGAACGCGACTAAACAAAAGCAGGAGTTGGCACAATCCGCCACTCGTTTGGAGAACGAATTTCGGCAGTTCAATCCCGTTGTGCCGGGTGTTTGGGAGAACGTCCCCGAACTGCGAATACCTTCTCGCGAGGAGATTGAAGCGTCCTCCGTCGAGTTGAAATCGGCCAAAGAGGTGCTGGCAAATGCGAACAAACAACTGCAACAGATTGAATCGGAAATTGACTCACAAAATAACCAGTTAGTTCAGGTAGAGGCCGGCCAGTCCGTGCCGACTTTTGAAAGCCTAGCCACGGCAAGGACGGACCGTGACGGTGGCATGCTGCTGGTTCGCAGGCGTCTGGACGGACAAACTGCAAGCGCGGACGAATCGTCGTTCATCGCTCGACACGCCCCAGGCCGCCAAGTGGTCGATGCCGCGGAAGCCAGCATTCGCGACTGCGACACCATCGCGGATCGATTACTAATTGAAGCGGACCGCGTGGCCCGAGTCGACTCGATCCGCAAGCAACTTGTACTTCTTCAAGAACGACAGCGCAAACAGCTGTACCAGGTACAGCAGGCGAGCGATGCGGTCGCGAATGTGCAATCGTGTTGGGTTGCTATCTGGAGCGAGAGTGGTATCGCACCGCGTACTCCGGACATTATGCTTGCCTGGCTAACCCGCTGGCACGATTGGTCGCTTCGCCGAGCGGAGTACCGAAGGTCGCTCGGGGTCAATGACAGGGAATGGGATCGAATCAACGGGCTTCGGGAACAGGTCGTGGTCGAGTGCGCACTTGAGGGTGAGTTCGCGACCTTGGCCGAGGCCATCGACCGGGCACAATCGAAGATCAACCGCACGCGTGAATCGAAGTCCGAAGTAAAGCGATTGCGAGACGCAATTGACCGAACGAACGACGACATTGCGAAAGCTGAACGTCGACTCTCGCAAGCAACATCGACGCAGGAAAAATGGGTTGGTGATTGGGCCGCGGCCGTTGCGTCCTTGCGGCTGAGCGACCCTAACCCCAGTGTTTCGACTGTGCAAAACTATGTTCAACAGCAGGAGAAAATGCACGATCTCCTCAAGGATGCGAGAATCAAAGCCGCGCGAGTTCGCGAAATTGATGCAGAAAGAGTTAAGCTCATCACGCGACTGAATGCCGTGCGTCAAGGAATTGATAGTGCTGCACGGGCGACGACCGAGGAGACACTTGAGGCCGATCATCGTGACTTGGAGGTTCGCCTGCAAAAGGCAAGGGACTTCCGAACTCGCCGAGATGAAGTGACCAAGCAAATTGGCGTAGAGGAAAAGAAGGAGGCCAAGGAAAAATCATCGTTCGACAAAGCAGAAGCCCATCTCGAAGCGCTGCGGGTGCAGGCTGGCGTTGCCATCATCGATGAACTTCCCGATGCAATTCAGCGAGCTAGAAAGCGCTCGGAGGTCGGCAAACGGGTTGCCGAGTTGGAACAAATTCTCTCGAAGAACTTGATCGGCGAATCGATGGTGGAGTTGATCGCCGCTGCGCGCGAACATGCCAATGGAATCGAGGAGAAATTGTTGGAATTGGAGGAGGCGCAACGACGTCTGGACAACGAGATTTCAACGGCCGAGTCGCTGGCGAAGGATGCGAAGTCAGATCTGGATAAGTATCAACGAGCATCCGACGATGCAGCGGCGGCCCACCAGCAGGCGGCGTTGGTCGGCAGTCGCCTACAAGATCGCGTGATCGAATTCGCTGCAATCCATCTCGCGCGCATGGCAATCGAAAAGGCGAAGGAGCAGTATCGGCAGAAGAACCAAGACAACATGCTCACAAAGGCCGGCAGCTGCTTCAAAACTCTAACGGATGGAGCATTTGCAGGGCTCGACATCGACAACGAGGAAGGTAAAGACGTGTTGAAGGCGGTTCGGAGCGAAGACTCTCGTGCTGATTCTCGGGTGAGCGTGGATGGCCTATCCGACGGCACACGCGATCAGCTGTTCTTGGCATTGCGCCTGGCGGGTATCGATAACCACCTAGCCGAACGCGGGCCATTTCCCCTCATCGTTGATGATGCACTCATCAACTTCGATGATAAGCGAACTCGTTCAACCTTGGCTTGCCTCGCCGAACTGGCGAAAAAAACGCAAGTACTCATCTTCACGCATCATCGGCATGTCGTTCAGTTCGCCCGCGAGGTTGATTCCGACGCTGGAATCCACGAGTTGTGTTGACGATGTAAAAACTTGAATGTCACGCCGCCATCTCGTGATTTGCGAAGAGAGCCGATGAAGTCGACGCTCCTTTCAGGCCGCAATGCCTTGCATTTCATTGCATCCAACGCCACGATTTGGCTGGAATCGCGCCGTTGCCAGTCAATTCCGAGGGTTCCTGGCGCTAGAAGTGAAATGTCGATTTTTCGACGCATCTCCTTTCCAATTAGGCAATTAGTGACTGTTTTCTAAGGGAGAGATGGTCAACCCCGGTGTGTGTTTGGCCATCTCTCAATTTGGCCATCTCTCAACTCTGGCGACGCACGTGTTACCGGCAGTGCGCTCTCATCTGGCGCACCAGAGGCGGATCGGGCCGTCGTGCACGGCGGCGGCGAGGGTTCGGCCGTCGGGGGCGAAGGCCAGAGCGCGGACGTCGCTCGGGCCGTGACCGCGCATCGTCGCCAAGAGGTTCAAGTCCGCAACCAGCAGTCGGACGATTCCGGGCGCGTTGACATCGCTCCCAGCGACACTAGGCTAAACCGCAGACCCTTCCCGCGCTACCTTCGGCGCGCTAACCGGTCGCCCGTTGTTTGGGGGCGGCCGATCCCGCTAATCTGATTCCATCCCACACCCGCACCGGAGCCCGCCATGCGCTGGGCCAAGTCCGAATACATCCTCAAAGGCGTTTTCCTCGGCCTGTTGCTGTTCGTGTCTCTCCAGAAAGACATGGACTGGCCAGCCACGGGGCGGGCTGCGCTCTGGCTCGTCGGCGGGTTCCTGGCCGCGCTCGTGCTGGCGGCGGGCCGGCAATTCCGCGACATCAAGGGCCTTGGCCGCAACCCGGTCGGGTTCCTGCTCTTCCTGCTTCTCGAAAACCCATTTCTGATGTACGCCGGCATCATCCTCGGCCTCGGCGGGGCGGCGGTCGACTACCTCTATCTCAAAGCGCTGGCGGCCGGCGGACACGACAATCTGCCGCCGGAGGCGAATATCCTCGGCTATTGCGTGCTGGGCGGTGCGCTCTTCGGCTACGGCCTCGGCGAACTGAAGCAGATTCCGAACCCGCTGTATCGGCTCGGCATCACCGCGATCTTGTGCGCGGCCGTCGGCGTCGTCATTTATTACTGGCTCGAAGACTCAAACCTGCTCGGCGACCCGCAGCAGCAGATGCTCTTCGGCGTCCACTTGCTGCTCGGCATCCCGTTCTTCTACTTGCTGATCTTCTGCGGCATGGCCGAGGAATCCGAAGCCGAGATCGCGGCCCTGTGCGCGACGCTCGGGCTGGGCATGGCCCTGGTCAAGTTCCCGGAGCGGATGCCGGCGCTCGGCACGTTGCTGCCGGTGGGCATCTACTGCATCTACACATTGCGGGTGTTGCGTCCGTTGCGCGTGTTCAAGCACGCGCTGCGCGGCTATGGGCATACAGAGGTTGGACGGGTGAAGGATGCGCTCGCCGCGTATGATCGGGCCCTGCAACTGAATCCGCGCCACCAGCTCGCACGTCACGGCATGGCGCGAATTCACCGCGGGCTCCAGCTCGACAAACTCGATGCGGAGACGCGGGCGATGCTGAATCCGACACTGGTCGTGACCGAGGCGGCGAACATGCTGCTCGCCGGGCCGCCAAGTGCGACCCAACTCCGCGAGGCGAACGCGCTGTTGGATTTCGTCGCGGGCCAATGGTCGAAGCTCAAGCCGACGACGGATTACTACAAGGCGGTGGCCGACACACATGCTCGTAACTTGGACGCGGCCGTCGAACGGCTCGGCACGCTGCTCGATCCATCCGCGTGGCCGGCCGGGGATCGCTATCGCGATTCGATTCTGTTCGACGCCTGGCAGCTCGCCTTGCGAACTCATCCGGAACTCAAGCGCCGCGTCGGTGACGTGCAATTGCCATTGCCGGGTCGACACGTGGAGGCCCTGCGGGCTGTTCAACGGCAGCTTGGTCAAGGTGCGGACCCGGCAGTCGCGAGCTTTCGGGCTGAGTTGGTCGATGCGTTGACCGAGCAGGAGTATGCGAACGCCGCGGCCGGGGGGCCGCTGGCGGACTTCCCTTACAGCTTTGTCGAAGAGGTCGGTTTGCCGATGTTGGAGTCGCCGGACACGTGGCGGCGTGGCGCCTTGTTGATCAAGATGGCCGCACATGGCCAGGCAGAGCGCGGGCCGGGGCTATTTCAAAAACTCGCGGAGGTTGCCGACAAGAACGGCGACGCGGGCGAGGCCCAGCGCTATCGCAAGCGCGTCCGTGAGTTCGGCCAGGCGGTTGGCCCGGAGAACTTGGCGCCCGACCAGAAGACGATCTACTTCGCCACGATCAGGAAGCTCGCCGAGGAGGCCGCCGCCGCCAAGGAATGGAAGGAGGCCATTCACAATTATTCGCTCTATGCGCATTTCGAGGGGAGCGGCAAGGAGACCCTGCGCTCGCTGGCGCAGATGTACGAGAACGACGGCCAGGTCATGAACGCCCTGCGGATCAATGAGGATGCGCTCACCCGGGGGACCGACGCCGACCTGATGACGCGGAAGGACCGTTACTACTACTCGGTCGATCCCGCGGAACTAAAGACACGCATCGACGAGGTTCGTGGCCACTTCGACGTGAAGTACTGCGTCAAGAAAGCCAAACAGCTTCTCGATTCAAGCGCCTCCGACCTGGAAATGCTCGACTGGGCTACGCATCTCGCGAAGTTGGCCGTGTTGATGGAGCCGAAGAATCTCGTGGCCAACGTGCAGATGGCCCGCTGCCACCTACGTCGCGGTGAGCGCGACGAAGGGACGCGACTGCTGGAAGACGTTCGCGAGATGAAGTCGTCCGGCGGTGAGGAGCGTGAGGCCCGCGAGTGGACGATTCGTCAACTTGGAACGATGTACCTCGACGACTACAACCGCGCCGACCTGGCGATCGAGTGTCTGACGGAGTTCCTCGATTCTGAAAAGAGCGGCGCGCGGACGCTCTACGATCTGGGGCGGGCGCACGAAGCGAAAGGCGACGTTGGGCAGGCCATGAAGTTCTACCGTCAGGCAGCAGCATTCGAGGACAACCCGATCCGTTGGGACGCCGAGGAGGGTATTCGCCGGCTCAAGGAGCGGAGCGCACCGAGTGGTTCGGAGACCGCGTAATGGCGACCCCATTCGATGCGGCAGCCAAGGAACTGGTGGAAATGGCCCCCGCCGACTGGCTGGCCTTTCTCGGCCAACCGCGGCCGCCGGAACTGGTTCATGTCATTGACGCCGACCTCTCGGCTACCGTCTCGACGGCGACGGACAAGGTGATCCGCGTGGATGATTCTGAGCCGTGGCTATTGATGATTGAGTTGCAAGCGGGTTGGGACGGGGACATGCCGTTCGATCTCCTGCGACGGTATGCGCTCCTGCGCCACAGGCACCGGCTGCCAGTATCGTGCGCAATCGTCTTGTTACGGCCAGACGCTAACACATCGGCGATGACTGGGGCCTTTGCGCAGCCGGACCGGTTGGGGAAGGACTGGGGATTTCCTTTCCATGTCGTGCGGGTTTGGGAGCAGGCGGTTCAGCAGTTTTTGCGTGGTCCGTTGGCGCTGGCACCATTCGCACCGGTGTCCGCTGTTGACCAATCCGAGGTTCCTCGTGTACTGTTAGAAGTACACGGTCGAGCCTATCGCGAAGTTTCGCGAGCGCGTGCCGACACGCTTTGGGAAGCATGTCTGCAGTTGCTTGCTCTTCGATATGATGAAGCAGCGATCGAAAGTTGGAGAGACTTCATGGCGATTCCCGATGTGTCCAAGACGCCGTTTGCGAATTTGTTTCGCAATGAAGGCCGCAATGAAGGCCGCAATGAAGGCCGCAACGAAGGCCGCAACGAGGGGCGTGTCGAGGAAGCACGCGATTCGGTGCTGACACTGGGCACAAAGCGCTTTGGCCAACCGACAGTCGACGCCGAACAATTCATCCGAGTTACGAATGATCTCAACCTGCTGCATCGATTGCGCGATCGCGTATTGGACGTAGACAGTTGGCAAGCGCTGCTTGCAGAATGATTGGACCGACACCTCGACGTTTGCTTCCTGGACGGAGCTATTCGCTCAGTGACATCCAACTCGATCCCCCCGACCCTAAAAACTTCCCGCGGCCGGCCGCTTCCGCTTGGTGTTTCCACCGCGCACGACGGGCTGAACTTCGCGCTGCTCTGTCGTCATGGGACGGCCGTCACGCTCGTCGTTCAGCAACTCGACGGCGGCGATGCGCCGCTTACCGAGATTGCCCTCGACCCCCGGCTGCATCGCACCGGTGACCACTGGCACATCCTAATCACGGGCCTTCCACATCAGGGTTTTCGCTACGGCTTCAAAGTCAATGGTCCCGCCGGCGACGGCCACCGCTATGATCCGGCGAAGATCCTGCTCGATCCCGCTTCGCCGTTGCTCAGCGATGGCGCCGTGTGGGGCGCCGGCTGTGAAGACGACAAGCATTGCACATCGCGGCGCAGCGTCTATTTCCGCGGCCCGCGTTATGACTGGGGCGACGACACGCCGCTGCTCGTGCCGCAGGAAGAGACCATCGTCTACGAACTGCACGTCCGCGGGTTCACGTGCCATCCGTCGTCGGCCGTTTCCAAACCCGGCACATTTGCCGGGCTCGCAGAGAAAATCCCGTACCTGAAGTGGCTCGGCGTCACGGCCGTCGAACTGCTGCCGATCCACGAATTCGACGAAAACGACTGCCCCTTCATCAACCCGAAGACCGGCGAGCGGAACCGCAATCTCTGGGGCTACAACACGATCGCGTTCGCGGCCACGAAGGCGTCATACGCGGCGTCGGCGGGCGCGCACGGCCAACTCCATGAGTTCCGTGACATGGTGCAGGCCTTCCATCGGGCCGGCATCGAGGTCTGGCTCGACGTTGTCTTCAACCATACGGGTGAAGGCGACGACCGCGGGCGCACCTACTCCTTCCGTGGGCTCGACAACAACATCTACTACATGCTCACGGAGGACGGCCGCTACCAGAATTTCACCGGCGTCGGCAACACCATGAACTGCAACCATCCGATCGTCCGCGATCTGATGATGCAGTGCCTGCGCTTCTGGGTCGGCGACATGCACGTCGACGGCTTGCGCTTCGATCTCGCGAGCATCTTTGGCCGCAATCAGAAGGGTGAGGTCGTCGCCGACCCGCCGGTCATCGATGAGATCGCGGAGGATGGCGTGCTCCGCGGCACCAAGCTCGTCGCCGAGCCGTGGGATGCGGCCGGGCTGTATCAAGTGGGCAAGTTCCCGTTCGGCGATCGCTGGAGCGAATGGAACGGCCGCTACCGCGATGACGTCCGGCGCTTCTGGCGCGGCGACGCGGACACCGTCGGCGCGCTGTGCACACGCCTGACTGGCTCATCGGACCTCTATCAGTGGAACGGTCGCCTCCCGCGGCACTCGGTCAACTACGTCACCTGTCATGACGGGTTCACGTTGTGGGACCTCGTCAGTTACAACCAGAAACACAACGAAGAGAACGGCGAAGGCAATCGCGACGGCTGGGACGAGAACCATTCCTGGAACTGCGGCCTTGAAGGCGAAACGACCGACCCCGCCGTGCTCGGACTGCGCATCCGACAGGCCAAGAACATCATGGCGACATTGATGCTCTCGCAAGGCTTGCCGATGATGACGGCCGGCGACGAGTTCCTGCGCACGCAGAAGGGCAACAACAACGCCTGGTGTCAGGACAACGAGATTAGCTGGGTCGACTGGAAACTCGCGGAAACGAACAAGGAGTTCCTACGCTTCGTCCGCGAAATGATTCAATTCCGCAAACGGCATCCCGCCCTACGGCGCAAGGACTTCTTCAAGGGCGAGTTCGCCAAGCCCGAGGTCGCCCAGCCGCCGACGAGCGGCGACAGCGGACCGCTCAAACGCCTGGGCTCCAAGACGCCACCATTGCCGCCGTCGCTCGCTGGCCTCGCCGATCTCTACTGGCATGGCACGGAGCCGAACGCCCCGGACTTCTCGGCCGAGTCGCGCATCATTGCCCTGACCATCGACGGCCGCTTCACCGGCCGCGACGACGTGTTGCCGACCGGCCGCGATGCTGACATCTATATCGCCATCAACGGCGACGATGTGGCGACGGCGTTTCTGATCCCGGGTAGCCCGCAAGGCAAGCGCTGGCGCCGCGTCGCCGACACCGGCCTCCCAAGCCCCGACGACATCGTCGACGATGAAGCGTCCGGCAAGCTCATTGCCGCCGGTAGCCGCTATCCCGTCGGGGCCTTCGCGGTCCTCGTCCTCGTTACTGAGTGAGAAAATGCGTTTCAGCGTGTCGATTGGTACTCGTTCGCGCCGCGCACACCCCCCTGAACGTATTTCTAATAACTGACACTCGTCCAATCGGCACATTATTTGGCACGGCGGCGAAGACGTATCTTGTTTCCAAACAGTTACTTACGTCTACATTGCTCGATCGCGTCTAATTTATGTTCGGATGATTATTTTATCAATTCGCTCATCCGCGAACGTAAATGGGATTCCTAGTCCGCTTCCGCGAGCGGCCGACGCTCATCAGGATAGAGAACGACAAGCCCACCCCAACAGCCACTCGACCGGAGACCACACGTGTCCAATCGCAAAACCAATCATCCCCGCCTGAGCGTTCAGGGCCTGGAAGGCCGGCTGGTTTGTTCCACGATGGTCGAAGTCAACATCATCACGCATTTGCCGCCGGTGCAGTCCGCAACGGCGAAGGTGACGACGCCGGCGCCAACGCCGACACAACAATAAACGTGGATCACAAATCCGGCAACTGGCCGCCAAGAGCTGCGCTGAGGTGGCGGATGGCGTCGCTCCAGATCCGCCGCACATGGCGATCGCTGACGTGCAGCAGCACGGCGATTTCCATTTGCGACCAGCCGTGGTAAACGGTGAGGCCGATCACCTCGCGCTCATCGACGGGAAGCTGTTCGACAGCGACATGCAGCGCCGCCCAGCGATCGAGATCGGCATCCTCCGGCGCGGCCACAGCTTGAAACCCGCCGGCGTCAGGATCGCTGCCGACCGCTTCCAGTGTTGGCCGACGCCGAGCCGCGCGAATCACATCGAGCAATTCACGCCGCATTTGCACGGCGGCGAGATTGTAAAACGACCGCGTCGATTCCGGGCGCACATCACCCAGGCTCCGAATCAATCGCGGCATTGATCCAGCCAGGATATCGTCGACGTCCACGTCGCCGCGCCGTGCCAGGCTTTTGCCGACCATGCGGTGCGCCAATTTCTCCAAGCGCTTTTGCGCCGCCCGAATCAACTGGTTCGCCGCATTCGCATCCCCCGCGCGCATGCGGTCGATGTAATTGTGCATGTCATTGGTTTCGAGGGAATCGTCGGACATGTTGGTTCTCGGGCGACGCCGCACCAGGGTCAAATTGAAGCTACCGTATTCGGCGCGGGGCCGCAAGAGAGCGAGCGCTTCTTTTCATTGGCGTCTACCGAGCGCGACAACGCTTGACAGGACTGTTGGTCTGACTACGATTAGTGATGATTACTAACCAGTTCAATCGCCTCCACGTTGACCTCGGACACGACGTTCTTCTCTGTCGGTGTGGTGACGGCGACTGACGCCGGTCCGACTCCTGTGTCGGCCCGGGCTCACAGGCACACGTACTGAAGAAGTCGTTATGTCCGCCCTACTGTCCCAACGTCCAAAGATATTTGTCAGTTATGCGTGGACGGACGATCATCCAGTTCCTGAAGAGAAACTTGGATGGGTCACCGCGTTTGTGCAGTGGCTGGAAGATGAGTTGAAAAAGACCCTCGGAAGTGAAGCCAAATACGAACTGTTTCGAGATCGCAAACTGGTTCCTGGGGACGAACTTCCAGGTGAAATTGCGCATCATGTCCAAGACTCCGCGGTTCTAATCGCGTTCCTGTCGCCAGCGTATTTCGAGTCGACTTGGTGTCGGTCGGAACTGAAGTTATTTCTTGATAAGCAACAACAATTATCAAGCGATCCGGGTCGGCTCATCATCGTTAACATTAGGAAGGTGGATGCGCCACCAGTTGAATTATCCAAGATTTTGCAAGTCAAGTTCTGGGAGGATCACCCGGACAGTAAAAGGCCTATTCCCATTGGATATCCGATACCGACGGCTCGGAACGAGCGGTGCGCTGACAAAATGCGCGATGTTGTATATGGCATCCAGAAGGCGCTGGAATCCTTGGTCCCCAACGACGTGTCGCCGGCCGCTCCGAAGAAAACTGTTTATTTGGCCGAGCCCTCCACGGACCTCGATAATCAATGTGATGAACTGCGCCGATTGTTGAATGAGAAATATCGCGTGGTCCCGGCGGGCGTTTATCCAAATAAGTTGTCCGACTTTCGGACTTCGGTGCAGTCTGATCTCCGCGGCGCTCTCCTCTTTGTCCAACTTCTGAGCGGAGAACCCGGACAGAAATTCACCGATTCCAACGAGAGAGGCGCCGCAGTTCAGCACGCGCTGGCAGTTGAAGCGGGGATGCCAATTGTCCAGTGGCGCAAGCCCGGGACTGATCCGGAGGCGGTGACGGATAGCTCCCATAAGGCGCTGCTGGTGGCGGCCGACGAGTTCACTAAACAACTGGAAGAATTCAAACAGGCAGTCGTCAAAAGACTCGACAAGTTATCGCGCCCGGCAGAATCGCCGCCGGCGCCGCCCGCCGAAGGGTTTGACTGCACAGTATACGTCCATTGGGATTCCGCGGACGACGAACTGGCAGAAGACCTACTGAGACAATTGGAGGAGCGCAGGGCAGTTGTCAGATTTGCCCAACGCACCGGACACGTTGAAAAGGACCGTGTCATCTCCGAAAAACGGCTCGGCTCCGCGGACGGCATTATGATCGTTTACGGCAACGCTGAACAACAGACGGTTGAAGCCCAATGGCTGTATGCCAACCGCGTGTTGAGTCAGGCAAAAAAGGCCGTACCGATCGACGTCTATGAAGGCCCGCCCCCAGAACCACCCAAGGGCGACCTTGGAATCAGGTCTTTGAACTATCACGTCCTACGGTGTGCCGATGGACTGCGCGCCGAAGAGATTGACCTGTTTCTGAAACGCGTGCGAGCCACAAGGAGGGACGCATGAGTTTCCGCAATCCTTATCCTGGCCTCCGACGCTTTGACGTGCAGGACGCTGACTTGTTTTTCGGCCGAGACGAACAAGTTGACCGAATCCTGCAGCGCTTGGGTGACAATCGATTCTTGGCACTGGTGGGCGCATCTGGTTGTGGCAAGTCGTCGCTGGCTCGGGCGGGCATGATGTCGGCCTTAATGGCCGGCCGCATGACGCAAGTCGGCGCCGGATGGCGGATTGCTGCCTTCGAGCCGGGGGCTCGCCCCCTTAGCAATCTGGCGGACGCGCTCGTACGTGCCGGATGGCCGGCCGACGCTTCGAAGAGTGATGCCGCCGCGGATGCTCGGGATGGCATCCTGGCCAATCTTCGCCGCGGCCCCTTTGGGCTGGCGAAAACAGTGAGTGAATATTGGGGACCGAACGCCACGCGTCTAATCCCCGATGGTCGCCAATTGCTTCTACTGGTCGATCAGTTCGAAGAGATTTTCCGCTTCCATCGTGACCATGACCCCAATGAAGCGGCGGCGTTTGTCGCTTTGCTGTTACGGACCGCGAAAACGCCGTCGCTGCCGGTCTATGTAGTCCTGACCATGCGGTCGGACTACCTCGGCGACTGCGTCCTGTTTTCCGACCTGCCCGAAGCAATCAGCGACAGTCAGTTCCTCATCCCGCGATTGACGCGAGAGCAAACGCGCGAGGCCATCGAATTGCCGGCTCGTGTCGAAGGAGGCGAAGTCAAGGAAGACCTCGTTCGACGGCTTTTGAACGACATGGGAGACGACTTCGACCAATTGCCCCTCATGCAGCATGCGCTGATGCGTTTATGGGACAAAGCGATCAAAGCCGACCCGGGTCCCGCCGGTCCGATACTCGATCTCGAAAAATACGGGAAAATGGTCGGCAAAACGAACGCGTTGGATCATCATGGCCAGGAGATTTACAAAGGCTTGGCGACCAAGCAACAACGACTTACCGAGGTGATGTTTCGTTGTCTGTGCGAGCCCGATCCAGGTGAACAAGACATTCGACGACGCGACGTTCGACGACCGGTCAAGGTCCAAGTCGTCGCGGATGTTGCTGAGACACCAGTGGCCGAGGTAGAAAAGGTCGCTGACGCGTTTCGAGCAACCGGAGTCAATTTCTTGACACCGGCTCCAAGTGTTCCGCTCACTGCCGACAAGTTGTTGGACATTTCGCATGAGAGCCTGATTCGCCAGTGGCAAAGCCTGAAGAACTGGGTCGCCGAAGAGGCCCAATGGGCTGACAAATATCGTCGGCTCGTGGATACGGCAATCAAGCTCAACGATAATCGCGAGGAGCCGTTAAGTCATGCGCAGCTTCGGGAGGCTGAGGAATGGAGGGATCGAGTCCGGCCGACGTCAGCTTGGGCAAAACGGTATTTTCCCAAGATTGACGAGGGTGGTTTGAAGCTCGTGGACAATCTAATCCGGAAGAGCAAAAGAGCGGATCTATGGCGGCTGTGGAAAAATCAGGCTTTTGTTTTCGTCTGTCTCGTGTGTTTTGTTTTTGTAGGCCTGACTATCTGGGCGGTGACGGCCACTGGCGAGGCCCGGAGGCAAGAAAAAGAGGCCCACGAGCAAGAACAAAAGGCCCATCAGCAAGAAGTGATCGCGACCGCCAAGACGAAGGAAGCGGAAAACCAAACGGGAATAGCGAAGGCAGAAAAAGAAAAAGCCGATAGCGAGACAAAGCGAGCCCAAACACTGTTAATTGGCATACAGGCCCACAACGCTGCCGCTCTCGAACCAGGAAAGGCTCTTGCGTTAGCCGTCGAGGCTACGGAGCAATCGCGGAAAAGCGATCAGCCTGAAATACTTCCCGAGGCGGCACTTGGCTTGCGCCAAGCGATGGTCAATCTAGGCGGACTGCCTGTTGGCTACCTTCCCAATCGACGGTTATCGAAAGTCGTTACCGCTACAAATGAGCAGCACGAAATCAGTTGGGTGTGCATAGCGGACAGCGAAGGCGAAATGTTTCTCTGGCAAGCTCCCATCGCTGCCGCGCGCGCTGGCAAACTTGGCGGCACCCCGATCTGGCTCGGCAAGAATAGTAGACCGGCCTTTAAAAGGCTCCTGGTTAGCTCCAATGGCCGCTGGTTGATTGCTCAAAGTCGTGAAGGCGAAGTTCGATTATGGGATTTAACGGCGAAATTCCACGACAAGTTAGACGGAATCAAATTGGAAACGCCGAACCAAGAAAAGTTTGGCGAACTGACGTTGGACAGCGATGGCGAATGGATCTGTGCAAAAGGACTGGGTAAGACGTCGAACGATGTGACTTTGCAGCTTTGGGATTTGACCCAGACAAACCCGAACGACAATAGGCCTGGCTCATTCAAATGTCCAGTCGATGACAGTTTCTTTCGCAATGTCGCATTTGCAAGAAAAGTCAAGGAGCGCAACCGCTGGCTGGCTGTGTTCCGCGCGGACGGTACGCCGTTCGTAGTCAATCTCGCTCAGGTGAAGGCAGGCGATTCTCCAATCGCCAAACAAGTCAGTTTGCCAAAAACTCAGAACAAGTCTGCTTCAGCGATGCGCAGCGGTGAATTCTCGATCGATGGTTCTTATCTCGCAGTCGTTTGTAGTGATGGATCAGTATTGCGGTGGAGCCTTACAAGTGGTAGGCCTTGGGAAACGGTGCCGGAGCAGTTCTCATTGAGCGCAGACAGCGGAAAAGATTCGAATCTGGCTACAACCAGCGCGGCGCAAAAACTTCAATCAGTAATTACGGACGCCCGCGGAATCTGGGCTATCGCAGTTTCGCGGCCGACTGCAAATATTGACCCGATGACGTCGGTGGAGAATGTGGATGATCTGCCAAATCCCCAAACGGGGAGAGGATTAACCGGTGTACGTAACGGGATTGGAAACCTATATGACCTTTCCGCGGCGAGCGCCAAGGGATGGCGACTGAAAAACGTCAGTCCAACAAACTCGACCCAGGTAGTTGTTGCCCAAGGCGGCAGGCGCGTGTTAGTCCGCTGTTCGGAAGCGGCAACATCGGTCATTCGTCTTTGGACATGGAACAACAACTTGGAGACAGAAGACGGCTCAGAACGATACGGTGACTCGACTGATCTGTTGCAGTCTGAGCCTTACATGTCACAGACTGGGGAGGTAACGAATTTCAAAGTCAGCGAGGACGGTCGATGGTTAGTAGCGCCTGGACCGCAAAATATTATCAGAGTATGGGACCTCTGGTTTGCCGCTACAGAGCCACCGGTAAACCTTTGCGGACACGATGCGGCAGTGACCGGTGTTGAGTTAACCTCCGATGGTCGCTGGCTCGTCAGTATTGCCGGAGACGGTTCAGTTCGAGCGTGGGATCTGGGTCAATTTAGCCGCACCGTAGAGCCATTGATCCTGGGAAACCCATCATGTCGCGCCGAATTAATTCGATCCCCTCGTGGTGCGCGCCGTGTGATGATGGTTGATGCCAATCGCGAAGTCCGAACATGGAATCCATCGACGGATGATGCAATCACTGAATACGCAAAGTCGGCGGCTCCCGAGTCCGAGGCCCTGGTCGACTTCGCGCTTAGCAAGGACAAGCGATGGGTCCTTGTCCGAAATTCCGATCAAACATCACAATTATGGAAACTTGGCGAGGGTCAACCCGTCCGGCGTGGACGGCTTGCGGGCTGGGTTGACGAGGAGTTTATGGTCAGCAATGATGAGCGGTGGCTGGCAGGCATCTCTGGATTCGATGGCGCAGCACTTCAGTTATGGCCGATCGTCGCGGGCGATGATGTCGGCACTCGGGCAATCCGCTATCGGATGATAGCCCGTCCAATTGAAGCGGCTAATATCCCGTTGGGGTTTTCAGCGTCAAATCAACTTGTCGTCTCGACTGGAACAGAAATCAACGCATGGAACCCGACGGCAATCCCTATTTACTTCCCAACAATCCCATTGCCTGTTCCATTTCAAGCTAGTTCCGAAATGCTGATAAAGCAGACCAAGCCTTCGAAATCATTTCCTGTTGGCAATGACAGGCAAGTTTTTCCGCCGGTCATCGCTTTGGGCGGTAAGACGATTGTTATGTTTCAACAGGGTCGCGGCGCGGAAACATTTTCATGGTCCGAGGGTACAGGTGACCCTAAAGGACGGAAACTGCCAGATCCTCCATCAAAGGACAAGAAACTTGAAATCGACGAGAAGCCGCTGTCTTGGATGACCTCGGTATATCGGCCGGATGTTAGTGCGGACGGCCGTTGGCTGGTCGCGAAGCGGCGGAATAATCAGGGTTTCTATGTGTGGAATTTGGCCGGAAACCTCATGCCTTGTGAGGATGTTTCATTGCCGACGGCGCCGAAAGGGTCCAATCTTCCGGTTGGTCTCTCGGCTCCAGATCGTGACTGGCTTGCTATTGGCGCAAATTCCGCCATTCACGTTTGGTACCTCGGCGGGGAATCCGAACCGCGCAGGACAGTTCTTGATCTAAGCGATATCGACGGCACGAAGTTCAATTTCCGGTCGGCGCGCTTCAGTCCGGACGGCAATTGGCTCATCGTCTTCGCCATACCGGGACAAAAAGGCATTGATGAGCAGGTTGCTCTTCTTTGGAAGCTGAATGAGCAACTATTCATGCCTAAGTCGACACCGATCAAAGTATCGGTGGGCGACCTCCGGGGTAGGTTCGAGGTAAATGTGAGTCACGATCGATGGTTCACTCTAGCAGCAAGGAATGTTTCAGTTTGGGACTTGAATGGCATTACTTTAAGGCCCACGGAGCTGTCGCTCGGAAACGCGGTGACCCCAAAGATATTTGTAGACCCTAAGGGTGAACGAATTCTCCAAATCGGGCCCGAGGGTGCTGCGAGTCTTGCGACGCTAGACGGATGGAAGCTCTTCGAAAGAGCAAAAACCGCAGCTGTTAGAAATCTTAGCGACA
>DATANR010000308.1:0-38028 GCA_036266155.1 Gemmataceae bacterium | reverse complement strand
TTCATCGAACTGGTCGGCCATCGCATCGACGACACGGAGGGCAGCCCCGATGCGTGAGTCGCTGGCACTCTTCACGAAAGCCGCGCTGGCACGGGCTTATCCACGAACCGCGTGGATGTTCCGGAACCAGAGCTGGCTGATTCAAGAGACGGTGTTGCCGGTGCTGTCAGTGAGCGCGTTCGCGTTCTCTTATCAAGCGATGGGGGCGCCGCGCGAGTACGTCGGCTACGTGATTCTCGGGGCGGCGATGACGACCTTCTGGATGAACGTCCTCTGGGCGATGGGGGCGCATCTTTACTGGGAACGCGACAGCGGCAACCTGGGCCTGTACATCATGTCGCCGGCCCCGATGATGGCGATCCTCGCCGGCATGGCGCTCGGGAGCATGACGACGACGACCGTGCGTGCCGCCGCGATCGTCACGGCGGGGATTCTGATCTTTCAGGTGCCCTTCGACCCCTCAAGCTGGTGGCTTCTCTTTGCCGTGTTTGCCCTGACGCTACTCGCACTCTACGGCCTCGGAATGATGTTTGCCTCGCTGTTCCTCCTATGGGGCCGCGAGGCTTATCACACAGTGAACCTGCTTCAGGAACCGGTCTACCTGTTGACCGGGATGAACTTTCCGCTGAAGTCGGTGTTCCCAACAGCGCTGGCCGGTGCAGCCTTGCTTATCCCCTTGGCCACAGGCATGGACGCGATGCGGCAAGTCCTGTTCCGCGCCGAAGGAGTGGTCGAAGTTCAATATGAGATTGCGATCCTAGTCGCTTTGGCAGCCGTGTTTCTCGGCAGCGCGAAGCGGTGCCTCGACTACCTCGAGCGGAAGTCGCGTGAAGAGGGCCGGCTCACGGTCCGGTGGGAGTGATCCATGCTGCGCACCCTCCGCTGGTCCACCTGGCTCGGCTGGCAGATCGAGAGCAACTGGGCCGATCCGTGGCTCTTCACTCTCTATTTGATCATCAAGCCGATCACCGGCTCGCTGGTGCTCGTGTTCATGTTCTTCGCGGCACGGGCCGTGGCGCAGACACCGCCAGAGTATTTGTCCTACGTTTACGTCTCGAATGCTTGCTTTGGCCTCGTCGGCACGGTCATGTTCGGCATGAGCTACGTGGTCATCACGGACCGCGAGCATTACGGAATGTTGAAGTACATCTTCATCAGCCCGGCACGTCTGCAAACTTACTTGCTGGGCCGCGGGATTGCACGGGCCCTGGAAGGCATCGTCGGCGGCGGGCTGACCGTTGTCGCCGGCATGTTGCTCTTTGCCGAGGTGCGGTCGTCGGTTACCGCGGGAATTGACTGGGCGTGGCTGGCAGCCTTCCTGCTGATCGGCGGGGCGATGCTTTATTCGGCGGGGATGATGTTGGCGTCGGTGGTTTTCAACACCCATCGCAATGGCATGTTTCTGAGTGAGGGCATCGCCGGCGTCGTGTATCTGCTCTCCGGCGTGATCTTCCCGCTGACCGAGTTGCCGCGCTGGCTGCAAGGGGTTTCGCTGGCTCTGCCGACGACCTACTGGCTCGAAGGCATGCGTCGTGCGCTGATGGGCATGCCGCCCGAAGGATCGAACCTCGCGAAATCGCCGCTGACGAGCTTCTCGAATTGGGAGTTAGCCGGCGCACTTGCCATTACGACCGTGGGTCTGACGTTCTGTTCGCAATGGCTTTATCGCTGGAGCTTGTGGAAGGCGTGGCGCAATGGGAAGATCGAGGAGCAGTCGGGGATGTAGAAGCGGTTGCCGGGATGAGACAATGCCGGGACGGGAGATGAACCATGAACGCTACGCTGGAAGTCGCGAGCGGGATCGACGCCGCAACAATGGAAAAGGTGATTGCGACGGCAACCCCAGAGCAGCGGCGGTACTTGATTGACCAGTTGTTGCCGCTCGTAATCGAAGACGACGCGTACCTTCCGCGGTCCGTTCACGATAATGCCGGCGAAATTGTTGGCCTTGTTATTCCACAGTATCGATCAAAAGCGACCGAACCACCGAAGCTCACCGACGAACAACGAGCCGAGTTGCAACGGCGGCTCGACACATCCAACGACACGATCAGTTTCGACGAGATGATGAAACGACTCGGTCTGGCGGACGTTCCGCTACCTCGTAGATGTGATTTTTCGAGTACGCCAGCGCCAAAACCCGAAGTCTTGGACCAGGAATCAGATCCAGAAATCGCGGGCAAAATTCCACCAGTAAATTGGCGGCCTGAGGCTCTCATCAACCAACATGTCCGGGGTTTGGCCCGCCGTTCTTTGAAACTGATCACGAATCAATTCAAGCGCCAGGCGGGCGATCGCCTCGCCATTCGGACGGCGGCGTGCCAGCGCCGCAATCGCCTCGCGCAATGGCTCCTCGGCATGCCGGTGGAATTCGACAATGACGTCCATTGGCGATTTCCCCGGAATTATCTTACCACCGGCATCCCCGCCTGCGTCCAGCCGCGCCAGCCGCCGTCCATGCTGATGACGTTCGTGTAGCCCATCTTCTGAAGGTTGTCCGCCACCAGCGCGGATCGGAAGCCGCCGCCGCAATAAAGAACGAGCGGCGTCGCCTTGTCGGGAATCTTGGTCTCCACGTCGCGCTCAATGACGCCCTTGCTCAGATGCACGGCGCCCGCCGCGTGCCCGGCGGCCCATTCGCTTTCTTCCCGCACGTCGACCAGGACGAACTTGTCGCCCGCGTCGAGCCGTTGCTTCACGTCGGCAACCGTACATTCCTTGACGCGTGACTTCGCGTCCTGAACGAGCTTCAGAAACCCCGGTGCATGTTGCTTGGCCATGTCATCCTCCTGAAAAAGTTCACGCAGAGGCGCGGAGGTGCAGAGAGGATTGGTCTCTGCGCCTCCGCGCCTCTGCGTGAGTCTTGACTATCGATAGTAACGGTTGACCACGTTCTCGAGATACTCTTGCCGGCCGGAGACATTGGCGGCAACCTCGCCCTTCTCCAGCATGTATTTCTCCAGCGTCTCGAACGACGCCTTGCCTTTCTCGATCTCCGCCCCAACGCCGGAATCCCACGATCCATAGCGCTGCTTGACGAAGTCACTCAGGACGCCGTCCTTGCGCATCGCCGCCGCGACCTTCAGGCCTTGAGCGAAGGCGTCCATCGAGCCGACGTGCGCGTGGAACAGGTCAACTGGTTCAAAACTCTCGCGGCGAACCTTCGCGTCGAAGTTCAGGCCGCCCGAGCCAAGTCCGCCTTGGCCAAGGATCACGAGCATCGTTTGGGCCGTTAGGTACAGGTCCGCAGGGAACTGATCGGTGTCCCAACCGAGCAGCGGGTCGCCGCGGTTGGCGTCGACGCTGCCGAGCATGCCGTGCATGCTCGCGTACACGAGTTCGTGGCCCATCGTGTGCTTGGCGAGCGTCGCGTGGTTGGTCTCGACGTTGAACTTGAATTCCTTGTCGAGCCCGTAGGTCTTCAAGAATGCCAGTGAGTTGGCACAATCGAAGTCGTATTGGTGGCTCGTCGGCTCATGCGGCTTCGGCTCGATGAGGAACGTGCCGCCGAATCCGATCTTCTTCTTGTAGTCGACGGCCATGTGCAAAAACTTGCCGAAATGATCGAGCTCACGCTTCATGTCCGTGTTCAGCAAGGTCACATACCCCTCGCGGCCGCCCCAGAAGACATAGTTCTCGCCGCCGAGTTCCTTGGTGACCTCCAGCGCCTTCTTCACCTGGGCCGCGGAGTAAGCGAACACATCCGCATTGCAACTGGTGCTTGCCCCGTGAACAAAACGTCGGTTCGAGAACAGATTCGCCGTGCCCCACAGAAGCTTGATGCCCGTCCGCTGTTGTTCCTCCTTGAGGACCTTCACAACTGTGTCGAGGTTCTTGTTCGTCTCCGCCAGGTTTTTGCCTTCCGGCGCGACGTCTCGGTCGTGGAAACAGTAGAAGGGGCAACCGAGCTTCTCCATGAATTCGAAGGCGACGCGCACGCGCTTGACGGCCATCTCGACGCTGTCGGTCCCGTCCTCCCACGGCCGCGCGGCACAGCCCGGCCCGAATGGATCGGAGCCTGTCCCTCGAAACGTATGCCAATAGCAGACGGCGAAGCGCAGATGGTCGCGCATCGACTTGCCTTCGACCAACTCGTCCGCGCTGTAGTGTCGGAACGCCAATGCGTCCTTGCTGTTGGGATCGAACGGGACCTTGGCAACGTCGAAGAAGGCCATGCGCGCACCGGGTTCAGGTGGTTGGAGAATGGAGTCGGTTTAGCGGCAGGGGCAACCAACGACCAACTTCCAAACCTCGGAATTGGTCATTGGTCATTGGTCATTGGTCATTACAACGAAATTACCTGCCGAGACGCACACGATGTCGTTTGTTCACGCAATCCCGCTGGCCTTGCTTATCGCGCTGCCGCTCATTCCACTCGCTCTGCACTTGCTTACCCTCCAACGGCTGCGGACAATCGAACTGTCCACCTATCGTTTCCTGTTCGACTCCTACGTCCAGCAGCGACGCCGGACGCAGTTTCTCGAAGCTCTGCTCGCCTTGCTGCGGATGCTCTTCATCCTTGGGCTGCTCGCACTCGTGGCCCGGCCCGTCGCCAAGCGCGTCAGCGGCTTGTTTCAAGGCGGCTCCGGGCGTGATGTAATCTTGCTTGTCGATTGCTCCGCCAGCATGAATGCACAGGCCAAGGGGCAATCGGCCTTCGATCGGGCCAAGGAATCGGCCAAGGCCGTCGTCGCGAAGTTGTCGCCCGACGATCGCGTGACGCTCGTCCGCGTGACGGGTCGGCCTGAAGAAGTCTTCAGTCGCTTCAGCACGGAGGTCACCGATCTGCAAGACCGCGTCGACGGCTTGCAAACGAGTCCGTCGCGTGCGAATTTGTTTGCCGCGTTGACCGGCATCTTCGGCGACGAACGCAAGCGGCCGGCGAACCCGCTCGTCTACTTCATCACCGATGCCCAAGTGGGGTCGTTCAAAGAAATTGAACGGCAAAAGCAGGTCGCCGAGCGCTTGCTTCCGCAAGGGACGCCGTTCATCCTCGTGGACGTCGGGTCCAAAGAGAGTCGCTCGAACCTCGCGGTCATCGGCAATGCGCCGCCGCGGCAACGGGCGATCGCCGGGTTGCCCGTCGAATTGCAAGCGCGGGTCATGAACGCCTCGAACGAACCGGCCGACACGACGCTTACGTTTCTGATCAATGACAAGGAGGTCCAACGCCAGACCCTCAAGCTGAAGCCGAACGAGACGGTCACGCGCAAGATGGCGCCCTACGTACCGTCCGAGACGGGCGTCCTTCGCGGCCGCTTTGAAATCGCGCCGACTCGCGGGACCGATGCTTTTCCCGACGACGACCGTTTTCAATTCACCTTGCACGTCGAGCCGAAACTCAAGGTGCTCATCATCAATGGCGGTCCGAACGCCGACCCATTCGAGAACGAAACCCTGTACCTGCGTGCAGCCTTGTCGGCCGAGCGTTCGACGGCGAAAGCGGACGTTCCCGATCCGACACGCGAGATCGCCCAGGCGTTGGACGTAACCGAGGAAGTTGAAACTGCCTGGGCCGGGTTCGACGAAGCCCGCCTCAAGACGAAGCTCGACGAATTTGCCGTTGTGATCCTGGCGAACGCGGGCGCATTGCACACCGTCAGCGGCTACGCATATCCCGCTTTGCGATCCTACGTTCAGGATGGCGGCGGCCTGATTGTTCTGCCGGGCGACAAAGTCGATCCGAACGTTTACAACACGGCATTCTTCCCGACGGCACCGCCGCTCAAGGATCGCATGACACCGGTTCAGATGGGTGCGGCCGTGGGCGATCCAGACAAGCCGGAGACTTTTCGCCGGCTCGCCCGCATCGACTTCGACCATCCGGTCTTCACGGCCTTTCATCCGAGCACACAGCCGGACCTACGCTATTTCGATCGGGTGGCCATCAAAAAGCACTTCGCCTTGAGCGTATCCGCCGGGCGTAATGCGGTCGTGCTCGCCGAGTTTGCCGATCGTTCGCCGGCTCTGGTCGAAAGCCGATTTGGCGACGGCAAGGTGATCCTGTCCAGCTTTCCGACGAATGCGAAATGGACCAACTTGCCGCTCAATGGTGTCGAGTTCGTTCCGCTGATGTTGCAAATGGTGAACTACGCCCAACGGCGGTCTGATGCCGAAGGCCCCGATGTCGTTGCGGCCGACGACCCGGCCACTTTCAGCGTGTCCAACGCCTGGACCCCCGTATCCGGAACGGTCACAGATCCGCAAGGCGTCAAGACGGAGTTGACCTTCGAGCGCTTCGGCGGTCGGGCCGAGGCGATGTTCGAAAGAACACGATCGCGCGGTTACTATACCGCCGACATTCACGGCAGCCGTGGCGATCGGCGATCGGCTAGCCTGACCTTCGCGGTCAATCTGGCGCCGGAAGAATCGGACACGACGCGCATCACCGAGGATCACGTCCGCGACCTGTTGCCGTCGGCGCCGGTGACATTCGTCGACCAGTCGGCAGAGGCGAAACAGGATTCCGACATGGACTCGACGAACGAACTGTGGCGCTATGTGATCTATGTGCTCTTCGCGGTGATCGCGTTCGAATTGCTGCTTGCCACTGTCGTGGGCGGCGGCGGAGCAAAGCGGGCGGATGTCTAACCGGCCAACACTGGTTCGGCATCCGCACGTATGGTATCCTGTCCCCGCCGTGGTTTCGCGAGCCCGCCCGTGTCCGATCTCACCTCGACTGACGACCCGCTGCTTTCGGCGCCGTCTCATCCGTCCGATATCGGCACCCTGGGGAAGTACCGCGTCCTCAAGCTGCTGGGCAAGGGCGGGATGGGGGCCGTGTTTCTCGGGTACGATCCATCTCTTGAACGCCATGTCGCCCTGAAAGTGATGCTGCCGAGCTTTGCCGCCCGGCCGGCCGCGCGTGAGCGGTTCCTGCGTGAAGCGCGTGCCGCCGCCCGAGTGAAGAGTGATTTCGTCGCTCCCATCTATGAAGTCGGCGAGGACGGCGGCAGTCCGTTCCTCGCGATGGAGTACCTGCGCGGCCAGTCGCTCGAGCAGTACCTGCGCGGCGAGGGTCAGCCCACGGTCGCGCAAGCGACGCGCATTGCCCGCGAGGCCGCCGCCGGGCTGGCCGCGGCCCATGAGATCGGTCTAGTCCATCGGGACGTCAAACCTGCCAATTTATGGCTCGAAGCGCCACGCGGGCGGGTGAAGCTCCTCGATTTCGGCTTGGTGCACGAACAGCAAAGCAACATCGGGCTGACGGCCGATGGTCAAGCCGTCGGCACCCCGGCGTTCATGTCGCCGGAGCAGGCTCGCGGCGACAAGGTCGACCATCGAACTGACCTCTATAGCCTCGGGGCTGTGCTGTACTTGATGCTCACCGGCCGCTTGCCATTCCCGGCCGCATCCGCGTTCGAAGCGGTCATTCGGCTGACGACCGAAGATGTGCCGCACGTCCGCTCGCTGAACCCCGATGTGCCCGATGCCTTGGCCGAGTTGACGCACCGGCTTCTGGCGAAAGATCCGAAGGCTCGTCCCGCTTCCGCAAATGAGGTGATTGCGGCATTGTCGCCAGTCGATGCTCCGTTGGCGGTGCTTGACGTGCCGGTCGATGCAGTCGGCGAACCGACCGAGCGGATTCCTGCAGTTCCCAATCACTCGCGCAGAAACCGGCGTCCGCTCGTGATTGGCGTCGGCATCTGCATGGCGATCCTGGCGAGTGGCATCATCGTCTGGCGTGCGACCCGGCCAGACTCGCGCCAAGTGCCTGACGATGTCAAGCCTGCTGCGACAATCCCGCCCGCTAAGATCGACAGTCCAGCTCCGAGTCCCCAATTCATTACCAGCGATCTGTCCGGCTGGGAGGGCGACAAGTCGAATTGGGACGCGTCCGACGGTCGGCTCAATGAACGGGCGCGCGGGGGTAAGCCCACCGTCCTTTGGTCTTCACGACCTTATGTCGACTTCGAATTGCGGTTCCGCATCCGCGTGGATGACGAGAAAGCGGGTATTCCGCCCGCGGTTCTGTTCCGGGCAACTCCGAACGAGGACGGCCAGCTTCGGTCGTTCGCCGGCGCCGAACTCAAGTTCAAGCCGGGGACTGGCGTGGCGCTGGCTGCTAGAACGGGCGGGGCCAACCCGAAGTCGCCGCTGTTGAGCAAGGGCTGGTTCAACCCCGGCGGGCCGGATGCTCCGAAGTTGCCATCGGGTAAAGAACTGCCCGTCGTTCTCCGATGTGAGGGCAAGCGTGTTACTGTTAGCCTCAATGGCGAGAACTCTATTGATGATGAGTTCTTCGTCTTGCCCGCCGAGGGAGTCATCGGTTGGACGACTGGCGGAGCCGCGGGCGTGCTCATCTCAGACATTCAGTTCATCGATCTTGGCCGGCCAAAGGCCCCGGGGCCGTGGCGGCCGCTCATGGTCGGCAGCGACCCGGCCAATTGGAAGGCCGCCGTGTTTGGCCCGCGCCAGATCACGGTCGATAATGGACAGACTGTCGTGCGCCTGGGTGAGAAGGCCAAACTGGAGTCGGCGCAATCGTATCGCGATTTCCACCTGTCGCTCGAAGTCCAAACTCCAGACCCTGTCAAACCAATCGGCAACGTGTCCTACCACATCTCCGCGGCGAACGACCAGGGCTTTCAGCTCTCCATGCATTTGCCAAATGTCTTTGGCAGACTGAACACCTGGACTCCCAACGACCACGCCACCCCTGGCGAGGTGCGGAACGGGAAGATCGTTCCGCGGATTGGGTCAGATACGATCGAAAACATACCGGCCGTCCGCGGCGTGGTAAAGCCGGTAGGTCAATGGAACCGGATGGAGGTGATTTGTCTGGGTGACACGAGCCTTCATGCCGTCAACGGGCGCGCAGTGTTTGCTGCCGTTGACCTGCGGCATAAAGGAGAGCCGGTCACGGACGGACAGCTGGTTCTCATCTCCTATGGCGACATGGTCGTCCGCGACGTGAAAGTCCGATCGATCATCGCTGTGCCCGAGGAATATGGCGGACCAAAGATTCGTAAGTAGCTTCCATATCAGCAGTTGCAATTTTTCTCGATTTTAATGTCCCATCGAGTTCACGACCGCAATGGGAAAGGTGGCGGGGACAACAAACCCCACAACACACCCGACCTGAGGCCGACCAATGACCCGCACGCTCCTCACCGCCGTCTTCGCCCTGACCATCTTCGCCGCGAACGCCAACGCTTTCCCGCACCCGACCAAGAAGCCCGTCGTCAAGCACGCGCCGGCCGTGAAAGTAGTTCCCGCCAAGAAGGCCCTTGTGGTGAAGGTTCCGGCTCCGGTCAAGAAAGCCACGCCGGCGAAAGTCGCAATCCCGGCCAAGCCGGCCCCGGTCAAAGTGGCCCCGACCATCAAACCCGTGGTCAAGCCGGTCACAGTATTGCCGCAACTGAAGCCGGCACCTGTCGTTCACCTCATGACGCCGGCCCCGAAGTTCTACTTCCCGATCTACCACGCACACCATTACTGGTGGACGGTGCACTACAAGTTCGTGATCCCGATGCCGTGGGGTTGGATGACGATCGTTCTGTAATTTGCGGCCCGCCCCGACGCCTATGGAAGGGATCGGGGCTATTCGACTTTCGAATTGTTCAATCCAAGTTCACCAGTCACGCGGGCGATGGCCCGCTCAAGTTGCTTCCGGCGACCTTGAACGGTCCCACCCATCGCGTCCGCGACTTGCTCCCAACTCTCGCCCTTCGCCCGCCGGTCGGCCAACTCTCGCTCTTCCTCCGTCAGCTTTTGTCGGAAGGCGGCAAACAGATCGGCCCCTGCGACCGCCTGGCTCGGGCTCGGGTCGCTGGCGGGCGGTTCGAACACCGACAAGTCGAGCGGTCGCGATTTGCGGACGTCACGCCGAGCCGCCCGTTGCTTGCGGGCCTGGTGCGCCACCTTATTTCGCGCCATGCCGGCGAGAAGGTGAACCAGATCGTCCGGCCGGTTTAGCTCAAATTGTCCCGCGGCGGCACCAGCGAAAAAACTGCCAAGCACCGACTGGCAGATATCGACCGAATCGAACACCTGCCGCAACCGCGGATCGGTGGTCCGTGCCCGTGCTTCCCGACGGACCTTTTCACCGTATTGCTTGACCAACGCCTCCGCCGCCGCCGCATCGCCAGCTCGGACGCGACGGATGAAGTCGTTGAATGCGGGATCGTCGGGCACCATTCGTCCCCGGCGGGCCAGGGCATCTTACCAGAGGATAGCGGGCGTCCCGCTGGGACGCCCGCTAAACGATTTCTCGATCGGTTACTTCACTTCAAACTCCGCATCGACCACGTCATCCGGCTTGCCGGCCGTTGGCGGGCCTTGGCCAGCGCCTTGCGGGCCGGGGCCGCCGGCTTGCTGGGCTTTGGCCTGGGCCATCGCCATGGCTTGAGCCGCCTGCTCCAGTTCGCCGAAGGCGCTCTTGAGTGCGTTCAGGTCGTCGCCTTCCTTCGCCTTCTTCACTTTCTCGACGGCCGCGGTGATCGGGGCCTTGTCGGCGTCCGACATCTTGTCGCCCGTTTCCTTGAGCATCTTCTCGACTTGGTAAACCAGGCTGTCGGCCTTGTTCTTTTCGTCGATCAGCTCGCGGCGGCGCTTGTCCTCGTCGGCGTGCAGGTCGGCGTCGCGCTTCATCTTCTCGACCTCGTCGGCACTCATGCCCGACGAGTTCTCGATCCGCACGTTGCTTTCCTTGCCGGACGTCTTGTCCTTGGCCGTCACGTTTAACACTCCGTTGGCGTCGATGTCAAAAGTCACCTCGACCTGCGGCACACCACGCGGGGCCGGCGGAATCCCTTCCAGGTGGAAGTCGCCGATCTTCTTGTTGTGTTGCGTCAACGGCCGTTCGCCCTGGAACACCTGAATGTGTACGCCCGGCTGGTTGTCCGAGGCCGTCGTATATGTCTGGCTCGCCTTCTTCGGGATCGTCGTGTTGCGCGGGATCAGCACGCTCATCACGCCGCCTTCCGTCTCGATGCCGAGGCTCAACGGCGTCACGTCCAAGAGCAGGATCGACGATTGGCTGCCCATCAGGAGCTGAGCGCCCTGGATCGCAGCGCCCACCGCGACCACCTCGTCCGGGTTCACACCCTGGTGACCGGCTTTGCCAAAGATCTCCTTCACGAGTTGCAGCACGCGCGGCATACGCGTCATGCCGCCGACCATGACGATCTCGTCGATCTGGCCCGCAGTCAGGCCCGCGTCCTTCATGGCGTCGAGGACCGGCTTCTTGCAGCGGTCGATCAGGTGCTCGACCATCTGCTCGAACTTGGCCCGCGTCAGCGACATCATGATGTGCTTCGGCCCGGACTGATCCATCGTGATGAACGGCAGGTTGATGTCCGCCGTCGTTTGGCTCGACAGATCCTTCTTGACGCGCTCGGCCGTCTCCTTGATGCGCTGCAGGGCCGTCGCGTCCTTCCGCAGGTCGATGCCGTTGTCCTTCTTGAACTGGTCGCAGATCCACTCGATCAGCACATCGTCGAAGTTATCGCCGCCCAGATGGGTGTCGCCATTCGTCGCCTTCACCTGGAAGGTGCCTTCGTCGTCGATCGACAGGATCGAGATATCGAACGTGCCGCCGCCGAGATCGAAAACCGCGATCTTTTCGTTCTTCTTTTTGTCGATGGCATACGCCAACGAGGCCGCGGTCGGCTCATTGATGATGCGCATCCGCTGCTTGGTCTTCTTCTGCGTCTTCGGATCTTCAATTTCCCATTCGGTGTCGAAACCGGCGATCGACGCGGCATCAATGGTCGCCTGCCGCTGAGCGTCGTTGAAGTACGCCGGCACCGTGATGACCGCCTTGCGAACGGTGTGGCCCAGGTAGGCCTCGGCCGACTCCTTGAGCTTGCGCAGGATCATCGCCGACACTTCCGGCGGCGAATACGGTTTGCCGTCGATCTCCACCTTCACAAGGTCCTTGCGCCCGCCGACGATCTTGTATGGAACGAGCTTCTCTTCGCTCTCAACCTCTTCATGGCGCCGGCCCATGAAGCGCTTGATCGAATAAATCGTCCGCTTCGGGTTCAGCGCCGCTTGCCGCTTCGCGGGATCGCCCACGAGCCGCTCCGCCTTATCGGTAAACGCAACCACGGACGGAGTGATCCGGTTCCCCTCTTGATTGGGGATCACCTTCACTTCGCCGTTCTCTTCCAACACGGCCACGACTGAGTTCGTCGTCCCTAGGTCGATGCCGATGATTTTGTCTTTCGCCATGAGCGGGCTCCTTCTTTCGTTCCCCAGTGCGGGGCTTCATGTTCGTAATGGAACCGACCGGTTCAGCTTCTCGCTGAACGAATCGGATGATGTCTTGGAATCAGTTGACATGCTTCAAGCAATTGGAGTGCCACGTACCGAGAAGGATTCGCTCGGCGCGCAAGTCGTTTGCTTTTAATTGCTTATGCGCCGCCTGCTCTGCCGAAATCTCCTCGGCGACTGTCATTTTGGCATGGCGTCGAAGCATTCTGGTCTTTTGCCATTGCGATACGTTCGCGTGCCGCACACCCCCCTGAACGTATTTCTCATTTCTTTGAAGTCGCGAGGGCACGTCGTGGCGGCAAGATTTCGATCTTGCCGGGGTCAATCGGCAACCTCGGAATGTCGCCGCCACGGGATCAGCTATCCGGTATCGTGGACGAGGAATGAAGCACGTCTTTGAACGGAGCGTTCCCATGCGGTCGCCGATCATCATTGCCTGCATCTTCATGGCGATCGGCCCTTCCAAACGGTTATGGGCCGACGACCAGACCGACACCGTCGCTCTCTTCCGTAAGTCGGTCGATTCAGTGGCGTTCATCACCGCGTCCGTGAAGGGCGGAGTTGCGATGGCGTCCGGGACGCTGATCGACAGGACCAAGCGCTACGTCTTGACCAACTACCACGCGCTTGACGACGCCGACAAGATCCACGTCCAATTTCCGCTCCATCAGAAGGACGAGACCATTGTGACGGACAAGAAGAAATACGTCGACCGAGTCTCGACCGGGGAGGCGATCAGAGGGACGCTCGTGTATCGCGACGAGTCGCGCGACCTGGCGATCATTCAAGTGGATCGGCTTCCAGATACCGCCAAGGAAATGCCGCTGGCCAAGGGCAGCCCAGCGCTGCGTGAGTCGACTTTCAGCATTGGCTCCCCAGGGGCGGTCAACCAGCTTTTCAGCTTCACCGACAGCAGCGTCCGAGCCGTCGGCAACGAAGACCTTAGGATCGGCGGCAACGACGAGATTCTTCGCATCCCGTGCCGAATGGTTATCGCGACCAATGCGATGGCCCCAGGCGACTCCGGTGGCCCGCTAATCAACAAGCAGGGCGAGCTGGTCGCGGTCAGCGAAACCGGAGGCGTCAGCGCATCCTGGATGCCCGTCTTCATCGACGTGACCGAGGTCCGGGGCTTCCTGGCCGACATGGACGACTGGCTCAAAGATCCGGGCAAGATTGTCCAAAAGAAAGTCATCGATTCGGTGTTATTCATGATCGTCCCGGACAAAGACAGGCCGCATGCGGCGTCCGGGGCCCTAGTCAACGTCGAAAATCGATATGTGCTAACTGCTAATCATGTGCTCGGGGCAGCGGATGAGGTCCGGGCGCAATTCCCCACCCACGCGAAGGACGGGTCGATCGAGACCGCTGGCAAGTTGTACCTCGACGCGGCCGCCGCGGGTCAAGCGAT
This sequence comes from Gemmataceae bacterium, assembly GCA_036266155.1. Classification (GTDB taxonomy): domain Bacteria; phylum Planctomycetota; class Planctomycetia; order Gemmatales; family Gemmataceae; genus SIAJ01. The sequence goes on along the minus strand of DATANR010000308.1, from coordinate 24,398 downwards.
TCGCGGCAACGTCGTACATCGCGACCCGAAGCGGGACCTTGCAATTGTTCAGTTAGAAAAGCTACCGCCAACGGCCCGGCCGATCCGTCTTGCCAAGGCCAGCCCGGAAGTCGGGGAAGCGGAGTGGACCTTTGGCAGCATGGCTGTCCGCGTTTTCGGCATCACAGAGGGTAAGGTCCGCGCGGTCGGCAACGAGGAACTCGTCGTTCAAGGCGGGGAGAAGGACATTCGCATCAAGTGCAAAACGGTCACCGTGACGAACGCCCTCGGTCCACGCGACAGCGGCGGGCCTGTTGTCAACCGGTTCGGCGAACTCATCGCGATATCCGAGATAGCGCTGAATCAGTGTGTGGACGTGACGGAAGTCCGGGCCACCCTCGCGGACCTCAAGAAGCGGCTGGCGGAGCCGAAGGCAAAGGGGAAATAGCGTTTTTTTCGTCGTGATCCCGAAGGGATCACAGAAATTAGGAATCCTCGATAAATATGGGGTCGACCCGGAACGGGTCGCAGAACGCGGTTTTCCGGCAACGATCGACGTTTCTTGATGGCGTGACGTTCTGCGACCCCAGTCGGGGTCGATTGGCAAGGCCACGCATGCCGGAGGTCGAGCGTCAGCTCGACCTCCGGCTACTTTCTGCGATCCCTTCGGGATCAACGTGACCGAACGCTGTCTCTGCCGGTCCAGGCGGGGTTTGCCGCATTCGGGTCAAGTGCTCGTCGTCGCTTGCGCACCGGGGAACGGCGTCTCGTTGCCGACATTGTCGTGAGCGACCACGGCAAAGCCATACGTGTGATGCGCCTTGCCCTTGTAGGTGGCGGTCGTGACGGTTGTGCTCCCAAGCCAGAGGACGAACGAGGCGCCATCCACCGAGACGAAGACGTCGTAGAACGCCACGCCGTTCGTGTCCGTTGCCGACCAGCCCACCTTGAAGCTGGCCGGCGACTTGGCCGGCAGCGGGTTAACGGTCGTGGTTGGACCCGAGGCATCGACAGGAGACGACACGTTCGGCGTGACGACCGGACTACCGCCGTCAACGGTGATCGTTGCCGAGGAATCGATGCTTGCCCCGTTCGCCACGCTATTGAGGACGCCGACGGTGTAGAAGAGCGACCCCTTGGTGAAAGTGTCCGGGGATAGTAGGCCGAAGTCACCGGACTGAGGTACGTGCAGAGTCACCGGATCGATGGCGGTGATGTCCCAGGTGACCACCCCGGTGCTCCTGTTGATCCCCGCTTTCACGTCCACGTAGATGCCCTGAAACTCGCGCGCGTCCACACGTGTCTGGTACGACGACCGGCCCGCAGGGACGTCGACGATGACCGCGCCCAAGTCCATGCCGCCGAATTCAAACGTGTTGAAGTCCAGGTCGGAGTCGAGTTGCTGAGTCACGTGCAAGCTGTGCACGGCTTTGTCGGTCGATGGGTTGACCACATCGACCGAGTACGGCAGCGGTTTCTTTTTCGGGATGGTCCCGCCGGGCCCGGCCGGCGGGTTGACGATGAGCGGCGGGACCTCGACAACTGTGTGCTGGGGCGGCGTCTGCGGCGGCTTCTTGGTCTTTGGCACCGGGGGTCGTCCTGGCGACGCTTCCTGCAGGTCAGGGTGGTGCTTCTTCTTCTCTTTTTCCTTCTTGCAGTCCTCGAGGCGCTTCTTGCGTGCCGCTTGATTCTTGGCCTCCTGCTTCCAATCACCATAGCCGTACTTGTTGTATTGCCGCTGCGTTTGTTCTTTCAGCTTCACAACGTCATTCAAAGTGGCCGCTCCAAAGCCGGGCAAGTTGACCGTCCCGTGGTTTTGGAGAAGGTATTGTTCATACGTGTGATAAGCTTTCATCTCGCCGTCGTACTTGGCCTTGATGGCGTCACTGCGGGCGATGTCGGCCTCCAGGGCCGCGATCTCGTCATCCGTGCAGCTCAGCCCAGTCGGATCGATCAGGTTGCCCGGGTTGTTGCCCGCGTACCGGCGAATGTTCGGGTCTCCCGCGTCGATCCCGAGCGGATCGTCGGACACGAACCCGCCCGTCGTCGGGTCATAACTCCGGGCACGCATGTTGAACAGGCCGTTGCCGTCCGACGAAACGCCCCATCGACCCACGTAGGTGAACGGATTGGCTAACGCCGCCGCGAGCGTGGTCGTCTCTCCGAACGGCAGGTACGCGTAACGATTCACATATGCCCCGGTCGAGTCGGTCATTCCCACAACCGAGCCGATCCGGTCGAAATCGTAAAACGCTTTGGCTCCGGCTCCATCGACGCGTGCCTCCAGGCCAAGCCCGCTGACGTAGTGTGCGAGGAGCCCGCCCGGGCCGTACTGGGCAGTAACGGTCCCAAGCCCAATCGGGTCCGTGACGTTGGTCGTCGTCTGTCCATTCCGCGTCTCGTCCAAAAGGTTCTGGAACGAATCGTACGTGTAGGCAAACGTGTCCGTGGGCGAGGTGACGCCGGTCAGTCGGTTCAGATCGTCCCAGGTGTACGTCGTCATTCCGCCGGCGTCCGTCATCGTCTGGCGGTTGCCGTCGGCGTCGTAGGTAAATGTCGTGGTCCCGGCAACGGTGACCTGATTCTCATTGTTGACCGTGTAATTCGTCGGCACACCATTGTCCGTCACCGACGTGCGATTGCCTGCCGCGTCATACGCGTAAATGATCGTCCGGCCCGGCATGGTCACCGACGTCAACTGTCCGGTGAGGTCGTAGCCGTAGGTCGTCGTCACGCCGGCGGTCGTCATGGTCGCGACATTGCCGGCGGCATCGTACGTGTAATCGAACTGGGAATGGGCTGTCGCATCCGTGGCATGGTTCACGATCGACTGAATTCGGCCGAATGGGTCGTAGGCGTACATCGTGAATGTGCCGTTGGCGTTGTCCTTGCGGCTGGGGCGGCCGCTGGCGTCGTAAGTGTAATTCACGATGGTTGCGCCCGTGCCGTCGCGCAACCCCGCGAGGCGGTCCGCGGCGTCATAGACATAGGCCGTCGTGAATCCGCCCGATTCGACCATGGTGGCGCGGCGGCCGCCCTTGTCGTAGGTGAATTCGAGCGATTTCCCATTCGGATAGGTAACTTTCTGCAAGAGGTCGTTGGCGAAATATGTCATCGTCGTGGTGCCGCCGACCGAGTCCGTGACCGAGGCCACGTTGCCGCGTGGATCGAGCACATAGTCCGTATGACTGCCGTCGGCGAAGATGCGGCGGGTGATCTGACCGTCGGCATTGGTGATCGTCTGGACCGCGTTGCCGCGGCGGTTGATCGATTCGACGAGCACGCCAGCCGGATCGTAAATGAATTTCTCCGTCCCGCCGCCCGGATGCGCAATCGCGATCCGATTGCCAGTGGCGTCGATCTGATAGCTAGTGTTAAACCCGCGCGCGTCGGTGTAGCCCGTCAGAAAATTGTCCTGGTAGCTGTACTGGACCGTGTGGCCCAGCGGGTCGGTAATGGCGGTCACATGCCCGTCGTCATTGCGCACCTGCGTCCAGATTTGCCCGGCGGCCGTTTCGGTGCGGGCCACTCGGCCGCTCGCGTCGAAGCTCATCCGGAGGTCCGAGCCAGTGTTGTCGCGCAAACTGGCGGTGCGCCCTTCGAAGTCCGACACCAGCGTTACGCTCGTGCCCCCGGCCGGCGTGGCCGTCACCCCGCCGCCCGGTCCGTAGGTGTAAACCACCGCTTGCGTCTTGCCAATGGTGCGGCTCGTCAATCGGCCCTGCTTGTCGTACACGTAAACGCTCTTCACGCCGCTGGGCGCTGTGATCGACGTCAGCGCGTTCTTGGCGCCCGCGGGACCGCCCTTGTATGTGTATTTCTCGGTCCCGTCCGGTCCGGTGGCGGACATCAGGTGGGTGGTTGAATACTTGAACGTCGTCAACAGTCCGCCGGGATCGGTCACGCTCGTGATCAAGCCGGCCTTGTTCGCGGTGAACGTCAGAGCCCGGCCACTCGAATGCGTCAGGCTCGCCAGGTGGTTCGCCACGTCGTATCCGGCGGTGACCCGCGTTCCATCGGGGGCCTGCAGGTAGTCGAGTTGCTTGTCGGCACGGAACGCCGTCACGGATCCATCGTGCGCAGTCAATACGAAGCGCGTGCCATCGTATGTCAACACGTCCTCGCCATCCGAGGAGTAGTAGGTGGTGCCGTTGAAGATCGGGCTCGTGTACTCCTTCATGATCCCGGCGGTGTAAACCCGGGCCTTGGTGCTGAAGCCATCCCACTTGACGCTGATGTCCCAGTTGTCGACCCACCCGTTGCCAAGTCGTCCGGACCGGTATCGGCCCTGAACGGACGGGACAAAATCGCGAGTGAAACTCAGGCCAAGACCCGGCGCCGGGAATGACGCGTCCGTAACCCGGTCGAGGGTCCGCGTTGGGAACGACGTGTCGGCCTGGCGCAGCAAGTACGCGATCAAGGCCCCGGCGTCGCGGATCGGTGTGCCGGCCATGGCCAGGTACGTAGCTGCGTCTCGCAACGCCGCGGCGTAGGTGTCCGAGGTCTTGCCAACGCCCGCGACAAAGTTCGCATAGATCGCACGCTCGGCGGGCGAGTGAAAGCCCTGGTCCGGGATCTGCACGATGTAGTCGAAGTCGGACCACGGAATGGGCTTGCCGGAATTGACTTCGGACAACGTCAAGTCAATTGTCGAGCCCGCGCTTGCCGTTGTGCTGATCGCGACTGGGATGCGCCCGCGATATCCCGGCGGGATGAGGCCGGCCGGTGCATCGGTGCTGGTCGGCAGGAAATAGATCCAGTCGCCGGAGAACGACTCTTCAGACGGAGGCTCGCCGACGAGATTGAGCGACGCGGAAAAGCCCGTCGATTCGAGGACGAGAAGCGGGGCCGGAATGTCGGTCCCGCCGTTGTTGGTGAACTCGACATAGGCATAGGTCATTCGGTTCTGACCAACTGTGGCTGGCTGGATGATCTGATAACTGAGCTTGCCGGCGGTGGCGTTCGTCACGGTGTAGCCGCCCACGCTGGTTGCACTGTGCGTACCATCGGTCGCGGTCACGTCGTAGCCGCCCGTGGCCAGCCCCTTGAGGTCGAACGTGGCATAGACGGTGTCGCTATCGACATAGAGAACCTTTGTCGCCGCCCGTGCCGTCCCCCCCCCGGTCGGCGTCAGGGTCACGGTCGTGTTGGGCGTGAAGCCGACACCGTGAACGGTGAGCGTCGCCGAACCGGTGTTGCCGCCGCTTGTATTGACGAGTTTGGTGATGCTGAAGGCCACCGTGTCGGCCTGGATGTTGAACATCCCGCCGGCCAGACCATGCACGCGCAAGTAATAGGTGCCGGCCTGCGTTGCTGGCAGAACCACTTGCTCAGTCGCGGTCGAAGCGTCGGTCGCACTTCCGATCGCCGAGTCCACCTGCGGGAACTCGCTGTAGCCGACATACAACTCACCGCCGCCGACCACCGCGAACGAAGCCGTGACCACGAGGCCCGTGCCGCCGGGCGCATCGACGCGATACCAGGCATCCCGGTCGGCGGCGACCGTGCTGGGCGTGGACACGCCGAGCGTCAACAGCGTGGGCGGATTCACCATGAACGTGAGGACGCTGGCCGCAAGATTGTTTGTCCGATCGGCGTCCGCAACCGTTTGCCCGGCGTCGCTTCGCACAAAAACGTAGTAATCGCCAACGGGCACGCCGGGCAGCGGGCCGAGATAGTTGCCGATGTAGCTTGCGCCGGCTGCCAACGTGCCCGAGTGCGGGACCTGGCTGACGAGAGTGGCCGTCGCGTCGAACGTCGGCGACGTTGACACATAGACCGAGTCGGTCCAGTCGGTGGCCGTGGTGGCGACCGTGGCATTGTTCTTGACGGTCCAACTGATGGCCACGGGATCGCCGGGCGCAGCCGCGGCGAGCGGCGCCGTAACGGTCGTGACCGCGAGATCGGTGAGGTCCGTCGTCGCGGTCGCCTTCAACGTGGTCGCGTTTACTGACACGTTGAACGGCGCCACCGTCCCGGCGCCACTCTGCGAAACGCTGTCAAATGTGCCGCTGATGCTCGAACCGGTGATGAGGGTGTAGACATCGGCATTCAGCGTATCGGCGCCCGGAACCACGTTGACCGCGAGCGCGCCATCGAAGAAGCCCGAACTGGTCAGCGCGATGCGGCCAAATTGAAAGCTCGCCGGTCGACCGGCGATTTCGAACGTCAGCCGCGAACTCGAACTCAAGTCCAGGCTAGTCAATGTCAGACCCGAGGCCGGGCCAACGGTCAACTTGCCTGGGCTGAACAAGCTGGTCGTGGTCGTCAGAGTGGCGCCGTTGGTGAGCGTGAAGTCGCCAGAGTTGAAGTTCAATCCGACCAGGGGAGTGAAGATGGCGCCGGGGCCCTCAAGCGTGACAGACGTCGCAACTGCATCGAAGGGGTCGGTCGAAAAATCAAGCTTCGCGCCGGCGCCGACATACCACGTGCCACCATCGAGTTCGAACGACTGCACCTGCGTCACGTCGGCGCTGAATCGCAGCGTGCCCGACTTGGCTCGCACCGTTCCGGTGTTGTCGAGGACCACACCGATATCCGTGATGCCGGCGCCGCCTTCCTTTTGGAACGTGCCGGCGTTGCGCAGCGTTGCGACTTCACTGCCGATGCCGACAAAGGTCGCCGTGTGGTCGGCCTGATCGGTAAACAGGCCATTATTGACGACGGTCGCATAGTGCCGAAATTCGAACCCACCGCTACCGGCCCATGTCACGGTTCCCGCATTGGTCAAAGTCGAATCGTCGAGCACTTTCAGGGCCGCGCCGCTGATGGCAAGCGTTGCACCCTTTGCAATGTTCAGCGCGGCTCCGACTGTCCCGCCCGCGGAGTCAACCGTCCCGCCCGTCCACGACATGTCCGAGGTCACGGTGACCTGGCCGGCCGCATTCAGGGTCCCCCCAGATAGAACCACCGTACCGACCGTCACCCTCCCGTGCACATCGAAACCACCTCCGGCAATGTCAAGCGGTCCGATGAGGTTGCCGTGCGCCACGCTCAACAGCCCGCCGGTGATGTCGAGCGTCGCAGTCGACGTCAAGTTGTACACCGCGTTCACCGTGCTCGACGTTACCGTGATCGCCGAATTCAAAATGAGCGCGTCGTCGTCAGTGCTGGGCACGCCCGGATTGCCCGCCTGATCCTGCCAGTTGCTCGCCGTGCCAAAGTCACCGCTCGCGGGGTTCACCCAGCGGAACGTCGACGGCACGCTGCGATCCTCGAGCGGCGTCACCGCGAGCCGAACCGCGCGTCGAGTAGTCGCTCGGGGTGTGGAGAAAGAGCGCGCGAGAGCCCGTCTGGCCCATGACTGAACAAACATTCCTGGCTCCAGCAAAGCGAGTCCACGAGGATGAAGCGGTCAATCGGCAGAGGCAAGGGGCGATGGTTCGGTGCGAAGACGGCTTCGCATAGTCTACCACGGTCCGAAACGGTCGCCAACAATTAGACCTGGGTCGTCGCTTGCGCCACGGTGGGCGGCGGCAGCGCGTTGCCCAAGTTGTCGTAGGCCACGGCCGCGAACCCGTAGGTGTGCTTCGCCTTGCCCTTGTAGGTAGCCGAGGTGTCAGTCGTCCCGGCCACCCACAGGGCAAACGAACCGCCGTCGATTGAAACGTAAATGTCGTAAAACGCGATGCCCGCGGTATCGCTGCCGGTCCACGAAACGGCAAACTTGGCCGGCGACTTGGCGGGCAACGGGTTGACCGTGGCCGTTGGCGGTGCAGAATCAACGACGTTCGAGATCGTGGCCGTTGTGATTGGCATGCTGCCGCCAAATGTGGTCGTCGCGGCTGCGGACAGTGTCGACCCGTCGGGAAGCGACGAACTCGCTCCCACCGAGTAATAGACCGTTCCGTTCATGCCGGCCGTGGTCGGCGGGAGGATCCCGATCGTCGGGTCCAGGGGCACTTCCAACGTCGCCGGGTCGAGCGCGATCAAATCCCAAGTCGCCAGCCCAGTGCTCAGGTCTAAACCGGCAGTCACATCAACAAACACGCCCCACGTTTCCCGGGCATCGACGCGCGTGTGGTATGAAGTTCGGCCAGCCGGCACGGCGATGGTCAATGAGCCGAGGTCCAATTCTCCGATCTCGAACGTGGCCGGATCGAAGCCCGGATCGAGTTGCTCCGCGATGTGCACGGTGTGCACGGGCAGGTCAGTCGATGGATTCTGGAAATCAATCGAGTACCCCAATTGCGTGGTCCCGGCGGAGTTCCAGCTTCTCCGTCCGTCATCGCGACTCTTGCCAACCGGGCCGCCGTTGCCGCCCTTGCCGGCGGGGCCATTCTGTCGATTGGGCGAGTTGCCGACCTTGGTTGGTTGCGTCGCCGTTCGGGGCGTGCCCTTGACTCCCGCGATCTTGTCCTTTGGCGACGATGAGAACTTCTGGTCGACCGATTTGTTGTTCTTGTTTGGATCAGTTTTCTTGGGATTCTCCCTTTCCGTGCAGTTGTCTTTGGTCGCTTGCAGATCGTCGATTTCCTTTTGTTTGTCCGGCAGCCCGTCGGCCAATTCCTGTGCAACGCCCGGGAAGATCAGACGGAAAAAGCTATTTGCGGTGCGATAGTCGTCGTGATAGTCATCCTTGGCTTGTTGCAAGCGTTGATCGATATCGCTGCAAGGGTCGTATGGTGCATCGCCAGAGAAGGGTTCGGGTTCGTCTGGCTCCGCGTTGGGATCAATTACGGGGTAGTTGGGGTCGGGGTTGCTTGCGGGCGCCAATCCACTTGGGTCGGCAATCATCAAGGGATTATTGTGAACATACCGGCGCAAATTCGCATCGCCGCCTCGAGTCCCGATCGGGTCGTTACTCACGAAAGCGCCGCCCACCGCATCGAAATACCGAGCTTTCATGCGGAATAATCCATTACCATCCGCGGTAACGTTCGACTTGCCGACAAACGTGAATGGATTGGCCACTCCGGCCGCCAAGGTCGCCGTTTCGCCGAATGGCAAATAGCTATATTGGTTGACATAGGACCCAGTAGCGTTCGTTAAACCCACGACGGAACCGAGTCGATCGAAATCATAGTAATTGAAACTACCAGTCGAGTCGGCCCTGGCTTCCAGTCCAATTCCTTGCAAATAATTTGCGATCAGGTTGGTGCCATCGTATTGTGCCGCGATGCTGCCAAGTCCAACCGGATCGTTCAGATTGGTGGTCGTTTGCCCGTTGTGCGTCGTCGTCAGCAACTGGTCGAGCGCGTCACGCGTATAAACGAATGTGTCGGTCAGCGACGTCACGCCCGTGAGTTCGCTGTGATCATTCCAAGTGTAATTCGTCGTGCCGCCCGCATCGGTCATCGAAATGCGATTGCCGTCGGCATCGTAGCCGAAAGTCGTACTGCCAATTGCCGTTGTCTCATTCAGTGGATTGACAACATAGGTCGTCGTGACGCCGTTATCAGTCACCGACGTTCGATTGCCATTCGCGTCATACGTGTATGTCAACATACGGGTCGGCGTCGTTGCAGATAATAGTTGACCAGTCAAATCGTACGTACAGGTCGTCGTCAAGCCGCCCGTCGTCATCGACGATAATTGGCCGGACTGATCGTACGCGTAGTCGAACTGCGAATTGACGGTGCCTCCAGGGGCATGATTGGCAATTGTTTGCAATCTGCCAAGTGAGTCAAAACTGTAGGTTGCAAAGGTGCCATTAGCGTCGTCCTTGCGCGTCAATCGCCCGGCCAGGTCATACGTGTACTTGACGAGCTTGATGTTCTTGCCGTCGAGCACCGCCGTTAATCGGCCTGCCGCATCGTAAGTGTAACGGGACGTGAATCCATCCTGATCAACGCTGCTCGTGCGTCGGCCGCCGAGGTCGTAGGTAAACTCCAAGAACTTGCCGTCGGGATAAGCGATTTTCTGCAATAGGTCATTCGGGAAATACGTCAATGTAATCGTCCCCGCCACGTTGGTCGCGGTGAGGAGATTGCCCTGGGGATCGTAAGTGAAATTGGAGTAGGTGGCGTCCGAGTAGACGATGCGCGTGATCTGCCCATCCTGATTCCTCAGAAAACTCACCGGTTTGCCGCGCCGGTTCGTCGTATTAACGAGTTTGCCGGTGGGGTCGTAAACGAAAGTGCTAGTTGCGCTCGCCGGATTTGTGATGGCGAGCGGATTGCTGGATGGATCGAGGACCATACTGGTCGTGTAGCCATTGGCGTCCGTCGAACTTATGGGGATGTCAGAGCCGTCCAAATAGCCGTAACGAATGACCTTCCCGAGCGGATCTGTGATTGCCGTGATCCGCTCATCGCTATCGCGCGTATAAGTCAGAATCTGTCCGGTCGACATCTCAAAGCGCACCGGCAGTTGATTGTGATAGCGAATCTGAATGCCACCCCCGGCGCCATCGCGGATCGCCGCGACCTGACCGTCAATATCGGTCAAGATCGTCGTGCTGGCGCCGAAGGCATCGGCCATCTTGCTGCCGCCGCCCGGGAAATACGTGTACGTGGCCGATTGTAATTTGCCGACTTTGCGACCAATCAATCGACCCAATTTATCATAGGTGAACGTCGTTTTGACATTTCCGGGCAAGGTGATCGAAGCCATCGCATATTTTTGGCCTGGCGAACCGCCAAGATAGGCGTACTTGGTTGTGCCGCTTGCGTCGGTGGCGGATTTCAGAAGACCGCCGCCGAACGTCAACTTGGTCGCGCGGCCAACAGAGTCCGTCACCGAGGCAAATTGTCCAGTTTTATTCCAGGTGAACGTCAGCGCTCGGCCATCGGAATGCGTCAAGCTGATAAGATGGTTCTGTACATCATAACCCGCGGTAATCCGCGTGCCATTGGGCGCTTCGAGATAGTCGAGTTGACCATCCGAACGGAACGCCGTGATTTGGCCATTGTCGTCGGTCCAGATGAACTGACTGCCTTGTTGAACCAACAGGCCGCGGTCGCCATCTGACGTTTTGAAGGTGTTATTGCCAGCCGGAATAAATTCAAAGTCCGTGTCGCCGACGTGGATGATCTCATTTTGATTGAACTCGCTGATACTGATATCCCAGTTGTCGACCCAACCCCGGCCCAGACGGCCGACGCGATAGCGACCGTGAACGGTTTCCAGGAAATCGCGTTGAAAAACGAGCGATAATCCGGCGGAGGGGAAACTGGCGTCAATCGCGCTTGTGAACACCGGCGATGGTTGTGGCGCATCGGCGAGTTGAATCAGGTACGCGAGTAAGACCGATGCATCGCGCTCCGGCGTGCCCACCGTGGCCAGATACGTTGCCGCGTTGCGCAGGGCCGTGAAATAGCTATCGGAGGTCTTGCCGACCATCGCAATAAAATTCGCGTAGATGCCGTTCCAGGCATCTAACGGAATCGCCGTCGGGCGCAGGTAATTCTTGAAGATACTCCAGTCGAGCGGCTTGCCGGAATTCACTTCTTCAATTTGTAAGTTCACGGTCTGGCCGGTAGAAACCTGCGGCAAGAACGCAACTTGCATGCTGCCCTGATACCCGGCCGGAATGATGCCGGCCGGGGCATCCGTGCTCGTGAGCAAGACGTAAAGACCATTTGACGTGAATGTCGATTGCTCGGGAAGGCGCAACTGGGCGGCCCCGTTTGTTGCCGAAAGGAGCAAGAGCGGCGACGGAATATCAGTTCCGCCATTATTGATAAAGTCGATGGTCGCAAGACCAGCTTGCCCTTGCTTGACGTTGTCCGGCTGCACAAGACGATAACTCAAGATGCCGGCCGGCTGATTCGTGACCGCATAGCCGCTCGCTTTCGTGTCAGCGAGCGTTCCATCGTCCACTCTTACGTCATAACTGCCGGCGACGAGGCCTTTCAAATTGAAGGTGGCATAGATGGTATCGCTCTGAACATATAGGAGCGTCGTGGGAGCTCGCGGCGTGCCGCCACCTGAAGGGAAGAGGGTCACCTTGGTATTCGGCGTAAAGCCGACGCCGTGGACTGTCAGTGTCGCCGTGCCCTGGTTGCTGCCGCGGGCGTTGACAAGACTCGTAATTGCAAAGTCCAACGTGTCCGCCTGAATCGTGAACGACTGGCCGGCCCCCGCCCCGGCGAGGCCGCGAACGTGCAGATAGTAATTCCCGCCTTGCGTCGTTGGCAGGATGACTGTTTCGGTCGCCTTCGATGCGTCGGTGGCTTGTCCGAGGGCCGAGTCAACTTGTGGCAGCTTTTGATAGTCGACATACAACTCGCCCGAACCTGGTGCAGCAAACACGGCGCTCAGTTGCAAGCCCGTTCCGCCGGGGGCAGCAACGCGATACCACAGGTTTTGGCCTGCCGTGATTGTGCCATTCGTCGGCGTCCCAAGTGCGATGCTGGGCGGTTCGGTCACGGAAAAAGTGCTGCCCGCCACGGCGAAGTTGTCCGCTCGATCTACATCGGCGACGGCGCCATCGGCATCGACGCGGACGAACACGTAGTAATTACCCGCCGCGACCCCGGGGAGCGGACCGGTGAAACTGCCGGGGTATGAGCTGCTCCCTGCCAATGCACCGCTGTGAATTGAGCGGCCAAGCAACACTGCCGTGGAATCGAATGTCGGAGACGTTGAAATGTACACCGAGTCGGTCCAACTCGTCGCGGTGGTCGCCACGGCGGACGTGTTGGTCGTGGTCCAGGTCACCGTCACCATGTTGCCCGGTCCAGCAGAGGCCAACGGTGCGATGACACCGCTAACCGCGAGGTTCGTGACGTCCGCGTTCGCCGTCGCTGTCACGGTCGTGGCCGTGGTCACGACATTGAACGGCGACGTTGCACCGGCACCCTCTTGTTGAATCAGGTCAAATGTTCCACTGATGCTCGGAGCGCTGATCAGCGTGTACGAGTCGGAAGCGAGAGTGTCGGCGCCTGGCAACATCGCCACGTCCAGCGTACCGAGCGAGATTGACATCCCCGACGAATTGATGATGCGTCCGAACTGATTGCTCGCCGGTCGGCCGGCGACTTCAATCTTGATCGTGCCGGCATTTTGAAATAACGAAGCGACGTTCAACGTCGATGCGGGGCCGACGGTCAATTGTCCGAGGTTGATGAAGGTCACCGGGTCCGTGAAATTCGCGCCGTCGGTCAGCGTCAAGCTGCCAATGTTCCCCGTCATGCCACTCATGGGCGTGAACGAAGCGCCGGCGCCCGCGAGAGTGATGCTGGCCTGGTTTGTGAACACCGACTGCCCGGGGACATCGAGCGTCGCGCCGGCGCCGATGACCCAGGATCCGGCCGTCAATTGACTGGATGCGTTGATCTGCACCGTGGTGCCGGAGAGTTTGAGCGTTCCCGAATCAGCCTCCAAAGTGCCCGTGTTGTTAAACGAAATGCCGATATCCGTGATGCCCGCGCCCGCTTCCTTGATGTACTGACCGGGGTTGTACCAGACGGCGGCCTCGCCTGCGCTGCCCGTGAATGTGACCGCGTGGTCCGCCTGATCGTGGAAGATGCCGTCGTTCACCATGGCCGCGTTGTGGCGAAACTCGATCCCGCCCGCCCCGGCCCACGTCGCCGTGCCGTCGTTGGTCAGCGTGGCGTTGTCGAGGGCCTTCAAAGTCGCGCCACTCATGTCGAGCGTCGCCGTACCGGCGACATGAACGTCCGCCGCGACCGTGCCGCCCGTCCAAATCATGCCGCTGGCGACATCGACGCGGCCGGCCCCGCCCAGGCTGCCGGCCGAAAGCGATAGCGATGAAGCTGTCCCCACTCCGCCGAGGATCAAGTCGCCGCCGGCGATGTCCGTGGGGCCGATGAGGTTGGCGGCCGCTGCAGTCAACGTGCCGGCAGTAATGGAAAGGGTCGCCGTGGAAGTCAGATTGTGGACAGCATTCGCGCTGGTGGACGTGACGGTGACGCCGTTGGTCAAAATGATCGCGTCGTCCGTCGCGCCGGGGACGCCGGCATTACCCGCCTGATCCTCCCAATTGGCCGCCGTCGCAAAGTCGCCGCCCGCGGGATTCACCCAGCGGAACGTTGCTGGAACCAATCGCTCTTCAAGCGTTCCCAGCCGAAGCGGAACGGCGCGGCGGCGCTTCGTCGCGGCAGGCGAAAAACAACGATCCAGGCCCCAACGGGCCCACGTGCGAGTCGGCATCACCGGCTCCCGTTTGTCGAGTCTTCAAGAAAGGAGCGGCAGACCAGCGCCGGAACGGGGCGGAGGTAAGTCGCTGGTAACAGGATACCATGCGACAAGGGGATTGCGAGCACTTCATTGCCTTCTCGCCGCGAGAAGAAAGCAATCGTGACGGCGAGCGGAGCACCGGTAAGGTGCCCGATAATGTCTTAATCGGGCACCTTACGTGCTCCGCTCGCCAACTCAACTCTCCGAACGAAACGCAATTGGCGCCGCAACTCAATCCGGCGTCCGTCTGAGCTTCTACTCGAACCGCAGCGCCTCGATCGGGTCGAGCTTGCTCGCCCGTCGCGCCGGATAGAAGCCGAAGAACATGCCGACTGCGGCCGCGAACGCCAGCGCCACCAGCGCTGCCGGAATTGAGACGACGAGTGGCCAGTTCGCGGATGGCAGGACCTGATTGATGATCCATGTCACGCCAGCGGCGCCCGCGACGCCGAGGCCGAGGCCGATCAGGCCGCCGACGGCCGATAGCACGATCGATTCGACCAGGAACTGCCGCAGGATGTCGCGCGGCCGGGCGCCGAGCGCCATGCGGATGCCGATCTCACGTGTCCGTTCGGTGACCGAGACCAGCATGATGTTCATGATGCCAACGCCGCCGACGATCAACGAGATCGCGGCGATCGACGACAGCATCGCCGTCATGCCGCCGGTGATAATGTTGAAAACGCGGGCGATCTCGACGGTGTTTTCCACGTTGAAGTCGTTGTTGCGGCCGGGCGGGATCTTGTGGCGCTCGGCCAGCAGGGTCTCGACTTCCTTGACCGCCTGGGCCGACTGCGCTTCCGATCGTGCCGACAGCATGATGACGTCGACGTTGGCGAACTGCGACCCCTGCAAGCGCTTGCGGGCGGTTGAATAGGGCAGCAGCAGGATGTCGTCCTGATCGTTGCCGACGAGGTCGGCGCCCTTCTTGCCGAGAACGCCGACGATCGTGAACGGGATGTTCTTGATGCGGACTTGCTGGCCGATAGGGTCCTGACTGGGGAAGAGCCGGCGATGCAGGGTGTCGCCGATGACGCAGACTTTGTTCGCGGACTGTACATCGCGTTCGGTGAAGAACTCGCCGGCCGCGATCACCCAATTGCGGACTTCGAGATAGTCAGGCCCGACGCCTTGCATCTGGGCTGGCTTCCAGTTCGCGTTGCCGCCCACGACCTGGCCTTGCGCGCCAACGAGCGGGCTGGCGGCGCGGACGCTCGGGCATTCGTCGGCGATGGCGCGAGCGTCGTCGGCCGTCAGTGTCTGCACCGGGCCCTCGCGCACGCCGCCCGCCGACTCCTTGCGGGCGGGAAAGACGATGATGACGTTCGAGCCGAGGTTCTTGAATTCGTTCTGAATGAGCGTCTGTCCGCCTTGGCCGATCGACACCATCACCGTGACGGCCGCGATGCCGATGACGACGCCGAGAACGGTCAGCCCGCTGCGGAGTTTGTTCTTCGCAAGCTGCCGCAATGACAGAACAACCAGATCAGCGACGCGCACGAGCGTCCTCCCCCTCGAATCCGGTAACGAGGGCCTGACCCGGCTTGATGTCGCCGCTGACCAGTTCCGCGAATTGACCGTCCTGAAGGCCGATGGTCACCGGCACCGCGACAACCATGGTGCCTTCGGCGACCCACACGACGCGCTTGGCGCGTTCCTTGGCTTGTTCGGCCCGTCGCTCGGCGGAGAGTTTTTCTTCCTCTTGCTTGGGATCCTTCTTGGGCTTGAGTTCGATGTAATGCTTGTCCTCCGCCCGCACCAGATGATCGGTTGGAACGAAGCGTAGTGCCGCCATCGGGATGCGCGTGACATTCTCGCGGACGTCGGTTTGGAAGGAGACGTTGGCGGTCATTTGCGGTTTGAGCTTCAACCCCGGATTGGCTGCTTCGACGATTACCGGATAGGTCACGACATTTTGCGTTGTTGTCGCGTTCATCCGGATCTGGTAGATCTTGCCGGTGAACAATTCGGTGGGATGTGCATCGACCGTGAACTTGACAGGGCGATTCTGTTTCTGCGCCGCTTCGATTTGACCGATGTCGGCCTCGTCGACGGCGGCGTACACGTGCATGGTGTCGAGGTCCGGCGCGATGATGAATAGCTCGGGCGTTTGATAGGTTGACGCGAGCGACTGGCCCGGCTCCACTTTACGCTCGATGACAATCCCGTCGACGGGAGAACGGACCTCGGTGTATTCGAGGTACTTTTGCGCGTACTTGACACCCGCCTCACCCGCCAGAATGTTGGCCGTGGCCAGGTTTTTTTGTGCTTCGAGCGCGACCGTGGCGAAATGAAGCTGATCCATTTCCTGATCGGAAACGTAATCCTTGTTGGTCTTCTGCAGTTTTACCGCCCGCGCCTCGTTCTTTTCGGCCTGTGTGAGTTGAGCGACGATGCGCGCCAGTTCCGCTCGTTGCGTGGCCAAATTGGCGTTCTCTTTGTCCAGCGTCGATTGGTTAAGAAGTGGATCAATCCGGGCCAGCAATTGGTCCTTTTTCACGATGTCGTTGTAGCCGACCAAAATGTCCTTGAGCGGACCTGAGACAAGCGCGCCAACGGTGAAGGTTCGCACGGGCTTGATCGGCCCAGTCGAATTGACGACCGTTTCGATTTTGCCGGTGGAGACCTCGACCGTCGTGAAGCGCGGAACCGACTTGGCCTTGAGATACTGCTGGCCGAAGAAGCCCGCCACGGCGATGCCGCCGAAGAGAAAGGCGAAGACTAATCCCCACTTCAATAAGCGACGCATGGCGTTTGTCTCGGATGACCGTGATGTACAATCGGGGTCTTCAATTGTCAGCCGCCGGGCTTACCCAACCGCGCCGGCGGCCGCTCAGGTTCAATCGCCCGATCGTCCGCGAACTTGACTTCGGGCGCTTCGGCTTTGGCCTTGGCTTTCGGCTCGGGGAGCGATTTCGGCGCCGGCTTCGGGTCGCGCGGATCTTCCGGTCGCTTCAGGTCGAACTTCTTCTCGCCCGGTTGCCCGCTGCCTGGATATTGGGTCGGCTCGCCGGTCGGCTGCAGATCACGAGAGTATTCGCGCATGTGGTCCACGTGCGCCAGTGGTCCAACCGCTTCGAAGCGCTCTTCGAGGAAAACCAAGCCGTGTGTTTCCAGGATCGTGCCCGTTTGTCGTTCGAGTGAGGCGAGAAGGACATTGTAATCGGCCAGAGCCCGAGCTTGGGAACTGACTGCCGCACCCCAGTCGTTGACGGCTTGCAGGTAGTTGATGTAAAGGCCGAGACCGTTGCGCCAGTTGTTCAACTGAAAGTCGCGGTTGAATTCGGCCGAAGCGCGCATTTCTGTGTAAGCCTTGTATTGCTTATAGCTGCTCGCCAGGGCGCGAACGACGGTCGCCAGATCATGCCCGGCCGAATGCAGCCCTTGCTCCAGATTGGCTCGGTCGCGAAGGATGATCAAGTCTTGCTCGCGCACTTTGGCTCGCCCTTCACGCAGACCGAGCGGCACCGAAAACGTGACGCCGACCGACCAATCGTTGTACTGCCCGAAATCCGAGGTGAACCGCGAGCCCGTGGACGGCAGCTTGCCGCTCAGGCCATTCCAACGATACAGGGCCGTGGCATCAAGTTGCGGAAGTGCGGCGTTAGCCGCCTGAATCCGCCGTTGCGAATCGGCTTCTAGCACGAGTTTCAGTTCGATCAAGTCGGGGCGATGTTGCTCGGCAAATTGGAGCAGCTTGTCCCAGTCCGGACGAAATTGTTCGGTCGTGAGCGTTGACGTGGGGATCAGTTGGACCCCATCCGACGGCGGCAGGCCAATCACGTTTCGCAACGCCGCCTCGCGCGTCAAAACGTCGGCCTGGGCCGCCACGCGACTGGCTTCGAACTGGTTTAGCGCCACGGAAGCCTGCGCCAGGTCGGATCGGTTACGAATGTTCGCTTCGAATCGCCCCTTGGCCAACTCGTACGACTCTTTCGAAGTCGTGTACTGTATGTCGGCTGCCAGCAATTGAAGCCGAGCGAGCACCAGGTTCCAATAGGCCTCGATCGTCCCACGCACGAGTTCCTGCGTGGCATCTTTGAACTGGAAGTACGAACGCTCGGTGTCGAGTCGAGCAAGCACGATCGGCGCAGTATTGACTTCGAACCCGCCGCCGCGAAGCAGTGGCTGGCTGAAGTTCAACTCGAGAGCCCGCGTGTCGGCCGGGTTCAACGTCCCATTTGAGTTTTGCCGAGCGATGTCGTCGACGAAATTGAGACCCAGTCGACCGCCGAGCGTGTTGACCTTGTTAATGCCGAGTGCGCCATGGGTGTTGTCGCCCAGTGACCTGACGATGCCGAGTCCCAATGGGTTGGTGATCACTGGGCCCAAGCGTGGCAAGTTGATTTCACCCTGGGATAGCTCACCCGTCACCGCCGGATCGAAGCGTGCTTGCTGCTGATCAATGGCAGTGTTGGTGATCGCCGTATCGTAGATTGTTCGGCCGCTGTTGGACGCGCCAATGCCCGTAAACACTCGGATGGCCTTGGCGTTCTCCAGCGTGATGCGAACGGCTTCATTCAGTGAAATGGGCCGTTCTTTGGTCGCCGGGTTCTGATCGGTCACGGTAACCGGCGGCGGAATCTTGGGAATCGGCGCCGGCGGCAGAGTTTTGTCATCGCGAACAGCCAGCACCTGTTGTTCCGGCTGCCACCCGGCATCCTTCACCACTGACAAAGGAACGGTGCACCCGACCGGGGCCAGCAGCGCCACCAAGCCGACGGCCTTCCATCGCCGTCCGCGTCGCGGTTCGATTGTAGCGGGAGCCGGCATCATGATTCCTCGGTCATGGCCGCCCGCTTGTGCAAGGCATTGGCTGCCAAATCAATGTCCGGCGTATCCACAACAACCTCGCCATCCACCAGCACGACTGCTCGATCGGCCTGGCGGGCCACTTCAAGATCGTGGGTGACCAGGATAACCGTCAGCCGCTCTGTACGATTCAACTCGCGGAAGAAAGCCATGATTTCCCGGCTTGTGCGCGTGTCGAGGTTTCCCGTCGGCTCGTCGCACAGCAGGATCGAGGGACGATTGACCAGGGCCCGAGCAATGGCGACGCGCTGCTGCTGCCCGCCCGACAGCTGGTTCGGTCTGTGGTCGAGTCGATCTCCCAAACCGACGCGTTCCAACAATTCCTTCGCCCGTCGATGCCGCTGCCTTCGTGTTGTTTCTGGGTCGTAGAGCATCGGAACTTCCACGTTCTCCTGGGCCGTGGTCCGCGACAGCAGGTTGAAATTCTGGAAAACGAAGCCAATCGAGCGATTTCGAAGTCGGGCAAGTCCATCGACGGACATTCGCCCAACATTCGAACCATCGAGCGTGTACGTTCCGCTCGTCGGCCGATCGAGACACCCGAGCGTGTTCATCAACGTCGATTTCCCCGATCCTGACGGGCCGATCAGTGCGACAAATTCCCCCGCAGTGATGTCGAGAGTGACGCGCCGCAGCGCGTGCACCTTGACCTCGCCGAGGTCGTAAGTTCGGCCAACTTTCCGTAGTTCGATCAATGCCATACGCGCGACCGACCCCCGGATAATCGTTACAGATCGGACATACCATCCAGGCTACATGAGCGTTTCGTACAAAATGCACAAATGAACAGTATTGGTGTTTGCTTACCCATTGGGTGCTTTGCAATGAAACTGTCCGGCGCGCCGCGAGTTCGTTTCATCCAGAATTGAGAGATGGCCAACAAACACACCGCGGTTGACCATCTCTGCCTGAGTTTTGGCACCCATCCCCATGCCCGCAAAGGAGATGAGTTGAAAACGCGGAATTCCAATTCTAGTGCCAGAACCCTCTGAAAGCTCCGCCAAGTGGGAAGTTGTTGCTGCCGAACTCACGTCGCTGCCGTGCAGTAGGCCGCACGGCAGTTTCGTTGCAAAGCGACGTTGGCGTGCCTATGCGACAGTGCCACCCGTTGCAACGGATTGAGAAACACAAAGTATTCATTCGATGGAACTTAGACACTATTTCTTACGCTAATACGGCGATCGCCCTCGAACGGGTTCCTCAATGCGTCGCGACGTACGCTGCTCGATCGTCTGTGCGCGTCAACGAAACTTTATCTGAATCAACGAGTTGCGGCGAACGTCTGCTACGGAAATCATGGCTGACCATGATTGACGCGATTTCCGTACATCGATACATTGAAAATCGTTCACGTTTCAATTTCCATCCTGCGGCGAGGCTTCGGGCATGTCCCGCAAAGGCGATTCGGCGTCCTCCGAACGTGCAGCGTCGTCGAAGGATTTGAAGTCCTTCCGCGTGCAGATCGACAAACTCGATCAGCAAATCCTCAAGCTCATCAACGAGCGCGCCGACCTTGCCGCCAAGATCGGGCGTGTGAAGACCGAGAACAACGACTCGGTGTTTTCGCCGGCGCGTGAGGAAGAGGTTATCGCCAACGTTTTGTCGGCCAATAAGGGGCCGCTGCCCGAAGTCACTGTTCGCGCCATCTACCGCGAGATCATCAGCGGTTCACGGGCCTTGCAGCGGATCGACAAGGTTGCGTTTCTTGGGCCCGAATATTCTTTCAGCCACATTGCCGCCCTGCATCGGTTTGGTCGGGCCGCCGAGTATTCGGGTGTGACCAACATCGCGGCCGTCTTCGAGGAAGTGAATCGCAAGCACGTCGATTATGGCGTGGTGCCGCTTGAAAACAGCACCGACGGACGGGTGGCCGACACGCTCGATATGTTCGTGCGCTTGCCAAACATCAAGATTTGCTCTGAAGTCCGCTTGCGCGTGCATCACAACTTGCTGGCGAACTGCGAACAAACGGAAATCAACCGCATCTATAGCAAGCCGCAAGCCTTGTCGCAGTGCCGCAACTGGATCGCCAAGAACGTACCCCAAGCGACACTGCACGAGGTGTCGAGCACCACGACCGCGGCCCAGTTCGCCAAGTCGCAACCTGGCGCCGCCGCAATCGCCAGCCGCGAGGCAGCGGTCCAGTACGGCGTCCGGATTCTGTTCCCAAACATCGAGGATTCGCCGCACAACGAGACGCGCTTTGCCGTCATCGGCGCGCACGACGCTGGCAAAACCGGCAACGACAAGACGGCGATCATGTTCATGATCCCCCATAGTCCGGGCTCGCTCGCCGACATCCTGGGATTGTTCAAGAGCAACAAGGTCAACCTGACCTGGATTGAATCCTTCCCGTATCCGTCGGCCAAGGGCGAGTACGTGTTCTTCTTGGAGTGCGAAGGCCATCAGGATGATCCCAAGGTGAAGAAGACGCTGGCGGGCGTGCACGGCGAAAGTGAGAAGGTATATGTGCTAGGCTCGTTCCCGGTGGCGCCTTTGACCGAATAACTTCATCGCGAATTGCCGGGGCTTAGCTGATTTGCCCGGTCACTTCTCCGCTCGTAAAGTGGTTGTGTGCCCTGCCCGCCAAGAGCCGACTTCCGTCATGATCCTTGTCATCCGGCCCGACGCCACTGACCAGCAGATTAACCACGTCATCGAGCGGATCGAGGAGCTCGGGTTCAAGCCGCACGTCAGCCGCGGCGAGCAGCGCACGATCATCGGCGTGATCGGCGACGAACGCAAGCCTCAAGTGGAGACCTTTGGGGCCATCGCCGGCGTTGAGCAGGTCCTGCACATCCTCAAGCCGTTCAAATTGGCCAGCCGCGAGTTTCAGAAGGCCGACTCGGTAGTCAAAGTCGGCAACGTGCGCATTGGCGGCGGGCACCTGGCGATGATTGCGGGACCGTGTGCGGTCGAGAGCCTTGAGGGCCTTGATCGGATTGCTGGCTATGTGAAGAAGGCCGGCGCCAACATTCTGCGCGGCGGTGCATTCAAGCCGCGGACCAGTCCGTACGCCTTTCAGGGCATGGGCGAAGACGGACTGAAGATTCTCCGCGACGTCGGCGACAAGCATCAGATGCCGGTCGTCACAGAAGTCATGGACCCGCGACAAGTGCCGCTCGTGGAAAAGTGGGCCGATATGTTTCAGGTCGGCGCTCGCAACATGCAGAACTTCGACTTACTCAAGGAGATCGGCCAGGCACGCAAGCCCGTGCTGTTAAAACGCGGCATGTCGGCCACGGTGAAGGATTTGCTCATGTCGGCGGAATATGTGCTGGCCGGCGGCAATCCGGATGTGGTGCTCTGCGAACGCGGCGTGCGCAGTTTTGAAGATTCGACGCGCAACATGCTCGACATGAGTGCGGTGCCCAACGTGAAGGGGCAAAGCCATTTGCCGATCATCGTGGACCCGAGTCACGCGACCGGCCGGCCTGACTTGATCCCGGCAATGGCCAAGGCGTCCGTCGCGGCGGGGGCGGATGGCGTGCATGTTGAAGTTCACGACTGCCCGGAGAAGGCCCTTTCGGATGGGCCGCAGGCGTTGCTTCCGGAGCAATTCACGAAGCTCATGCAGGATGTGCGCACGCTGGCCACGGCAGTCGGTGCCACAATCGATTAGCCATTCTCAATTCAATAGGTCCTATGGGACCTATGCGTCCCATAGGACCCATACCTACTTCAACCATGATCCTTGTCCTCCGCACCGACGCCACCCAGTCGCAGATCGACCACGTCATTGAACGCGTCGGCGAACTCGGCTTCGAGCCCCGCGTCATCACCGGCGAGTTCCGCACTATCGTCGCTCTCATCGGTGACGACAACGCTCCCGGTGTCGAGAAACTCGATGCCATTCCCGGCGTCGAGCACGTGCACCGTATTCTGAAGCCGTTCAAGATGGCGAGCCGCGAGTTCCATCGCGCGGACACGGTCGTCCCCGTTGGCCGAATCAACGTCGGCGGCGGCCACTTGGCGATGATCGCCGGCCCGTGCGCCGTCGAGAGTTTTGAAGGGCTCAATCGGATCGCGGGCTTCGTCAAGAAAGCCGGGGCCAACATCCTGCGCGGCGGGGCCTTCAAGCCGCGGACGTCGCCGTATGCCTTCCAGGGCATGGGCGAGGACGGCCTCAAGATCCTCCGCGACGTCGGCGACAAGCACGACATGCCGGTCGTCACCGAGGTGATGGACACGCGCCAGGTCGCGCTCGTCGAGCAATGGGCCGACATGTTCCAGATCGGCGCCCGCAACATGCAGAACTTCGACTTGTTGAAAGAGGTTGGCCTGACGCGCAAACCGGTGTTGCTTAAGCGCGGCATGAGCGCCACCGTCAAAGACCTGCTGATGTCCGCCGAATACGTGCTCTCCGAAGGCAATCCGTGGGTCATCCTCTGCGAACGCGGCATCCGTGGCTTCGAAGACTCGACCCGCAACACGCTCGACTTGAGTGCCGTTCCGAACGTGAAAGGCCAAAGCCACCTGCCGATCATCGTCGACCCGAGCCACGCCACCGGCCGGCCGGACCTGATCCCCGCGATGGCGATGGCCGCCGTCGCCGCGAAGGCGGATGGGGTTCACATTGAGGTTCACGATTGTCCGGAGAAGGCACTCTCGGACGGTCCACAGGCGCTCTTGCCCGATCAATACGCATCGCTTATGGGGGATCTTCGCAAACTAGCCGAAGTGTTGGGCCGCACGATTGATCCGTGATCCGTCTGCCATCCGCGGAGGGGTGCAATGCGGCAGTTCAATCAATTATCCGCGCTTGCATTGATCGTGGTCGTAGCTATGAAAAAGGAAAGGGCCTCATCGCAAGATGACCACGAGCGACCATGCGCAAGAAGTTCATTGCCGGCAACTGGAAGAGGTACACCACGGCGGCCTCGGCCAAGCGCTCGCCGAGAGCGTCGCCAAGGGCGTGACTGACGATGCCGTCACGTCGAAGGGCTCAAAGGTCGCCACCGGTGGGCAGAGTTGTCATCCTACAGCCGAGGGGGTTATTCCGGCGAGGTGTCGCTGCAGATGTTGCTCGACGCGGGATGCAAGTACTTGATCGTCGGCCACTCGGAACGCCGGCATGGCATGGGCGAGCCGGCAATCGTCAAAGCCGCCCGGTAGCGGCTTCTCGTGCGGGATTTCAGAGATGGCCAACAAAGATTGCCAACGCACTCCCAGGGTTTGGCAATCTCTGAAGAATTGTCTCCATAACTCCTTTGGAAATAATCACTTCCGACAAACATACGAAAACAAATTCTGGTACTAGGAACCCCCGCTTTTCGATTGTGCGGCTATGGTCACCTTTCAGTTACTGCACACGAATTCCGGCCTGACTTGCGATAATAGCCGCACTGCTGGCTGCCCGCCTTCCAAGTATTGGGCCTCTCCTCCCATGATCCGCACCCTCCTACTTCTCGTCGGCGTGGCACCGGCGATCGCCGCCCCGCCCGCTCCCGTCACCGCCCTGGCATACCATCCGAGTGGCAAGTTTCTCCTGGCCGGTACACGGGGAGACGTCGCAGTCGTCG
>DATANR010000307.1:0-55735 GCA_036266155.1 Gemmataceae bacterium | reverse complement strand
GGTCGCGCTCGGTTCCGGTGGCGGCATCGATCCGAGCGACTCGGTGACCGTGCATGCACAACAGCGTCGAGCCGTCTGGAGAGACATCGCAGGTCCTCATCGCGAGGTTGTGGATGGTCGGGAACATGCCCCGCCACTTTTCCTTCCCGGTGGCGACGTCATAGGCGACTGGCTGGAAGTCGAAGATGTATACGGTCCGGCCGTCTGGGGCGAACAGCGGCCGCGGGCGCTCCCATCCGCCGCGAAGGATCGGCAGCGAGTGTTTGATTGTGCCATCGGACATGTTCACCAGAGAAATCAGCTCCGAGCAGGTGATGATTGCCGTCTGGCCGTCCGGAGTCGTCGTCAGCCCGGATGGAAGGGCCGTGCTCCGGTATCCGAGCGGTCGGATTTCCTTGCCGGTGTCCACGTCAAAGATGGTCGGGTCGGTCCCGCTTTGCCAGAGAAGCACTTCTTTGCCGTTCGGCAGCGGGTGCATCAGGATGGAGTTGTCTTCCCCGTACTTGCCGCGCGGCAGCTCGTGGCGGCGGAGTTCCTTCAACTCGCGATCGCGGACGATCAGTCGAGACTTGTTGTCCGGCTGGAAGCCTCCAATGTCGTTCTGCCCCCGTCGATTCCAGCGATCGGCAGTCCGCTCCAGCAGTCGAGAGCCGTCCGGAGTCCAGGCGAGCACACGCAGGCCCCAGCATGAACTCGCGGTTTCGGCGACCAATTTGCCGGTCTCGAAGTTCCACAACTGAAGGAGCGTCTTGTCGTCGCGGATGCCGCCGACGGCGACGAGGGGTTCCTTCGGGTGTGCGGTGAACGGCCGGTCGCGCTCGTACGGCCAGCCCGGCTCGGGCAATCCGCTAATCTTCGTGTCCATGGTCCGGAGAAGCGACCCGTCGTTGGCGTCCCAGACGTACAAGGTGCTTCCGGCGTACCCAACGATCCGCTTGCCATCGGAGCTGTAGCGGGCGTCGCCAATCGGAGCGTTCGCCGTGAACCGGCCGGCGCCAAACGTGACCAGCGCGGGCGGCGTTTCGACGGCGGGTTGATCGGCGACTTTTGGCGGGCCGCCGGGGACGGGCGAATTCATGGCTGCCCCGAGTCCCAGCACCGCGACGGCGACAGCCGTTGCGAGCACCACGGACCGGATCGGCATGAAGAGCGGATGGACCACGCCGCGGGCCAGCGCGCTCGCGGCCGGCGACGGGCTTCCGGCCCCGGCGGCCTGGATCGCTTTCCCGAGCCGTGCCGCCATTGCTCCGGTGGCCGAAGCGGCGACGGCGAGCAGGGCGACGCCAAGGTCGCATCCGCGGGCCGTCAAAGCCGCAGCGAGTCGTTTCCGCCCTCGCTTGATGCGAGTCCGCAGCGTCTCAACCGGGACATTGAGCCGTTCGGCAGCTTCGTCTTGAGTGAGCCCTTCGAGACAACACAGCACGAGCGGGTCGCGGTACCGCGGCGGGAGGCGATCGAGTTCGTCGTCCAGCATAGCTGTCAACTCGCGGCCGGTCATGGTGTCGGCCGGTGCGATGGCCTCCGGGACGGCGACTCGGGCTTCGCGACGGGCGCGGCGCTCGGCGGACAGGCGGGCGTTCCGGGCGACACGTCGGGCGGCAGTATATAGCCAACCGGCCACGGACGAACGCCAGCGGACCCGCGCCGCTTTCTGGGCCAGCAGCAGGAAGACGGCCTGACAAGCGTCTTCCGCGTCGCCGGCCCGCGACAACGCACGGCGGCAGACTCCGAGGACCATCCCTGCGTGCCGCGACGCCAGGACGGCGAACGCGGCTTGATCACTATTTGCCACAAACCGGCCCAGCAGGTCGCAGTCGGATTGGGCGTCAGCGTCGCCACCGAACAGAGTCCGGGCCAGATGCGACACTCTTGTCGTCCGATGCGCCATGACATTCTCTCCACGTATCCACTCTACAAGAGCAATGTGCGCCGGTCGTGCGCAAGGTTCAACTGGGGAAGTTTTTGCCTGTTCGGACCTTCGCGTAGCAGGCGGAGTTACCCCCACGTTACGACATTTCGGGTATGTTCTTCCGTGGTATGGCGGCGGCGATTGCCATGCGACTTACTCCGCGGGATCAGACCCATGAAGCCAACATCTCTCCGTCGACGCACCCAGTCCCTTGTGCTGGGCCTCACAGCCGTTCTCGCAGCGTTCGCCATCTGGCTGACGCCCTCGTGGCAAGCATCTTCGAATCCCGCCAAGCCCGGCTCGACCGAACCCGCGCCAATGCCACGCGTCGCGGAGCCGGCGCCGCTGTTCGCCGAAATCGAACCGGCCAAGAATCCGGTGCGGTTGTGTTTGCAAGACGACGGTCGCAAAGTGCTCGGCTGGGTGTCGGGCACCGATAGCTTCAAGGGCCGGCCCGTTTATGTGACAATCGATGGCGACAAACAAAAGCGCGAGACGATTCACATCGATAAGGACAACACTTTCGTTTGGGAGTACAAGCTCGACAAGCCGACCAAGGTCACGTTCTTCGTCGATAATTGCTACCACTTGCTGTCGTGGCTCGCAGACAGCATCACGGTCGCGCCGGCCGTGGCCGAGAAGGAACCGAGCGTCTTCTTCATCGTCGATCGCACCGCCTATCGGCCGACGCAATCGCTGAACTTTGCCGGCTTCCTCCGCAAGTTGACCGCCTCCGGCGAATTTGAGCCGATCGCCAACACCGAAGTCGACGTGCAACTCGTCTCGCAACAGAAACAGACCAAGGCGTTCAAGATGCGCCTGACCAGCGATGACTTTGGCAAGATCAGCGCTTCGTATGTGTTCTCGGATGCCGACGCGTTGGACACGTACACGTTGCAGATCCCCGGTTACAAAGGCTCCGCCAAGCTGCTGCTGGGCGAGTACCGCAAGTCGAAGATTCGGCTCAAGATCTCCGGCGACGTCAAGGAAGAGAAGCTGGACCTCAAATTCGAAACCGTTGACTTCCTCGACAAGGCCGTGGCCGCGTCGAAGCTGAGCTTCACCATCCAAGTGGTCGAGAAGACCAAGGCCGACAAGCAATACCCGCTCAAGGCCGAGGAATTTGCTTACTTCGCCCCGCTCGGCGCCTACTCCTTCGACCTCGATGATCTACCCGAAGAAGATCGCTTGCTCTGGATTGCCGACAACGTGCCGCCGCGTGGCGTCGGGAACTTTCAAGCCGTCGTCGCGCAGTTCCAGCACGACATGGCGCTGAATGGCGCCGAGCCGGGCAAGCACACGATCGATCTCAAGAAAGAATGGAAGACCGGCAACTTCCTGATTCAAGTGCAAGGCATCGTGACTGACGCCAATGGCCGCGAGCAGCGGGCCACGCACACGATCTCGCTCAAGTGCGACAAGGCGCTGCCGAAGCAGAAGCTCGAAGTGGCTAAAGACATTTTCGTCACCGGTGAAAAGATCCTTGCGAAGCTGACGACGGAAGATGGCAAAGCGCCAGAAGGGGCGACTTCGCTCGTCGTGATGAAATTGTCGCCGGCGCCGATGGGCAACTACATCGATTACGGTTACTACGATCACGCCTACTCCGCCCGCGGTCCCGGCTATTACGGCCGCTATCCGCGCCAACTCTGGAACCAACTTCCAAAGGAAGAACAGGCCAAACGCACGCTCGTGACGGCGTTGCCGTTGCGCAACGACACGGCGACGGTGAAGCTCACCGAACCTGGCGCGTACAAGCTGGTTGCGGTGACGCTTCACGACGATGGCCGCACGACGCAATGCGAAGCCGGCCTCGTCGTCAAGAACAGCGAGGACTTAACACCTTTTGCGCTCCGGCTCGACAAGGACGAATACTCTTCGGGCGATCGGCTGAGCGGCACCATCTTCAGTCGCTTTGGCGGAGCACGCGTGCTGGTCACGTTGCGTGACAGCAGCGGCATCCGCTTCTCGAAGCCCTACACGCTGAGCGACAAGGGCGTCGTGCGCATCGACGAGGCCATCCCCGCCGGCATGAAGTACGCTTGCAACATCGACGTCCACTATCTCGACGAGAAGAACTTCAACCATGTGCTCGGGCGCATGATCCGCGTCACGCCGACCGATCGAATGATCCAGGTCACTGCCAAGAACAAGGACGAAGTGAAGCCCGGCGAAATGGTCCACGTCGATCTGCAGGTCGATCGCCAGGAAGAGGTCGATCTGGTCGTGTCTGTTTACGATCAGTCGCTGCTCGGCATCAATCCCGACAAGTCGGTCGACATTCGCAACTTCTACCTGGCGGACGAACGCGTCCGCACCCTGCAAGCGAAGGACCTGTTGCGGCGCAAACTAGGCGACGTGACCCTCGAAGCCGTGTTGAAGAAGGCCGAGGACATCTTTAAGGCGGATCCCAATCCGAATGATCCGCCGGCGCAGCAACTCAAAGCGCTGATCGACCTGGTGAAAAACAATCAGCACATCTATTCGCCGAACCTGATGACGCTGATGCGACTGGCCGGCGTCGAAGTCATGCAGAATCCCATCTGGTACGCTTATCACGGCAACAGTTGGCACTTCTACACGAATGGCCAACTGAAGAAGCCGTTGCGTGAAATCGTCGAGCACAAGCAGGGCGAGCACTACCTTGTCTTCGGCCTGGCCGGCGACGCGGTGATGATGCACGAGATGCACCCGAGTTGGGTGAACGTCAATCCGATGAGCTACTACGGGCGTTATGCCGGTAGATTCGCTTATCAGAACAACTTCGATCAGTTTGGCGGCTACAGCCGCAGTATGCCGGGCATGCCAATGGGCGGTGGTCGTGGCGGCGCACGCGGCGACGCGCATTTCTCCGTCTCCGGCAACAGCAGCGGCAGCTTCGCTGAAGGCCAGGGCTTCATTTCGCACATGCCGATCGGGCCGGCCAACGCGCCGCTGATCGACGCGGCGCCCGACCAGGGGCACATCAACGTGCGCCGCGATTTCTCCGACTCCGCCTTCTGGAACGCGACCGTTCGCACCGACAAGGACGGCAAAGCAAGCGTCGATTTCAAAGTGCCCGATTCACTGACCAACTGGCAAGTCGTCGTCACCGCCGTGTCGAAGAAGATGCACGTCGGCCAGACCAAGAGTCAATTCCGCACCTTCAAGCCGATCATGGTGTGGCCGATGCTGCCACGGACCTTTGTCGAAGGCGATCGCGTGGAAGTCTTCGGCGCTGTCCACAACCGCACCGAAATCGGACAGAACATCAAGGTCCGCCTCAAGGTCGAGAATGGCGAGATCCTGTCGCCGGAGGAGAAGACGGTCTGGGTCGAAGCGAAAGCGAGTGTGAACGTGTACTGGAACTTCGTCGCTCGCCAGCCCGGTTTCACGCAATTGCTCATGTCGGTCGATTGCCCAGAAGGCTCCGATGCGTCGCTCAAGCGGTTGCCGGTCATCCGCGCCGCGGCCGAGCAGATCATTACGAAATCGGGCCAGGTGAAGGACGGTACGACGTTCACGATCCCGGCCGACGTGGACCTGAACTCCGCGCGTCTGGAAATCAGCTTCGCCCCGTCGCTCGCCGCGGACATGGCCGACACGCTGAACTTCCTGGTCGACTACCCTTACGGCTGCGTCGAACAGACGATGAGCCGCTTCCTGCCGGCGATCAAGGTCGCGCAGATCCTGAAGCAATACGACGTCAATCATCCGGAACTGCAAAAGAAGATGCCGGGCGTCGCGGCCGCGGGCATCAAGCGGTTGCTGGAACTCCAGCAACCCGACGGCGGTTGGGGCTGGCAGGGCGGCAGCCAGACGCACGAGATGATGACGCCGTATGCTCTTTATGGTTTGCTGCAAGCCGAGAAGGCCGGCTACACCATTCCGAACGAGACGGCCATTCAACGCGGCCTGCAACGGCTGCGCAATTTCATCGACGCCCTCGCAAATACTCAAGGAAACCCGGCCGATCGCATCTATTGCATGTATGTCTGGTCGCATCGCGAGAAGCTCGAGCAGCAGCACTGGGACTGGCTCGCCCAACAGCAGAAGGACGGCAAACTGAGCGACTACGCCAACGCTCTGTGCGTCGAAATGTGCGTAGCTCAGGACAAAAAGGACCTGGCCAAGTTGTTCGTCGAGGACCTGCGGGCCAGGGCGCAGAAGAATGCGAGCGGCCAAATCTCGTGGCGGACCGCCGGCTTCTCACGCTGGATGGAAGACCCGTTCGAGATCACGGCCGCGGCCATGAAGGCGATCGTTGCCTTCGACAAAGACGACGCCCTGATCGACGGCATCCTTGGCTTCTTCGCGGCCACCAAGCGCGGCGACCGCTGGAATAGCACGAAGGACACCGCCATGATCCTGTTCGCCTTGTGCGATTATCTCGCCAAGTCGAATTACAACGCCGACGCCAAGAACGAATTGACCTACACGCTCAACGGCAACAAGCCGAGTGCCGTGAAGTTCGATGACAAGCTGACCAAGCGAATCGCCATCGCCGGCTCGGAACTGAAGAACGGCGACAACAAGCTGACCTTCAAGACCGAGATGACCGGCGTCATGTATCGCATGGTCCTGCGTTACTGGAAGACTGGCCGCGACATCGAACCGATGGACAAGGGCATCAAGGTCACGCGCGCGTTCCACCTATGGGACGAGAAGACCAAGCAGATCAAGCGGCAATTGAAAGACGGCGAAACGATCGACCGCGGTTCCTACGTCGTCTGCGACGTGACCGCGACCTACGACACGCCCGGCGGGATGCGCTTCATGTTGATGGAATGTCCGAAGCCGAGCACGGCCGAGATCATCCCGGTCGATGACCCCCGCTTCGCTCACGTTCAGCAGAACACGGGTTACGCGCTCCGCGAGGAACGCATGGCGTCCGTGGCCTTCCACCACGAACAGACGGGCCAGACGATCATGAATCGCACGGTGATGCTGGCGGAACTGAGCGGCGACTACGTGGTGCCGCCCGCGTTCGTGGAGTTGATGTACCAGACGGAAGTCCGCGGCCACAGCGGGACGTTTGCGATCAAGGTAAGGGAATAATCGACGCTCCTCGCTGAACGCGGCACGACGGGGCCGTATTGATCCCGTAGGGATCGCAGAAAATAGCCGGCGGTCGAGCTAAAGCTCGACCGCCGGAAACTCGCATTCCCATTGCCACCGACTCCGAAGGAGTCGCAGAACGTGGCAAACACCAACAGATCAATTTTCTGCAAAATTGGCGTTCTGCGACGCCGCCGGGCAACGCCCGTGAACGATTTCGTGCTGGGGTTTTCCGGCCTGAAGGGCCGTTTCTATCAGCCCAGGCCGTAGGCCTGGGAAAAGCCACACCGAATAGCGGCGGCCCTGAAGGGGCCGTTCACGCCGGTCCGGATGGGACGCCTGAATGGCCCCTTCAGGGCCGAAAATTGAGGGGCGCGAAGATTACCCAGGCCTACGGCCTGGGCTGACAGAACCGGCCCTTCAGGCCGAAGAAATCGTTCTCGGCGTTGTCCGTTGGGGTCGGTTGGCGTTCTGACCTCGCCTTCCGGTCGTCGAGCTGCCGCTCGACCACCGGCTATTCTCTGCGATCCCTCCGGGATCAAAAAACGAAACGCGGTCGCGTTTTGCGCGGAGTGTCAGAATTCCAGACCCACTTTCCATTGACCGGGCACATACTCTTTCAGAGAGCAATCGCATCGAGATGGGAGTGATGGATAACCGTCGAACGGAAATGGTCTGGCATGGCTTGAACAAGGTAGTTCAAGCCCAAGATCCCCTATTGAGCGACGCGCAATTGCTGGGGCGTTTCATTGCGAGTCGGGACGAGGCCGCGTTTGCCGTGCTGCTCCAGCGCTACGGACGGCTGGTTTATGGGGTGTGCCGCAACGTGCTCCGGCATGAGCACGACGCTGAGGACGCTTTCCAGGCGACCTTCCTCGTGTTTTCCCGGCGCGCGAGCGCGATTCGGGCCGAAGAGGCGCTCGGGAGTTGGCTGTATCGCGTTGCCCACCGTGTCGCCAACAATGCTCGGCGGGCGGCAGAACGGCAGCGGCGGCGGGAGTCGAAGGCTGCCCGGATCGAGGAGCAGTCACAGCCACCGCTGGCGAGCGATCTGGCCTGGCGCGAACTGCAGGCGATGCTCGACCAGGAAGTGTGCAAGCTGCCTGGCAAGTACCGCACCCCGTTCGTGCTGTGCTGTCTGATGGGCCGGAGCAAGTCGGAGGCCGCGGCGGAGTTGAACTGGAAGGAAGGAACCGTATCGAGCCGGCTGGCCCATGCCCGAAAACGTCTGCAGACGCGTCTCGCCCAGCGGGGCGTCACTCTTTCGGCGATTCTGAGCGGCCTCGCGATCGCGGAGCAGGGTGGCGCCGGAGTGCCGCCGGCGCTGATGGAGGCTGTTGAGAAGGGCGTGCCCCAGTTCTTGACGGGGCAGGGCATCGCGACAGTGCCCGCGACGCTCGCCGGGACCGTACTTCGAACGATGAAGATTAGCCGGCTCACCCTCACCGGCGTTATCGCCGCCGTGCTCGGGCTCGCGGGCACAGCGGCGATCGCCCTCCAACAGCGGGACCAGCCCAAACCGCCGGTCGTGTTCAACCCGACGAAAGATGAGCCGCCGGCCGTGATAGTCGAGGCCCCGACCGACAATCTGCGGCAGTCGGTCGTCCGCGGCCGCGTCGTTGGGGCGGACGGCAAGCCGGTTCCGCGGGCCGATGTGGTCATCATTGCCGAGGAGGACCGCCCCGCCGGCGATCGCGACTTTGCAAGTCTCGGACGTCGGCGCGTCGTCGCCACCGCGTCGGCGGACGCGGATGGCAACTTCCAGTTCGTCACGTCCCGCCCGAATGTCCGAATGCGTGAAGAGCGCTATTGCCTGGCCCGCGGGACCGGCCACCAGGTGAACTGGCAGCACTTGCACACACTCGTTGCGGTGCCGGCATTGGAGCTGAAGCTGGAAACCGGTCGACAGGTCCGCGGTCGGTTGGTCGATGCCGCCGGCAAGCCAGCCTCCCAAGTGGCCCTTCATTTCGCCGGCTTCCACCGCGTTCCGGATCCTATGCCGGTGGAGATCGACGAAATTGAGGCGCCGGCCTGGCCCGCTCCGATCGTCACGGACGCCGACGGCCAGTTCGTCCTGACGAGCTTGCCGCGCCGCTGCACGACATACCTTCAGATCAAAGACGAGCGCTTCGGCCCACAGTGGGTGATCGTCGCCCCTGCGGACGAAGATGAGACCGACTTGGGGACGGTCACGTTGCCAACCCCTCGGATGCTGGAAGGCGCCGTCATCGCCGAGGACACGCAGCAGCCTCTGAGCAATGCCACCGTAGTGGCCATCTGCTATGGCGCGGCCAATGCCGGTACACCGGCCCGGACGATGGTCAAGGCAGACGCGGCTGGTCGGTTCCGGATCCGGCTGTATCCGGGCGAGTCATTGACGGCCACCGCCGCCGGCGCGCCGGGTACGCCGTACCTGGCAGCTTCCAAAACCATCCAATGGCCGGCCGGCGCCCCACAGCCGGCGGTGGAATTACGCGTAGCGCGCGGAGTGAAAGTTCGCGGACAAGTCGTGGAGCAAGGGACCGGCCAGGCGATCGCGGGGGCGCGGATCCAATATCGACCCACGAGTGCGCTGAACTCGAACGGCCGCGGCGGCAACTTGCTCGTCAACCTGCGCTGGCTGGACGTGGCGAGCGATGCCAACGGGCGGTTCGAGATCGTCGCCCTGCCAGGCCCGGGTCATTTGCTTGTCCGCGGGCCGGACCACGATTTTATCCCACTGGAAGTCAGCGAGAACGAACTGATCTATGGGGCCAAAGACGGCGGGAAGCCCAGCAACCGACTCTATTACCCTGACGCCCTGGTGAGCCTCGACCTGAAGGCACGTGTGGAACCGGACTCGGTCGTCGCCACCCTGCGTCGCGGGATCACCATCGCCGGCCGTGTCGAGACGGCTGATGGTAAGCCGTTGACTTCGGGCTTCCTGGCGAGCCGAAACTACCTCGGTTCCGGTTGGGAGCAGCACTGCGAGTTCCTGCCGGTCCGCGACGGTCGGTTCGAGATCCCCGGCTGCGACCCGGCCCAAACCGAGCCGTTCTGGTTCTGGGCCGACAAGGCCCGCCAAGGGGCGATGGTCCGCCTGTCCATCAAGGATCAGAAAACGACCGTGCGGCTCGCTCCGTTTGGGTCAGCGACCGTCCGACTCATCGACGCGAAAGGCGCCATCGTCCCCGCAAAGGAAGCGCAAATCTTCCTCGTCATCAGACCAGGTCGTGAGCCGACGGACCGGACGAACCATGCGGCGCCGCGGCTGACGCTCGACGCCCGATTCCAGGGCATTCAGATCGACCCGACTGGACGTGTTATCGTTCGCGGGTTGTTGGCTGGAGCCACCTATGTTCTCGACCTTGGCGGGGGCCGGACCACGCAGCCATTCTCCGTTGCGGCCGGGCAGGAGTTGAGCCTGCCTGACGTTGTGATCGTTCCAGCGCCCAAGTAGTTCGTGTGCGCAGTCCTAGTTGCAGTGGAATTCGCCAGGGGACCGCTGTGCAAGGAGACTGGCGTGCGGCCTACTGCACGGCATCGACGTGAGTTTCACAGCAACAACGTTCCCAGTTGGCGGAGCTTTCAGAGGGTTCTGGCGCTAGAATTGGAATTCCGCGTTTTCAACCCATCTCCTTTGCGGGCATGGGGATGTGCGCGAAAACGCCGGCAGAGATGGTCAACCCCAGTATGTGTGTTGGCCATCTCTCAATTCTGGAT
This sequence comes from Gemmataceae bacterium, assembly GCA_036266155.1. Taxonomy (GTDB): domain Bacteria; phylum Planctomycetota; class Planctomycetia; order Gemmatales; family Gemmataceae; genus SIAJ01. The sequence continues at coordinate 45,087 of DATANR010000307.1, read as the reverse complement.
GAAACGAATTCGCCGCGCGCCGAACTGTTTCACTGCAAAGCAGTGCCTTCGCTAGACTTTCGTTCGAGTTTGAAGAGGGCTCTAACGTCGCACCTTCAAAGGCATTTCTCCCTTGCTGGCATTTTTCTTGTCACAACTCCGGCCTCACTTGTTACTGGAATTACTGCTACCAGGAACCCCTTAACAAGGTGAGAAACATGAAAAGCACATGTGTCAAGTACGTGGCGGCCGCGATGATGCTGTTTGCCGTAGCCACGTCGGCCAGAGCGGACTTTGCGGCGATCGCGTATTCGCCGTCAACCGGAAGTTGGGGCTATGCGGCCGGTTATGGCAGCCGGTCGGACGCGGAAGTTATCGCCAAGAGCCGATGCCAAGGCGCGGACGCACGACCCGTCGTCTGGGTCCAGAACGGCTGGGCGGCCCTAGCGATCGGCGACAACGGGGTTCGGGGATGGGGCTGGTCGGGCAGTTCGCTCGCCGAGGCCAAGAAGCTGGCTATCCAAAATGCCGGAGCCAACGCGACGGTCCGCTGCTGGGTTTATTCGGGAAGGTGACGGGCGAGCGTGCAGTCCCTATTGCAACCGCCTCCAGGCATTTGACTTTCTCATCGCAAACGGATAGCGTCAAACAGGTATCCAAACCGCAAACGGGCCCACTTAACCAGTGAGCCCGATGCGCTCATTGCTTGATCAGTGTCCCGGTTACAAACGACATTTTTGCCTGAGATTGCCATGCCGACCTGCCGCTCGTTGCTGGTGTCGTCACTGGCCATCGGCGCGGCATTCATCCTGCCTCGTGCCAAAGCGGACGACGACGGCAGCCGCGACAAAGTCGCGTTCTTCGAGTCCAAGGTGCGCCCGCTGCTTCTGGCTCGGTGCATCGAGTGTCATGGCGACAAGAAGGCGAAAGGCGGACTGCGGCTCGATAGTCGCGCCGGCTGGGTGAAAGGCGGCGAATCGGGGCCGGCCATCGTTCCCGGCAAGCCCGACGATAGCCGCCTCATCAAGGCCGTCCGGTATCAAGACAAAGACTTACAGATGCCGCCCAAGCAGGCGCTGTCGGCGGCCGAAGTCGAAGTTCTCGTCGAATGGATTCGGCAAGGGGCCATCGACCCGCGCACCGAAGCCGTGGCAACGACGGTGACCACGGCCGAGTGGGACGCCATCTTCCAAAAGCGACTCGACTGGTGGAGCCTCAAGCCGTTGCGACCTGTGGATGTGCCGACATCAGGCGAGGGACCCTGGAGCCGCGACCCGATCGACCGGTTCATCAAGACGGGACTGGATGCCGCGGGACTGAAGCCGGCACCACACGCCGAACCAGAGGTGCTATTGCGCCGGCTCGCGTTCGTGCTCACGGGACTGCCGCCAACGCCGGCGCTGCGTGAGCGGTTTCTAAATCATGTGCGTGAGGACGAATCGAAAGCCTATGAGAACCTCGTTGATGAACTGCTCGACTCACCGCACTTCGGCGAGCGCTTCGCGCGTCACTGGATGGACGTGGTCCGCTACACCGACACGTACGGCTACGAGTGGGACAACCCGGCCAAGGGCGCCTACGAGTACCGCGACTACCTGATCCGGGCATTCAACAGCGACCTGCCCTTCGATCAGTTCGTGCGTGAACAACTCGCGGGCGATCTGCTCCCGAAGCCCCGGATCAACGCGGCACTGGGCGTCAACGAGAGCGTGATCGGCCCGATGTTCTACCACATGGGCGAGCACCGCCACGGCTCAAGTCTTGAGTTCAACGGCGTCCATCAGGAGATGGTGAACAACAAGATCGACGTTCTCTCGAAGACGTTTCTCGGCCTGACAGTCGCCTGTGCCCGCTGCCACGATCACAAACTCGAAGCGATTTCCCAGCGCGATTACTATGCACTGGCCGCGGTGCTGATGACGCCGCGTTGGACATCGCGGGTGATCGACGCACCCGGGAAGAACGACGACGCCATCCGGCATTTGCGGATACTCCGCGACGAACTACGGGCCGAGATGGCGGTGGCCTGGCGGAAGGCGGTCGAGAAGCAGGACGATTGGGCAGCGATGGGGCGGCAGAAAAGCGTTCGCCCGAAGGACGCGAAAGCTCCGGCAATCGACGAGATCGACTACCCACTCGCTCGGCTCGCCGCACCTAGTGACGTGACCGCCACTTGGAACGCGCTGGCAGCCGAGTGGCGGGCCGCACGGACCGAGCGCGAGAAGCACAACAAGGTGTTCACCTATCTTGCGGATTTCGCCAAACCGGGCGTTCCGGCGGGTTGGGTCACTGAAGGCGACGGATTCGACTCCGGCTACGTGGACGACGGCACGCCGCTGATCGCGCTCGAGGGTGACGCCGTCTTCGCCCGAATGCTACCCCGTGGTTACCACACACATGCCCTCTCGTCAAAGCTGCCGGGTGCACTGCGGACGCCGCCCGACACGCAGGTGCCGGGGCGTTTTGTCAGTCTCAAACTCGCGGGCGCGCAGTTCGGCGGGTATCTCGAAACCCACGAGAACGCCTTCCAGGGCGAGGAAGTGACGTTTCTCGACCAGACGCAGCCGCAGTGGCGGAGTTTCGCCGACAAGAAGCTGGTGAACGGGATCGCACGCGTCACCTATACGTTTGCCACGTCGACCTTAAATCCGAACTTCCCACCGCGCACCGGCCTAGCGCGCGGCCTGCCGAACAACGATTTCGGCTACGACAAGCGGAGCTGGATCAGCATCACCGGCATCGTTTCGCACGACTTACCCGGTGCGCCGCTGGATACGCTCGACGCCTTCGAAGGCTTGTACGACGGACCGGCGCCGAAGATACTCGATGAAGCCCGGGAGCGTGTCACAAATTGGATGATCGCCGCCGTGCTCCGCTGGTGCGACGGCAAGCCACGCCCCGGCGATCAGGCGATTCTCGACTGGCTCCTGACGAACAAGTTGCTTCCGAACACGGCTCCGCCCGGAAACAAGTTGTCAAAACTGCTCGACGAGTACCGCCGGACTGAGCAGAGGATCGCCTTCTCGCGCACCGTCAACAGCATGGACGAGCGCGCGACAGCGAAAATCGCCTACCCGCTCAATGTTCGCGGTAATGTAAACGCGCTCGGTGATATGGTCCGCCCCGACTTCCTGAAGATGTTTGCCGGACGCAACGACGTGGCGACAAGCCCGACAAGTGGAAGATTGGAACTCGCGGATTCACTGCTCCGACCGGACCACCCCCTGACCGCTCGCGTTTACGTCAACCGGCTCTGGCACTGGGTCATGGACGCCGGACTGGTCGCGACGCCGGATGACTTTGGGCACTTGGGAGAAAAGCCTTCGCACCCGGAACTACTGAACTATCTGGCTACCGAACTTGTACGCGAGCGGTGGTCCACGAAAAAGTTGATCCGCCATCTCGTCGTATCGCAAACCTTCCAACAGTCCGGAGTCGTCGCCGACGATGCGCGAGTCCGCGACCCTGGCAACCGGCTCCGGCATCACTATCCGACGCGCCGGCTCGAAGCCGAAGCGATCCGCGACGGCCTTCTCGCCGTTTCGGGCCGGCTGGACGGGCAACTGTACGGGCGGCCGATCTTCCCACAGCGCACTGTCGAAGACGGCGCCAAGCGACTTTTTGCCGGGCCGCTCGACGGGAATGGGCGACGGTCGATCTACCAGCAGATGTCGATCATGGATCCGCCCAAGTTCCTTGTCGCCTTCAATCTGCCCGATCTACGGCTCTCGACCGGCCGTCGCGATACGACCAACGTACCGGCACAGGCGTTGATTCTGCTAAACGACCCGTTCGTGCACGCGATGGCCCACTATTGGGGGCAGCAATTGATAAAAGTTCTGCACGCGACTCCCGAGGAACGCGTACGATTCATGTTTATTGCTGCATTCGCCCGAACACCGACCGAAGCTGAAATACAACGGTGGTCATTGGCCGCACGTGACTTTCAAACATCTGGCGCGCCTGATCTCATGAAGGACGAGGCCGCCTGGAGTCAGATCGCCCACGCCGTATTTAATGTGAAAGAGTTCCTGTACTACCGCTAACGAAAAGCCGCGATGACGAACGCATTGTTTACGCACGGATGCCCTGGGCGCATCGCTCCTGCAGTGAGCAGGCGTGCCGTTCTCGAGCAGGCGTCGCTCGGGTTCGGCTGGCTGGCCTTCCAAGGTCTGTTCGGCACTCCGACATCCGCGGCGCCGCGGCCCGACGCCAAGGCGAAGAGCATCATCTTCTGCTTCATGGACGGCGGGCCGAGCCATATCGATACGTTCGACTATAAACCGATGCTCAAGAAGCACGAGGGGCAGAAGATTGGGGCTGGGGCCGTGTCGAAGCGATCGCAGTCGGCGCCGGAGCGTGTCTGGCTGGGCAGCCCGTGGGAGTTCAAGCAGCGGGGTCAGAGCGGTCTGTGGATGAGCGACCTGTTCCCCCGCCTCGCGAAGGTGGCCGACGAGCTGTGCGTAGTCCGGTCGATGACTGGCGAGTTACCGCTGCACGGGCAATCGAACTTGCTGCTGCACACGGGGCGCATTCTCGGACAGGCGCCCAGCTTCGGGTCGTGGGTCTCGTATGGCCTCGGCAGCGGGAATCGCAATCTCCCCGCCTACGTCGTCTTGAATAATGACTGGGTACCGAACGGTGGACTCGAGAACTTTGGCAGTTCCTTCCTGCCCGCCAGCCATCAGGCGACCATGATGCGGGCGAAGGGTGTGCCGGTCGACAACATCACGCCCACCGATGCGGCGGCAATCCAGCGGCGCAAACTCGCGCTGCTCGCGGAGCAGGATGGCGCCTTCGCGAGGGCCGCTTCGGACTCTCAGCCGATCGAAGGGGCGATTGCCAATTACGAAACCGCGTTTCGGATGCAGACCCAGGTCCCGGAAGTCGCCGACGTGAGTTGCGAATCCAACAAGATCCACGCGCTGTACGGCCTCGATTCGAAGGATGAACACCAACGCTATTACGCGACGCAGGCGTTGCGGGCTCGGCGGCTGATCGAGGCGGGCGTCCGTTTCGTCGAGATCACCTGCCCGAGCTTCGACGGAAACAATTCGCCGTGGGACCAGCACGGCATGCTCAAGGTGAACCACGAGAAGAACGCACGCGTCACCGAGCAGTCGGTGGCGGCTCTGATTACCGACTTGAAGCAACGGGGCCTGCTCGATCAGACGATCGTGCTCTGGGCTGGCGAAATGGGGCGCACCCCGCACACCCCAGCCGTGACGCCGACTTGCGGGCGCGACCACCACGTCAATGGCTTCACGGTCTGCATGGCGGGTGGTGGCTTCAAGCGCGGAACCGCGTATGGCGAAACCGATGAGTTCGGCAACGCCGCGGTTGTCAACCCGCTCACGGTTCACGACCTGCACGCCACCATCCTGCACCAGATGGGCCTCGACCACACTCAATTGACCTTCCGCCACGGTGGTCGTGACCAGCGCCTCACTGATGTTCATGGGCAGGTCGTGAAGGACATTCTGGCCTGACGAATGTCGAGAGCGATGTCCGCCCGCAAAACAAAGGGCGTGGTCCGAAAGCAGTGTCTCACTTTCCCTGATGACGGAGTTGGAACCCCGGTTGTAGATGGCAGAAGCCGCGACTCGACCGCAACCAGTTTTTGAGGAGCGCCCGTGGAGTTCGTTCGCTCCGTTCTCGAGCAACAACCGCTCTTGGCGCTTTTCCTGACGATTGCGATCGGCTACATCGTCGGCGAGATTTCGGTCAAAGGGTTTTCCCTCGGCGTCGGGGCTGTACTTTTCGTTGCCCTGGGAATCGGGTGGTTTGCTCCCAAATCGGCGCCGGCAGAAATCCTCGGCAACTTTGGTCTGGCGCTCTTCCTGTACACGGTCGGCATCCAGTACGGTCGGCAATTTTTCCAGGGGTTGCGGTCTGCGCACGGGCTGAAGGCTAATTTGATGGCCCTGGTCGGCGTATTGGTCGCGGGGATCCTGAGCCTGTTGCTGGCCCGATGGGCCGGTCTCGACATTGGCTATGCACTCGGCCTATTCGCCGGCTCAGGCACATCCACGCCGACGCTTCAGGCTGCCATCGCTGCGGTGGGCAACGATGATCCAGCCGTTGGCTACTCGGTCGCTTATCCATTTGGCGTCGCGGGGCCGATCTTGTTCTTGTACCTCACGTTTCTGTGGCGAAAACCGAAGATTGACACGCCGGCGGGCTCAGGCCCGGAACTGCTCGAAGTCGTTGTGCAGCGGCAAGAGTATGTCGGCCGACGACTCGATGAGTTGACGCTCGCGTTGCCAGTCGGCTGTCGCATCGTGGCCGTCCGGCGCGATGATCACAACCAGCCGGCCGGGCCGGATGTGGTCCTCGCGCACAACGACGTCCTGCTCCTTGTTGCACCATCGCGGGCCGCCTTGGAAGAAGTGCGTGCAACCGTTGGCGATGCCGTGCCGGGCCGCGTTACCGACGATCGCCGCGACCTGGACTATTTGCGGGTATTCGCGTCGAAGCCAGGAATCGTCGGACGAACAATCGGCGACCTCGCCCTGCCGGGAGAGCGGCCGGCCGTTATCGCCCAGGTGCGCCGCGGGGACGCTGAATTGGTTCCATCACCGGACTTGATCCTCGAGTTCGGCGACCGCGTCGGCCTGCTCGCACATCGAGCCGATTTTTCCGCGCTCCGCTCGCACTTCGGCGACTCGATCAAGGGCACGACCGAATTGAGCTACGTGTCCGTCGGCTTGGGCATGGCGCTCGGTTTTCTGCTCGGCGGAATCGCCATCCCCATTCCGCGGGTCGGCGCGATCGCTCTCGGACTTTCCGGCGTGTTGATCGTGGCGTTGATTCTCGGCCACCGGCGGCGGACCGGGCGCCTGACATGGACCATGCCGATGTCCGCCAATTTGGTGTTGCGTAATTTGGGCCTGACGTTGTTCCTGGCCCAAGTCGGTATGGCGTCCGGCCCCAAGTTTGCCGCCGGAGTCGCGGAAACCGGCCTCTTGATGCTGGGGCTCGGAGCAATCGTCTTGATCGGACTCGTGGTCCCGATTCTGCTGCTCGGATTGTTCGTCTTCCGAATGCGGTACGACGAACTGGCGGGGATCGTGTCGGGAGCCTGCGGCAATGCCGCCATCCTGGCGTTCTCAAACAAGCTGGCCCCGACCGATCGGCCGGACGTGGGCTATGCGATGATCTTTCCGGGGATGACGCTGGTGAAGATTCTGTTCGTCAGCATTGTGCCGGCATTGTTGTGATCGCGCTCAACTCAGTCCGAGCAGCGCCTGCGTGTGACGCGCGATCATCAATTCCTCGTTTGTCGGGATGACCCACGCTGATGCCTTGCTGCCCAGTTTCGAAATTCGTGGCCCGCCCGCGGCGTTGGCGGCTTCATCCAACTCGATGCCAAGCCATGCCGATGCCAACGTGATGCGCCGACGAATCTCCGACGAGTTCTCACCGATGCCGGCGGTGAACACCAGAGCATCGAGCCCGCCGAGAACGGCCGCAAGAGCACCTATCTCCTTGGCGGCCCGATGGACGAAGTAATCGACGGCCAATCGCGCCGCCGGTTCCTCGCGGCCCAGTAGGTCGCGCATATCGTTGCTGATGCCAGAGATCCCGAGCAATCCCGACTTCTTGTACAGCACGTCTTCGACTTGCTTGACCGTGAGCCCGCGGTTCTGGAACAGGTACAGCACAATCCCCGGATCGAGCGCACCGGGTCGCGTTCCCATGCAGAGCCCGTCAACGGCCGTGAAGCCCATCGTGGTGTCGACGCTCTTGCGGCCCTTCATCGCGCACAGACTGGCGCCACTGCCGAGGTGAGCCACGATCACGCGGCCGTCAGCCATCTCCGGGGCCACCTCCGGCAGGACCGACGCGATGTACTCGTAGGAGATGCCGTGGAAACCGTAGCGCTCAACTCCGCCTTCGCGCAACTCCTGCGGCAATGGGACGAGCGTGGCCTCCGGCGCGTGACCGCGGTGAAAGCCGGTGTCGAAGACGGCGACCTGCGGCACGTCCGGCATTCGATCGAAGATCGCTTCGATCGGCGCCAGGTTGTGCGGCTGATGCAACGGGGCCAGCGGCGTCAAGGCCGTCAATTCGACAAGCACATCGCGTGTGACGATCGTTGGCTTGTTGAAGCATGGGCCGCCGTGAACGACGCGATGCCCGACGCCGGTAATGCGGCCGCCTTGATACGTCAATCGGAGCCAGGTCGCGAGCGCGTCGACGGCCGCCCGGCCATCACGGATTGAGGAGTCGAGCTTCTCATCGACCCGCTTCGCGCCCTTGCTGTCCTTGACGACAAAGTGAGGCGCCGTGCCGATGCCCTCGATCTGCCCGCGAGCCTCGACGCTCCACGGCGATCCCTTGGACTGCTGATACAAGCAGAATTTCAAGCTCGACGAGCCGGCGTTGAGAACCAGCGCGAACGGGTCCATGGCTCCTCCAATTGGCGAGCGGAGCCGCGTAAGCGGCCCGATGACGACAATATCGGGCCGCTTACGCGGCTCCGCTCGCCCAGTTTTACCGCGCCGCCCGACGGGCGTGGGCGACCATCACGGCGACCGCACAACTGGCGATCCGCGAGCGCACACTGTCGGCCCGGCTTGTCAGAATGATCGGGACACGGGCGCCGAGAACGAGACCAGCACTGTCCGCGTTGGCGAGGAAGCTCAGTTGTTTGGCCAGGATGTTGGCGGCCTCTAGGTCGGGAGCGAGCAGGATGTCCGGGTCCCCGGCGACTTCCGACTTGATGCCCTTGGTCGTCGCCGCCTCTTTACTGATCGCGTTGTCGAACGCCAGCGGCCCGTCAACCAGACCGCCCTTGATCTGGCCCCGGTCGGCCATCTTGCACAACGCGGCCGCGTCCAGGGTCGCTTGCATTTTCGAGTTCACCGTCTCGACGGCCGCGAGGACCGCGACCTTGGGCGTCTGCACTCCGAGTGATCGGGCCAGGTCGATCGCGTTCTGACAGATGTCGACCTTGTCTTCGAGCACTGGGGCAATGTTGATAGCCGCGTCGGTGACGATAAGCACCTTGTGATAGGTCGGCACGTCCATCAAGAACGCATGCGTGATCCGGCGACCCGTTCGCAGCCCCTTGTCGCGCGAGACAACCGCGGACAACAGTTCGTCCGTGTGCAGACTTCCCTTCATCAAGACTTCAGCCCGGCCCTCGCGAACGAGAGCAACCGCGCGCTCGGCCGCGGCGTGGGCCTCAGGCACGTCGATAATCTCCAGGCCCGTGAGGTTGAGGTTCGCCGCCTTGGCGATCTCCGCAATCTTTCCGGCCGGCCCGACAAGGATCGGGGCAATCAGCTTGTGCTCGGCCGCCTCAACGGCTCCGGTGAGGGCCGATGTTTCGCAGGGATAAGCCACCGCGGTTGGAACCGGGGCCAGGCTGCGGCAACGCTCGAGAAGAGCCTCGTACTTGCCGGTTCCGGTTGTGGTCGCTTGTTGCATGTCGTGATTACTCCGCTTAAACAGCGTCTAGTCCGGCCGTCTTGAATCGCTCGACCACCCGCGCGACTACTTCCGAGGTGGGCGGAGTTGCATCTTTGAGCTGGTAATCCATCCCGAGTTGTTCCCACTTGAACCGCCCGAGTTGGTGGAACGGCAGCACGTCCACGCGTTCGACGTTGCCCAACTCTGCCGCGAAGTCGGCCATTCGGCCGACTTCATCCAGGTCGTCGGTGAATCCGGGGACGACGACGAAGCGGATCCGAACCGGTCGACGCAATGCGGCCAATCGCCTGGCGAACGCGTGAACGGGCACCGTGTCCTTGCCGGTGAGCCGTTTGTGAACGTCCGGCGACATCGCCTTCAGGCCAAGCAACACCAGATCGATCTGCAACAGGTCAGTATCGGTAAGCCGGTCGCCAAGATAACCATTGGTGTCCAGGGCCGTGTGGACACCCTGTTGTCGGGCCGCTTCGAACAGCCGGAGCACGAATCGGTGCTGCATGAGCGGCTCGCCGCCGCTGACCGTGAGGCCGCCCTTCATCACCTTCAAGTCGTGGCGGTACTGACCGACCACTTCAATCGCACGCGCCAACGTCACTGGTATGCCGTTGGTGAGCTTCCAGGTATCCGGATTGTGACAGAACAGACATTGGAACTGGCAGCCGGAGAGCCAGGCCACGAGCCGCATGCCGGGACCATCGACCGCGGAGCCGGCCTGGAAGGAGTGGATGAACCCCCAGTCGCCACTCTCGACGGCGGACTTGATGTCCGTCGTGCCCGCCTTTTCGCCCAGGCCGACACGCAGGTCGTACGGGCTGCCGATCAGCGGGACGTCAGACGTCGGGAGTTCGATGGCCATGTCAGGCGGCCCCGTGGAACGTCCGATTGATTACGTCCATCTGCTGGTCGCGCGTCAGGCGCACGAAGTTGACCGCGTACCCGGACACCCGAATGGTGAGCGACGGATATTTCTCCGGGTGCTCCATTGCGTCGAGCAACATGTCGCGGTTGAGCACGTTCACGTTCATGTGGTAGCCGCTGCTGCCGAAGAAGGAGTCGAGCACGCCAACCAGGTTGTCGACTTGCTCGCTGTTCGAGCGGCCGAGGCCCTCGGGGACCATCGAGGTCGTCAGCGAGATTCCGTCCTGCGCGTCGCGATAGGGGATTTTGGACACAGACGCTGCGGACGCCAGGATGCCGTGCGAATCGCGACCGTGCATCGGGTTGGCGCCCGGTGCGAACGGCTCCCCTTTTCGCCGGCCGTCTGGCGTGTGGCCGGTGTTCTTCCCGTATACGACGTTCGACGTGATGGTCAGGACCGACTGCGTGTGGAGCGCATTTCGGTACGTCGGATGCTTGCGCAGCTTGCCCATGAACATCGATACTGCTGCCGACGCCAGTTGGTCGACTCGGTTGTCGTTGTTGCCGAACTTCGGGAAGTCGCCCTCGGTCTGGTAGTCCACGATCAATCCGGTGTCGTCGCGAATCACCTTCACCTTGGCATGGCGAACGGCCGACAAGCTGTCCGCGACGACCGACAGGCCGGCGATGCCGAACGCCATCGTCCGGACCGGTGCGTAGTCGTGCAGGGCCATCTCGATGCGTTCGTAGCTGTACTTGTCATGCATGTAGTGAATCACGTTCATCGCGTTCACGTACACGCCGGCCAGCCACTCCATCATCCGCTCGAACTTGCCCGCCAGATCGTCAAAGTCGAGGTAGTCGCCCTTCACGGGCTCAACCTTCGGGCCGACCTGCTTGCCGGAGTTCTCGTCCCGCCCGCCATTGATGGCGTACAGCAGGCACTTGGCCAAATTGGCCCGGGCCCCGAAGAACTGCATCTGCTTGCCCATCAGCATGGGTGAGACGCAGCAGGCGATCGCCCCGTCGTCGCCCCAGGCGCTGCGCATCAGGTTGTCGCTTTCGAACTGAAGAGCGCTGGTCTCGATGGCGACTTTGGACGCGAACTTGCGGAAGTTGTCCGGCAGGCGCGGCGAGTACCAGATGGTCAGGTTCGGTTCCGGGGCTGGTCCCAGATTGCGGAGCGTGTGGAGGAAACGGAAGCTGGTCTTGGTCACCAACGACCGGCCGTCGTCGCCCATGCCGCCGATCGACTCGGTCACCCAGGTCGGGTCGCCGGCGAACAGGTCGTCGTACTCTGGGGTCCGCAGGAAGCGCACAATCCGGAGCTTGATGACGAAGTCGTCGATGATCTCCTGGGCTTGCGACTCGGTGAGCGTCCCCTCCTTCAAGTCGCGCTCGAAGTAGATGTCGAGGAAGGTGGACACCCGCCCGAGCGACATGGCCGCCCCGTTCTGCTCTTTCACGGCGGCGAGGTAGGCAAAGTACAACCACTGCACGGCCTCGCGGGCAGTCTTCGCCGGGCCCGAGATGTCGGACCCATAACTCTTTGCCATCGCCAGCAACTCGTTGAGCGCGCGGATCTGTTCACTCAACTCTTCGCGGTCGCGGATCACGTCTTCGGTGGAATGGGCAGAGTCGAGTGCGGCTTTCTCCTTCTCCTTCTCCTTGACGAGCCGGTTGATGCCGTAAAGCGCGACACGCCGGTAGTCGCCGATGATCCGACCGCGGCCATAAGCATCGGGCAGACCGGTAAGAATGTGCGAACTGCGGCAAGCGCGGATGTCGGACGTGTAAGCGTCGAAGACGCCCTCGTTGTGCGTCTTGCGATACTTGGTGAACGTCTCGACCACGGCCGGGTTGGGCTCGTAACCGTAAGCCTTGAACGAGCTGAGAACCATCCGCAGCCCGCCATTGGGCATGATGGCGCGCTTGAGCGGGGCTTCGGTTTGCAGCCCAACAATGACCTCGTTGTCCTTGTCGATGTAGCCGGGCGCATGGGCCGTGATTGAACTGGGGATCTGCGAGATGTCGAGCACGCCCTTCTTGCGTTCCTCGACGAACAGGTCTTCGAGCTTCTTCCAGATCCGCTTGGTACGGTCCGTGGCCGGGGCCAGGAAGGCGTCGTCGCCTTCATAGGGGGTATAGTTCGATTGCAGGAACCAACGGACGTTGATGTCGCGTTGCCAGAGGCCAGGCTTGAATCCGCGCCAGGCATCTTTGACCTCTAGTACAGACACGGTGTTATCCTTGGTGTGGGCTTGAGAAACGGGCGCCTGACGCTGAGTTGCCTGGCTGCCGCCTTGTCGACCCTTCATACCACGTTCACGATCCGCTCCAAACCCACGCTTTCGCCTCATCCAGATGCCCGGCCGGAAAGTGCTTGATCTCGGCCGAGACAAAGTGGTTGGCCAGTCGCTCGGCGGCGTTTCCGATCGCGGAGTCGGTCACCACGCCCACCTTGCGGATGCGCTTGTGATGGTCGCGGACGAAGCGAAAGTGAGCAACCATGGCACTCAGGCTGTCCCAGCCCGGAAAGCTCGGCGTTTCGATGATGAGTCCGGCAAGATCGCCGGTCGCTTCGATGTGCGGATCGACCGTACTCGCGATCTTCGCAAAGTCGTCCGCCGTGAGTGCGGCTTGAGGCCGCACGTACAAGATGGAATGCGCGGCATCGAGTTCGAAGTTGACCATCGCTGTCTCCAACCAGGCTTCGTCGTCAAATCACCAGCGAATGACCTGGCCCTGCATGTCGGACGAGGCGCGGGTAAGCGGTCTCCCGCGCCTGTCGTTCGTCAGCACAGCACCAGGTTCGCGGCGAGGCCGGCCTCGCTCGTTTCCTTGTATTTGTTGCTCATGTCCCGGCCGGTGTCGGCCAGGGTCTTGATCGTCGTGTCGAGATCGACGCGGTGCCGCGACGCGATTTCGTTGGTGGCGATCATGACCGCCGTCCAGGCCTTCACGGCTCCAAACGCGCACCGCTCGATGCACGGAACTTGCACGTAACCCGCGACCGGGTCGCAAGTCATCCCCAGATGGTGCTCAAGGGCTGACTCGGCCGCGTTCTCCGTGACCAGCGGGGTGCTGCCCATGGCCTGGGCGATGAATGCCGCCGTCATGGCCGACGCGACGCCGATTTCCGATTGGCATCCGCCCTCCGCCCCGGAGAGCGTCGCGTTGTGCTTGCACAGGTAGCCGATCGCTGCCCCGGCCAGCAGGCCCTCGCGGACTTTCTCCATCGGCAGCTTGCGCTTGCTGTTGACCAGGGCGTAGACAACCGCCGGCATGACCCCGGCCGACCCGCCCGTTGGGGCCGTGATGACCAGATGCCCGCGTGCATTCTCCTCGGACGCGGCCAGGGCGAACGCGGACACCAGGGCGATGGCCCGGTCGCTCTCGTACTTGTCGTCCTGGGCGCGCTCGAAGACGGCGGCCGCCTTCGACTGCAGCTTGATCGGCCCGGGCAGCACACCTTCCTTGATCGACAGGCCGGCCTTCACCGTGTTCAGCATGGCGTTGCCGATCTTGTCAAGGAAGGCATTGATCTCGGCCTCGGTCTTACCAGAAACGGCCAGCTCGTTGGCCATGATCACTTGCGCGATCGACAGCTTGTTGTCCTCGGCGTGCTTGCGCAACTCCTTCATCGTCGCGTACGGGTACTTCGGTTGGCCCTTCTTGGGCGGCGTGTAACCTTTCCACTCGTAGAACCCGCCGCCGGGCGAATAGTACTCCAGTTCGTAGGCGGGCTTGTCCCCGGCCATGAGCTTGCAAGTCATGGTGTTCGGGTGGGGGAACTCACCCTTCGGCGCATCGTAGACGATGTCGGCCAGCGTGAGCTTGAATTCTTTGTCGCCGAGCTTCACCGTATAGGATTGATCCGGCTTCTCTTTCATCTCGTCGAGAAACAGCGGGTCCACGGTGGCCGGTTCCTTGCCGAGCAGGCCGGCAAGCGCCGCCCGTTCGGTCCCGTGCCCCTTACCCGTCGCGCTCAGGCTGCCGTAGAGGTGAACCTTCAGACCGGTGGCCCTGCCCAACTGGTCGGCCGGCAGTTTGGTGCAGCGCTGGTAGAAATCGTAAGTGATCCGCATCGGCCCGATCGTGTGCGAACTCGAAGGGCCGGGGCCGACCTTGTAGAACTCGTCGAGCACCGTCATGACCGGGCCCTTGGACTTCTTCACCACTTCCAGATCGGCCGACATTGCGGCGCCGAGCTTCGGGGCCGCGGCCTCCTTCGCGGCTTGCTCGGCACGTGCTTCGGGCGTCCACGATTTTCCGGTCAACGCGGCAGCAGCACCAATGACGGCGCTCCGCATGAAGAACGACCGGCGATCAACGCCAGCGGGGATTTCGGTTTCGGCGAAGGCTCGAAACGGACCGCCATCGTCGGTGGAACTCATGGCTGTGCCTCTCAGATATGGGGGTATGGGCGAAGAAGTCGGTCCCGTCCGGTTTCGGGAGCGAGGAATTGAGCATAACGCGGCAGCCAGTGGCTCCGCAACTGTTTCTTTTGATAGGTACAGCCCGGAGATTTGACAGGGGGACCGGACCGTGTCAGGTTTTGACGCCGATCGGGCCGTCAGAAATCCAATTGCGCTTGCAACAGATACATCCAACCGGACATCCCGGCTCGGTACGGCGTGATGATGTTGCCGACCGGGGAATGCTCGATGTGACCGACTTCACCGACGATTCGGACACCACGATTCTCGAATGGATACCAGTTGAATCCCCCGCAGATCTCGTGCGAGTCCCGGAATGCGCCAAAGACGAACGACGTCCGGGCGTAGAGTTCACACTTGTGCGGAACGACGAAGTAACCCGCCGATGCCTCAAAACCGTGGTCGAAGAACGAGGACTCCGGCAACGGTCCATCGGCCCGGAAGCTGCCGAGCCAACGCATGAAGTACTGGCCGTTGACGGCCAGTCCCTGAGACTTGAAGCCGGCGTCAATCGCCCACATGGTGTAATTCGCCAGGAGCACGGTCACACCTGGCGCCAGCGATCCCGTCTCGAAGAAGAGAGTGCCGTCTGAGTTGTGAATCTGGATGTTATCCGGGGCTGAGACGCTGCTATCCGAAAACCGGTCCTCTCGGGCGCGAGTGAAACTGGTGCCGAGGCGGACGACCGGAGTCTCATGGCCTTCGAGGTCGTTATTCGCCTCACCCGGACCGTATTTCCCGAGCGGCTCCCACCAGACACTGCCCGAGTAGGCCAGGTTGGCGTCGATTTTCCCCGCGCCGATTTGCAAGGTGTTCAACGAGTTCCCGATCATCACGTTGTAGTTCAGCCCGTCCACCGGCTCGCCCGTCGCCCACACCCCCTGGGTGAATCCGGGCCGGAAAAACGTGTCCGCCATACTGCGATCGATACCCTGCAGTTCCTTGAAATTGCCGATCAGACTGCGCGACCCCGGCAGGCCGTTGTACCCGCCAGACAAGTTGAACGAATCGCTGAACTGGCAGGTGATTCCACCGGCGACAACGACGGACGCGAGCGAGCCCGAGGACCAGACAACCACGTTGTACTGCATCTTTGGGTCGAACGCGTAGCCGTTGAAAACCAGGAGGTCACGATTGAAACTGATGTCATTGCGCGGCTCGACCGGCCGGACCCCGCCCAAGTGGTCCACGAACACCCGGCGATCCAGCTGTGTGTTGGTGTACCGGATCTGAGCAAAGTTGTGGGCGACGAGCCGGAACGGCACACGATCGGGGTCCGGCGAGTCGACGAGGATGAAGCCGTTCTTGTAATAGGTGCCCAGCCGCTCGAACGCCGAGGGGGCAATTTCACCGGCTGGCGAACCCGCGTTCGCCGGCGCCTGCCCAGGCGCCGGAGAGATAGTGGCGGGCGGCGCTGGAACGGTTGGTTGAGCGACCGCCTCCTGCGAGTCCGACGCGAACAGTCCGGACTGAGTGGCACCCGAGCCAGTCGGATTCAATACGGGGCTTATCGGAAGTCCGGCCGTTGGCACAGGGATCGCCAGTTTTGCGGCTGGTGTAGCCGGCACACCCGCGGACGACGTGACAGGAGCAACCGGAGTTGGCAACTGTCCATTTACGTCGCCCGGAAAGACTACGCCGAGAAAGCCAGCGAACAGCGCGGTCGAGACCCGACACGTCAGGCTCCGCATGGCGATTCCCCGATCCAACACGCTCGGCAAATTGATTGGAACTCCTTGAGATCATCGGTAAGCGACTCTGCGGGCTTTATGGAATGTTCCAATCCGGTAAGGCTTTTCGGATGGGCAGTTTGGGAGACACCGCCTCAAAAACCAAAAGATGTGCATGTCCGATACGTAAGGCAGGAACCACAGAAGTCGGAGAATTGGAACAATTCCTTAATTCGATGTCGTCTGGTGTCGAATTAGTCCGGCATATGGAAGGTCCGCGAACCAACCATTGTTCCGGAGTGCGAGCCATGCCTGGTAAGCTGCGTCGAGTTTGGAAAGTTGCTCTCGCCGGTACGCTCGCCACGGCTTTTGCGAGCCCGGCGGCCGGCCAATCGCCGGGCAAGTCGCAATTCGCGACGCTTCTGCAACCAACGACTCAGACGCCGTCGGCCGTCGCTCCGACGCCGGCATTGCTGCCCGTGCAGGCCCAGGTTCCAGTGCCAAGCACGCCGCCGCCGATGACGCTCCAACCGGGCCCGGCAACCACGACGCCGCCGGCTACGCTTGCCGCTCCACCCAAAGTCCAGACGTCGCCGGACACCGGCATGTCGTCGAAGCCACCCGGGTTTACGATCCCGCCGGGCGCGACCACGCCAGCCGCCGACCCAAACGCCAAGGATCCCAACGCCCCGGTCGTCACCAACGACACCAACACCTTCGCTGGCTTCCCTGATCCGCAGGACGCCTTTAGCCGTCTGCTGCCGGGCAAGTTCAAGGACACCAAGTACAAGTGGTATGGGTTCGTGCGTGTCGACGGCATCTACGACACCAAGCCGATCAAGACCACCGACATGTTCGTGAACTCGTCCATCCCCATCCCGCAGGGCAAGGGGTCGAATGCCGTTCTCACCCCGAGGTACAGCCGGCTCGGATTCGACACCGAGACCCCGATGGAAGAACACGACTGGACGATCAAGACGCGTATCGAAATGGACTTTTTTAACGGCAACACGTCCGGCCTGTTCGGCTCGTTCCCGATCCGCCTGCGCTTCGCCTGGATCGACGTCGGACCGTTCCTGGTCGGCCAGGCCGCGTCGCTGTTCATGGACTACGACGTGTTCCCGAACGTGCTCGACTACGAAGGCCCGCCGGGCATGGTCCTCATGCGGCAGCCGGTTCTGGCGTATCGGGCGAATCTGGCCGACAACCTGAAGTTGTCCGTCGGTGTCGAGCAACCATACTCGGACATCCAGTGGCTCACGGCTGGCGGATTCGTCGTTAATCCGGGGACCGGGATCATCCCGGACGCTTACGTCCCGAAGAACATCCAGAACGTGCCCGACGTCACAGCGAACCTGCGGTACACCCACGACTACGGCCACATCCAGGTGGCGGGCATCCTCCGCAAGCTGGCCTACCAGACGGCCACCGAGCAGTCCTTCCACGAAACCGGGTACGGCGTCAACGCGACCGGCACCCTGCACCCATGGGCGGCTCTGCACGGCATTCCGAAGGACACCGAAGGGGCCGACATCTGGGAAAAATCCCGGTTCCTCGCGCAGTACGCGACCGGCCGCGGGATCAACCGTTACATCCAGGACATCAACGGACTCGGCCTGGATGCCGTGGCCAACCCGCTGAGTGGGCTAAACGCCTTGAAGTCGACTGGCTGGTTCGTGGCCTACGAGCAGTGGTGGTCGGACAAGTTGGCCTCGACCTTCATCTACAGCCGGGCCAACGTCGATCTGTCGGACACGGCACTGCCGCTCAACACCTACAAGGGGGCGGAATATGCTGGCGCCAACTTGATCTGGTTGCCAGTCGCGCGCCTCGGCCTGGGCATCGAAGTCCTCTACGGGACGCGCGAGAACCGCGACGGGGCCAAGGGTAAGGACGTCCGCATCCAGACCGCGGTGCAATATCGGTTCTAAGCCGTGCTCTCCGCACCCGGGTGCCGGTCGCCAGTATGGAAGGCGAATTGACCTTGCTCGCGGCGGCGGCCGACCAGTTCAACCCGGTCGGTCGCTTCAAGGTCTTCGATGGGGACCGTGGAATATACTCGTACCCGGCGTTTGTCGTTGACCGGGCCTACATTCGTGGGCGTTCTTCAGCGGTCTGCGTCACACGATCTACCTGATGTCGCAAGCGAAACCGAATCCGGGGCTTGGTGAAGTCGGTCAGCCACCTTGGGCTCGGCCGCCGAGTTACGCCGACCGATTCGCGACGGCGTGGAGACCGGGGCGAAAGCGGCACGTTCGACCCTTGTCAAGGACATGGTGTGCGGAAAGACGAAGGGCAACGGCTGGTTAACCGTCAACGCCCTAGACAAGTACGACGGCACCGGGCCGGGCGACACGGTGACGACGCTGTGAGTACGCGTCCGATGCAATGCATTTGACAGACCGCCGATGTCGATGGGGTTTGCAACGAAACCATAACTAGACAAAATCCGACAGGGGTGCATTACAAAAACGTTGGCGACCTTACCCCTTAACTGGCCAAAACTACCACGGACGCTTGCGGACGGCGCAATTCACTGCAAACAGGAGTGTGTGAGTATTCCTGGACGCAATGCAATTTGGATCGCTACAACACCCTCATGTCTGATTCCCCTGCCGCCCGGTTGCCGGTCAAGTTGCATCGGCGTGTGTGTGTCGTTCTCACCGAGGACGCGGTGCTTGCCGAGGAATTGCTGGCGCGCAAGAAGCTCGCGCAAGAGGTTGCCGGGCGGCTCGCGGATCGGGCGTTGCTGGTGAAGCCGGGGCGGCTGGAGTTGGTGATCGACGAACTTCGCAAGATGGGTCACACGCCGCAGGTGGTCGGCAAGTCGGGCTGATCCGTATCCTGTTCAGAATGCAATCTGATCCCGACTGGGCTGCCGCGGTGGGTGCCGCGCTGGCCCGGTACGACGAAACTCTTCTCCGGGCGGTCGCGGCCCGGCTGTTCAAACCCCGTAGTCAGTGGCCGGCCGATGAGCTGATCACACGCGCTGTCGATACGCTCGGCAATGCTCCGGTCCTCGATCGGCGGCTTAAGGAGTTGCCGGTCGCCGCGCAGCAATTGCTCGCAGCGATCGGGCTCAGTCGTAGGGCGGAATGGCCGGTCGGTCAACTCCTGGCGCTGCTTGCCACGCTCGGCCATAACGAAGGGCTGACGCCAATTCACACGCTGCTCGACGCGGGCCTGGCCGTGCCGTTGCTGCCGGACGAGGGGCGGCCGATTCGAGCATGGGAGGAGTGGCTCGGCACAGCGCCGACGAACGCGCGCGTTTATGTGCCGCCGTCGGTCGCCGAGCGCGCCGCCCGCGATGGCACGGGCTTGCCGCAATTGCCTGGCAAGAAGTTCGATCCACGCGTCATTCATGTCGCCGACGGTTTCGAGTGGCTGTTACGGCTCGGGGTTCTGTGGCAACAACTCCGAGCCGCCCCGATCCGGCTGACGCAGGCGAACGCGCTCTTCAAGCGCGATTTGCAGCGCTTGCAGGAAGATCCGCTCCTGGCAGCGCCGATGCCGGACCCGGCCATTGAGGTACCGGACACCGGCGTGCTCGTGATGAGCCTCGGCATGGCCGCCGGCGTGTTCGTGCCGCAAGATGGCGAGTTGCGGGCCGGCGATTTCCCGTTGTCGTGGAACGCGGGACTGCTGCCGGCGATCGCGGACTTGTGGAGCGCCCTGCCGGCCGTGAGCCACTGGGACCCGCAGCGCGGATACTTCTTGAATGAAGGCGGCGAGCCGTTCGCAACCGTCGCGCTGCCGGCGATGCTCTTGCTCGCGGCACAGCCGGAGGGCATCTGGACGCACCCGTCGGATATTGCCGCGCACCTGTTTCCGCGGCATCCGTCATGGGCGTCAACACTGTCTGACGGCACGGACGAGGGTGAAGCCTGGATGGAGGCGATGTTCCTCGGCTGGGCGTTGCCGTTGCGGTTCGTCGAGGCGGCGCAGGACGGTGAAGGTTGGTGGGTGCGACTCACGAACATCGGGCGGCATCTTCTGGCGGGTGGACCGGCGCCGGACCTGGGCAATCCGTTCACGCGCGGTCTGGTCGTGCAGCCGAACGGCGACGTGATTGCGTATCGGCAAGGGCTCACGGCGGGGCTGATCGGTAAGCTCTCGCGCTTCGGCGACTGGAAGATGATCGGCCCGGCCTGCACGCTCGGGCTGTCGGCCGAGGGCGTTTATCGTGGGCTGGAGTCGGGGTTGACGCTCGCGGACGTGGTGACCGTGCTGCAACAACACAGCGGGCATCCTGTACCAGCCAACGTGCTCGATCTGGTGCGGCGCTGGGCGGGCAAGCGCGAACGAATCACCGTTCACACCGCCGCGACGCTGCTGGAATTCCAGTCCACGGCCGACCTGGAAGATGCCGTCACCCGCGGGCTGATCGCGCAGAAGGTCACCGATCGCATCGGCATCGCGAACGGCGAAGTCGACTACAAGCACTTTCGACTGCTCGGCAACCGCGACTACGAAGCCAAGCCGCAGAAGTGCGTGACGTTCGCGAACGACGGCGTGACCTTTACCGTGGACGTCGCTAACGCCGACCTTTTGCTCGAAGCGGAGCTGGCCCGCATCGGCGAGCCGATTGCTGGTGACGGGCCGGAGCGCCGCTATCGCATCACGCCGACGACGGCCCGGACGGCACGCGAGCAAGGATTGACGCTCAATGAGTTGGAGCAATGGAGCCTGAACCGCGCTGGCGAACCGCTGTCCGCGAGCGCACGCTTGCTCTTCGCCGGCAGCGGCGGCCTCAACGGCGAACTGCGCCGGCGACTTGTGCTGACGCTCCCGTCGGAAGCCGTGACGGACGGCATTTGCCAGTGGCCGGAGACGGCGGACTTATTGGAAGATCGCCTCGGGCCAGGAACGGTGGCGGTGGCGGATGAAGATGTGGAAGAGTTGCTGCGCCGGCTGGCGACGGTGGGGGTGGAGGCGCGGCGGGAATAAGGCTTAGGTGGGTGAATCCCACTTGAGTTTGCTCCCACTTCAAATTAGGATGACGTGGGAGGCCTACAAATGCTGACGGAAACGCGAACTATCGACGCAAAGGGGCGAATTACCTTGCCCAAGGCATTTGCCGAATCAACCGTTCTCATCGAACAAGTGAGCGATACCGAGATCCGGATCCGCAAAGCACGCGTTGTTCCCGAAGATGAGGTTCAATTTCCGGAAGAAGGGCCAATCCGCCTGTCTCCACGCGATTGGAAGCGCTTTCTCGATGCGCTCGACAACCCACCGGCGCCAAACGCAGCTTTGAAAAAGGCGCTCGCCGGGTACAAGAAACGTCATGGCTAATTGGGTCATCGAGGCGCTCGGCAAAGACCACATCCGGGATGCGTTCGATTGCGGCAAGCCGCCTTTGAACGAGTTCCTGCGTTCGCACGCTGGTCAATATGAGCGAAAGGAGATTGGCAGGACGTTTGTTGCGGTGGCTGCAGGTAGCCCCGTGGCGGTCGGATACTACACATTAGCCGCCGGCAGCGTGGAACCTGCACGGTTGCCGGTAAAGCACGCGAAGAAGCTTCCACGACATCCGATTGGCGTGGTGCTTCTGGGCCGGTTGGCTGTCGACCGTTCAGCGCAAGGGAAACATCTCGGTGGGGACCTACTCATCGATGCTTCCATTCGCTGTGTGCGAACTGCCAACCAAGTCGGCGTCTTCGCCTTAACCACATCGGCCATCGACGATGAAGCGGCCCGATTCTACGGCCGTTTCGGATTCCTTCCGTTCGTGGACAATCCGCATCACCTGTTTCTCCCAGTCGAGACGCTGCGAAAACTGCATGGTTCTGGGGCATAATCGAGATGCAAAACGCCGCCGGCCGGCTCGCCTTCCCGGGGTCGGGGAGTGCGTGCCGGCCGGACAGGTGGTCCGCCAGTTCCCAGCCGGCGGACCGAATTCGACAGTGGCAAACGTGACCGTTTCCGGGCAAACCTCTCTCGACCACGTTGGTACAAGACACAGTTGCTTTCGGCCGACTCCGCCAGCCGTCGTCAGGGGCACTTGTTCGGTGCAGCCCCCGTGCGTCTCCCGGAACCCCAGGATGGATCAGTCGATACAACCCCCGGCCAATCCTGACGCGACACCCACACGGACGATGACCTCCAAGTCAAGGTGCGAATCCCGTCGGCACACTGCCGGTGGGGCTTGGTGAGTATCGCGGCACCAACCGCGCGCGGCGAGATGTGAGACCAGTTTTTTGAAGGCACGGCCGAAGGTACCGATAAATGATCGCGGGATTTGCAGATTCCTCGCGATGGTCAGTTAGCTTTCTTTTGGTTCCGAACCTGATGATCGTGTCAGCTGAATCAAAACGATCCAAAGATTAACATTCGGTAACCCCTCAGCGCGAGAAATGTGAGCGGGACGATCAAGATTCCAGCCCACTGAGCCTTTCGTCGATACTGCGGGTCTAAGCGCTCATCTGATACGAACACCTGAACGAGCCGCCAAAACGTCAGGAGCAAGACAGGAAAGCAAAAGAAGCCAAAGAGAGTGCCACGAAGGAGTCGGTCGGCACGTTGCTCGCGAATCGTCAGCCTCCGCGACGGGGATTCCGATTCGGCGGGCAGTGGCACCACTTGCTGGCTCGACCCTTTTTGTTCCGCGTCATCCGGACGGCCAACATCAACGTCTGTCCATTCCGCGTTCCCGGCTTCGCTTGGCATTTGTTCGTCGAATATGCGCAGAGAATCGGTGAGTCGAGAAGCCGGAACCTCCAACTTGATCCCACCCACCGCCGCTGCTACCACGAACAGACTCCCTGCCATTGTTTCGTTGGCGAAGAACGCGGGGACTCCTTCGGCATTCAAAAGTAATCGGACTGCTTCCGCCTGCGTGAAATCCCCAAACACAGCGGCAGTGACCAACTCTTCAGGCATCGGCGATCTCCGAAGCGATACGCGAGCCCATCATAATCGCAGGCTCTGGTCAACGCCAGCGTCCGCTTCCTTGACTCCCGTCGTCAGCCGGTTAGAGTCTCCTTCACCCGCCCCGGGAGTCTGGCCGATGGGCCTGTTCGACAACCTGTTCGGCGACAAGGCGGCGGACCGGCGCAACCTCACGGAAGCGGAGGCGTTCGCCGGCATCCTGATGGCCGCGGCCGCCTGCGATGGGCATGCCGGCCGCCAGGAGGTTGCCGAACTCCGAACGCATCTCGGGCGCATGAAGCTCTTTGCCGACTTGACCGACGGCCGTTGGCGGCAGATGGCCGACATCCTGTTCCGCATGGTGAAGCGCGACGGCGTCATCGGCATGGCCGACCGCTGTGCTGCCGTCTTACCTCCAGAGCTGCGCGATTGCGCCTTCGCCAACGCCTGCGATTTGATCCTCGCCGACGGCGTCGTCGAAGACGCCGAGCGCGCCTTCCTGGAACACCTGCAACGGGCCCTCGACCTCGATTCCGACACGGCCCTGAGCATCGTCGAAGTCATGATTACCAAGAACAAGGGCTAGGCATGAAAACCTCTCTCTCCCTTTGCGCGCTCCTGATCCTTCTCTCAACGAGCCATGCCGAGAATTGGCCCGGCTGGCGTGGCGCGAACGGCCTCGGCCAATCGACAGCGAAGGACCTCCCGCTGACGTGGGGGCCGACCGAACACATCCGCTGGAAGACGCCGCTGCCGGACACGGGCAACGCGTCGCCGGTCGTCTGGGGCGACAACATCTTCCTGACGCAGGCGACGAATAAGGGAACCAAGCGCGGCATCCTGTGCATCGACCGCGCGACCGGCAAGGTGAAGTGGGGCACGTACATCGACTTTGCCGGCGCGGAGCCGACGCACGACACCAACCCGTTCGGCTCGGCGACCTGCGTAACCGACGGTGAGCGCGTCATCACGAGTCTCGGGTCCGCCGGTCTCTTTTGCGTCGACTTCAACGGCAAGGAACTCTGGCGGAAGGACCTCGGCGAGTTCATCCATATCTGGGGCAACGCGTCGTCGCCGGTCCTGCATGGCGACCACGTCATCCTCTGGTGCGGCCCCGGCGAACGGCAATTCCTGATCGCGCTCAACAAGAAGACCGGCGACGAGGTCTGGCGCCATGAAGAAGCGGGCGGCGACAGCGGCCTCAAGAAAGGCGACAAGTGGATCGGCTCATGGAGCACCCCCGTCATCGCCAAGATCGGCGACCGCGAAGAACTCCTGCTCAGCGTTCCCAAGTCCATGAAGAGCTTTGACCCCAAGACCGGCAAGGAACTCTGGCACTGCGATGGGCTCACGGAGCTGGTCTACACCTCGCCCGTGCTGGCGCCGGACGGAACCGTGATCGCCATGTCGGGCTACGGCGGCTCGGCCCTGGCGGTGAAAGCGGGCGGCACCGGAGACATGACGAAAGAACGCCTGTGGCATCATCCACGGAACCCGCAACGCATCGGCTCAGCGGTTGTCGTCGGCGATCATGCGTACCTTGTCAACGAGCCCGGACTGGCCTCGTGCTTCGAATTGAAAACGGGCAAGGACCTGTGGAAACAAGAACGCCTCATGGGTTCGACGTGGGGCTCGCTCGTCCGGGCCGGGGACCGCATGTACGTCACCAGCCGCGACGGCGAAACAGTGGTCCTGAAAGCCGACCCCGCGAAGATGGACGTGCTGGCCCGCAACAAGCTGCCCGACACCGTGCTGGCGTCGATCGCCATCGCCGATGGGGAGTTGCTCATTCGTGGGTACAAGTTTTTGTGGTGTGTGTCGGCGAAGAAGTGACATACCGTTTAGCGGGCGTCCCGACGGGACGCCCGCTAAACGTCGGACTGATCACCTCTATCATTCCCTTCGTCACCGCCCTTTCCGGATTTCCATCATGCGCACGCATCTCGCCATTCTGCTTTTGGGGACCTTCGCAATGCCGGTGTTTTCCGATGAGGGCATGTGGTTGCTCAACGATCCGCCGCGCGATCGGCTCAAGGAGAAGTACGGCTTCGACCTCACCGACGCCTGGCTCGAACACGCCCGACTCGCGTCCGTGCGCTTCAACAACGGCGGCTCCGGCAGCTTCGTGTCGCCGAACGGCTTGATCATCACCAACCACCATATCGGGGCGGATGCGCTGCAAAAGCTGTCGACGCCCGAACGCGATCTGTTCCGTGACGGCTTCGCCGCCAAGACGCAGGCCGACGAGTTGAAGTGCCCGGACCTGGAACTGAATGTTTTGCAATGGATCGACGACGTGACCGATCAGGTAAACGGGGCCGTCAAGCCGGAGATGAAGCCGGCCGAGGCCTTCGCCGCCCGCCGGGCCAAGATGTCGGCAATCGAAAAATATTCGACGGAGAAGACGGCTCTGCGCTCCGACGTGGTGACGCTCTATCAGGGCGGGGCCTATCATCTATACCGCTACACGAAGTACACGGACGTGCGGCTCGTGTTCGCTCCCGAAGAGAAGATCGCGGCCTTTGGCGGCGACGTCGACAACTTCGAGTTCCCGCGCTTCAACCTCGACATCTCTTTCTTCCGCGCCTACGTCGACGGCAAGCCCGCTCAGGTGAGACACTGGTTCAAGTTCAGCGCCGAAGGCGCGAAGGAAGGCGACCTCGTCTTTGTCACCGGCCACCCCGGCACGACCAACCGGCTCGAGACGATGGAGAAGCTGAAGCATCGCCGCGACATCACGTTGCCGTACACCCTGGCCCGTCTGCGCGCCATGGAGGCGGCTCTCATTCAGTACGGCGAGCGCGCCCCCGAGAACAAACGACAAGCGACGACTGATCTACACCGCGTCGCCAATTCACGCAAGGCGTTCAGCGGGCAGTACCAGGGACTGCTCGATCCGAAAGTCCTCGACATGAAGGCCCAGGTCGATAACCAATTGCTCCCGCAAATCGTTATCATCACACCTGGTTCGGAACCTTATCAGAAGAACTACCGGGATGCAGTTCGTCGAATCGCCGACGTTCAGGATGTCTATGCCACGTTCGAGAAGCCGCACAACTTGCTCGAAAACGGGACCGCGTTTCCGAGCACGTTGTTCACCTTCGCCCGACATGTCGTGCGCCTCACTTCTGAAGCCGACAAGCCAAACGGCGAACGCTTGCGCGAGTACCGCGATTCCAACCTCGAATCGCTCAAATTCGAACTGTTCTCGCCAGCCCCGATCTATCCGGAGCTGGAACGCGCCAAACTGCAGGCGGGGCTGACGTTTCTCGCGGAGCAGCTCGGCGGCGGCGATCCGCTGGTGCTCAAGGTGCTCAACGGCAAGTCGCCGTCGCAGCGCGTCGATGAATTGCTGGCCAGCAAGCTCTACGATGCCGCCGAGCGCAAGCGTCTGGTCGAAGGCGGCGTCAAGGCGATCGAAGCGAGCACGGACCCAATGATTGTCTTCGCCCGCACCATCGACCCCGCGGCTCGCGAGCTGCGCAAGCGCTACGAAACCGAAGTCGAGGAACCGGAGCGCCAGGCCTACGGCGAGATCGCCAAGGTGCGCTTCGCCCTCCTCGGCAAGTCGATCCCGCCGGATGCCACGTTCACGTTGCGCTTGGCCTATGGCGTCGTGCAAGGTTACGAGGCCGAGGGCCAGAAGGTCCCATTCGCCACAACGTTCGGCGGCGTCTACGAACGCGCGGAGAAGCAGAAGTTTAAGGAACCATTCGAACTGCCGAAGCGCTGGGCGGACGGCAAGGCCAAGCTCGACCTCGCCACGCCGTTCGACTTCGTCTCGACGGCCGACACGATCGGCGGCAACTCCGGCAGCCCGGTGCTCAACCGGGCCGGCGAGTTCGTCGGCATCAACTTCGACCGCAACCGCTTCGGACTGGTCCGCAACTTCGTCTACACCGACGTGCAAGCCCGGCACATCTCGGTCCACTCGCGCGGCATTCTGGAAGCGCTGCGGAAGCTGTACGATGTGCCGGGGTTGGTGACGGAGTTGACGGGACACTGACTCCAATCCGACCCGAACTCTGATGCCGGTCCGTCTTTTGGTCACTATTTTTGCAATTTGACCGGATTCTTGTCCGGTCAGCACTCGCATCCTCGCTTTACCGGTTATTCGCCGGCCGTCGGCTCCCGGCTGGCATCCAAACTCTCACTCGCGAGATCGATCTCATGGCACGCAATCGCTTTCCCCTCGGCTTACTGACGTTTGAAGACCGCATCACCCCCGCCGCGGCCGCCACGTTCAAGTACGATGGCTCATCGCGAACCCTGACCCTCACAGTCGCCGATGCCCAAACACTGACCGTCTCGGCGGTGCCGGACCGGGCGACGTCGTTCATCACGGTCACCGACGGCGCCGCGAATGTCATCTTCACCAGCGACTCGGCGGCCACGCGAGTCGTCCGCCATCTACTCGTCCGCTTCGACAAGGTCGATACCGGCACGTTGATCCTCGACAACACCGTTCGTCTCGGCAGCGACCTGACCGTGTTCGGGGCCCAGAAGTCGCAGACCGTGACCAGCGACGGCGTGTATGGCGACGGCATCTTCTTCCACGGCTCGGGCAACAGCGACGACACGCTAACCTTCGGCGGCACGACGGAGACGGCCAAGAAAGTCGACCTGGAACTCGGCGGCGGCACCAACGTCGTCAATATCGCCGGCGGCTTCATCGGCGGCGACTTGATCATCCACGGCGGCGTGGTGGCCGACACGGTCAATCTCCTGGCCGCGGGCGACCTGCGTGTGACCGGGGGCGTTCAGATCAACCTGGGCGACGGGACCAACTTGGTTCAAGCAGCCGGCGCCAATCTGCTCGACGTCGGCAAATCGTTCAGCTACCAGGGCGGCATCAACAAGGACAACATTCACCTGCGCAGCGTCGATCTCAATTCGTTCAACTCAACTCTGCGCACCGGCGGCGACGCCAAATTCCGACTGGACACTCAGCCCGCGATCGGCGGCGCCAACGACGTCCAGCTCAACCGCGTGACAGTCGGCGGCAATCTCTCGATCGAGGGCGGCGGCGGGGCCGATACGGTTCAAGTGTCCGGACTCGTCAACATCGGCGGTGACTTCAAGTCCGTGATGCACGGCGGCACCAACTACGTGGACCCGAACTTCTCGGCCATTGCCGGCAACCGCATCGGCGGCTCGTACAAGTACACCGGCGGCGTCGATGAAGATGAGGTCTGGCTCGATGGCTATATGGTCGGCAAGGGCATCGATATTAAGCTCGATAACTGCCCGGCCAACCCGCCTGATGCCGACGGGCAGTACTTCAAGGCCGGTACTTTCGTGGGCGACACCATCTATGGCAAAGTGAAGATCAAATCCGGCGCGCATGGCGTCGACACAGTCGCCTTGCACCGCATGTACATCGGCGGCGGCGTCGACATCAATCTCGGCGGCAGCAACGACATCCTCCGCTTCGACGACGTCGACATCTCCGGATCGACCAAGGTCGACATGGGCGATGGCGCCGACATCCTCTCCGTGGAGATGGTGATCGCGGACGACGGTGGCAACCTGTCCGGCAAGTCCTATTTCGGCGGCATCGTCGAGTTCAAGGGCGGTCTCGGCGACGATACCTTCAACCTGGCCCGCGGCGACGGCGACCCGGCCAGCAAGCTGCAATTCGGGCCGCACGTCACCATCGAAGGCGATGACGGCTCGGACACGTTGAACGTTGGCACCAATTGCGCGTTTCTCGGGACCGGCAACCTGGAAACGTGCGAGAAGGGCGACAATCCGTTCTGAGCAGAATGACGGTCCAAGATCGAGGGCCGTTGGAGTCCCGCCTTTAGGCGGACTGGGGCAGCCGGCCCCAACCGGCTAAAGGCGGGACTCCAACCCAATGACTGTGCATTTCGGCCACATTTCCAACTTTCCGTGTCCGAACGACCCTGTGCGCCTGCTTGGCACTTCAACCAGTTGACTCTCCTCACCACACCAGCTTCGGGCTGCTCTGATGAAAACTACGCCTCTCATGGTCTTCTACGGTGTGTTCGCCATCGCCGGTGCGATCGTGCCGTGGATCTTCAACATTCAATCGATGGTCGAGTCCGGCGAGTTGCTCACACCGCAAGGGTTGATCGCCGGCGGCTTCGTCACAGCGAAAACCAGTTCGCTCACGTCGGACTTTCTGATCGGCACGACGCCGGTGCTGGTGTGGATGATGATTGAGGCGAAGCGATTGGGAATGCGCCATCGCTGGCTCTATCTCGGCGCCACATTTCTGGTCGCGTTCGCCTTCGCTTGTCCGTTCTTCTTGTTGATGCGCGAGCGGCAACTTCAGAAGCTTCGAGCCGCGACGATACCAGCCGGCTGATGTTATTTCGCTACGGGCCGATAAACCCGTACCCATCCGCTCGCGAATTCCGTGGGCCGGAGCGTCCCCTTCGTCACTTCCTTCTTGCCCTGCATGTTCTGCTCGAAGATCAGCATTTCGCCGGTGGACTTTACCTCAGCCACGATGGCCGTGTGATGGGCCAGCAGGTAAATGCCGCGACTACTCCGAAGCGCAACGTCGCGATATTGAATCACGTCGCCGGGCTTGGCGGCGGCGCTTACCGGATCGCGCTTGCGTTTGCCGTCTTTCATTTCCAGCACGAAGACGAGTTCGCCCCACACGTAGTCGCCCGCGCCAGGATTCTCCGCGAACATATTAACGGCCTTCCCGCCGGCTTCTTTGATCGCCTCCTGCGCGAGCGTCCCGCATTCGCCGTCGCCGACCTGTTGGCCGAGTTTGTCCTTGCAAAACTTCACGACCTTTTCGCGCAACTCGGAGGACGGATCGTCCTTGTCGGCGACGCCCGGCACGGGCACTTTCGCGTCGGCGAGTTTGGCAAGCACAGTCGCTCGATCCACCGTGGCGCGGACGCGAACCTGAACCTTGCCGTCCGTAAGTTTCTCAGTCTTTAGCACCTCGTGATTTTTCACCGCGTCGCCGGCTTTCGGCAGCACTTTCTCAATGATGGTCGCTTTGTGCTTGCTGAAAGTGGCGTCGTCGAGCACGGCGTTGGCGGCCTGTAGGATGGCATCGGCAAGAGCTGCCTTCTCGGCGGCGGCCATGTCATTGGCGGTGCCGGCGCCGCGGACGGTCAGAGTTGACGGCGGCTCAGCAACGGCCGGTGTAACAAGGAGAAGTGCGACGAGCAATCGATTAACCGCAGACATGATGGACTCCAAGACTCCGTCAATTCCTCTGCAGTGAAATTCTAGCGGCGCCCTCCGAGCGGCGAAACCACCTTTTTGGGCGGGCCATCGTCGTCATCGTCATTATCGCGAGGGCCGGGACTTGATCGTCAATCATCATGTACTGCGCATCGCGCGTTTGCAGATACGCAGCGTCCCCAGGTTCTCACAGCCGTCGGCCCAGCCTTCGACCAGATCGCGAACCCATTCCGGTTGCGACTTGGCGGCATCGTTGAGCCAATTCGATACCGAATCTTGAACGTACTTCTCCGAATCGGCCCTCAGCGGCTTCAGCAACGGCAGGCCAAGGCGCGGGTTCTCCTTCAACTCCGCGATGTGCTCGGTCCACACGCCGCGCGGCCGGGTCAATTCCACCGCGAATCGGCGTAGGAACGACGACTGTTCGTAGACCCACGGCTCCAACAGGGCGATGGCCCGCTTCACGTCCGCTGCGATGTGCGGTCGCAGCGGCATCCATGCCCACTCGCGGACGCCGAAGTGCAAATCATCGGCAAGCGGGCGCATCAACGTGAAGCGCTCCGATAGTAAGAGTTCCGGCGCCAGTCCGATCATATATGCTGCCCAGCCGCGGACGGTGTCGGAGGCGTGATCGACCAGCGCGTCGAGACCGTCGAGGCCGACATGTTCCAGCAGCAATTCGCCGGCGATGCGCATGCGTTGAGTGATCGAGGGCGAGCCGATGGTCAGTCGAGTGTGAGCTTCAACGGGAACTTCGGGGACTACGACGCCCATGAGCGCCACGAAATCGACCGCCAGGCCTTCCATCAGGTTGGCTGTCTGACGCACGCCGGAATTCAGATCGGCTAAAGTATCCGACGGAATGCGGACGTTGCCAGGAGTCTTACGCGATCCGGCCATAGTGATGCGAATGTGGTGAGGAGGTGATTATTCGCTGAGTGCCGGTCCCGGTCCATCATGTTCGAGCCGCTTGCCCATGCTGGCGACATCATCGATCGCGAAGCCGAGCCGGCGATAGAACTCGATGACGGCGACGTTGCTGGTCCGCACCTGAAGATTGATTTTCGGACAGCCTTCGAGCCGAAGCAACCGCTCCGCCTCAGCCATGAGCGCCCGGCCAATGCCGCCGCGCTGCATAGCTGGGTCGACGCCGAGATAATACACCCAGCCGCGGTGGCCGTCGTAGCCGATCATCACAGTGGCAACGACGTTGCCAGCCTCCTCCGCAACGAGAAACCACTCGGGGCGGACAGCCAGCTTGCGCGCGATGTCCTTGTGCGGATCATTCCACGGACGGGTGAGCCCGCACCGAGTCCAGAGGTCAATTACGACCTGTTCATCGGTCGCCTGATAAGCGCGAATCATCACCATGGCGGCCTCATTATTGTCGTCGGCGTCATTTGATCGAAGGTATCCGGGCGATTCTCTTCGAGTAGATGCGTTTCCAGACTGCAATGAGTACGGTTCTAGACCGGTGCCGCCGGCTTGTATTAGGCACCGTCGCATGCAACGAAACGCAATGATCGGGAGGGTGTGGCAAAACGGTGGCGATCTTGGCGACCTTACCCAAAAACCCGCGGAAAACGCACTTTTTTGAAAAGGAAGATCGCCAACTTCCCCAGCCGGAACCACCTGAACGGACTTGGACAGAATGTCAGACCAGCGTGGTGCGACAGTGCCTTGTGTTAGCACGTAAGTAACGGCGTAACGCATCATCTCGTAGTAAGTTAGGGCGCTTCTACCGAATTTCTTGCGGCCAGACGACCGCGGAAGTAAGGTCACATGCAGAGGCAACGCCGCCCACCCAGCTCGCATTTCGGAACTTTGAATGGAGACGCCCCAAGGATCGAGCCCCGAGGAACGGCTACTTCGACTCTGGCAACAGGGTCGACCGCCGGCGCTCGAGGATTTTGTGACCGACTCGGGTGTTGTCGACGCCCGCGGTCTCGCGGCGATCCTGCGCGTCGATCAGGCAGCGCGCTGGTACATCGGCGCCCCCATTCAAGTCGAAGATTACTTGCACCGCTACCCGCTCGTCGCCAACGATCCGGAGGCGGCGATGGAATTGATTCTCAATGAATTCGTCTTGTCGGAATCGCGCGGCGCCGCGTCCGACCCTGCCGAGTTCATTCGACGCTTTCCCGCCCAGGCCGCGACATTGCGCGCGGAGATCGAGTGGTATCACGCGGTTGGCGCACGCACCACGGTTGAAACACTCTCCCCGATCGCTCTCACTGCGAAGCTCGGCGGGACCGATGGACTCATCCTCCCCCGAAAACCAGCGACTGCGGAAGTCGGTGAGGCCCCCCGACAGATCCGCGACCTACCGAACCCGTTTGGCCGTTATCGGATTCTCGAGTTACTCGGCCGTGGCGGCATGGGCGCCGTCTACGCCGCCTATGATCCGCAACTCGATCGTCGGGTCGCACTCAAGGTTCCGAGCTTCGCCGCTGGGGACGAGGAAGGAATCCAGAACTTCCTCCGCGAGGCCCGCATCGCGGCCCATTTCCACAATCCGCACCTGTGTCCTGTCTACGAAGTCGGCGAAATCGACGGGATTTTCTATCTTTCAATGCCCGTCATTGAAGGTCAGACACTTGCGGACCGGCTGAAGGCTGCCGGCGCCTTTCCGCCGGAAGATGCCGTTCACGTGGTCGCCGCCATCGCTCGCGCGTTGGAGGTCGCGCATAGCGCAGGTGTTGTTCACCGCGACCTGACGCCCGCCAACATCGTGCTGAATAACGAAGGCCAGCCAATCATCACCGACTTCGGGCTGGCGCGACAATCGACCGCGCCCGGCGTCAATTCACCGGACAGTCTGGGAATCGCGGGCACGCCGGCTTACATGGCGCCCGAGCAAGTCCTGGGCAATAACGCGGCGATCGGCCCGGCGACTGACGTATATGCGCTTGGCGTCGTCTTTTACGAAATGCTCACGGGTACACGCCCATTTGACGGGCCTCTTCGCACGTTGCTCGCACGCATCGTGGCGGATGATCCCGAGCCGCCGACCAGCCGTCGTGCGGATATTGATGAACGGCTCGCGACGATTTGCGGCAAGGCGCTGGCAAAGGAACCTGCTGAACGCTACGCATCCATGTCCGATCTGGTCGCGGCTCTGGATGTGTGGCTCGAACAGAACGAGCGCGCGGACGGTCAACGGGGTCGACGTTCAAGACGAGCCGCAAGTGCTTTAGTTGCGGTTGTGCTGGCGCTTGGATCCGCTCTGTTCATTTGGCGCCCGTGGCACAGCACACCAATGCCGGAGCGAACGCCCCGTGCGAGCGCCGCGCGCGACCCGGAGGCGGCCTTGGCTCGGGCCGAACTCGCCTGGCGCTTGAACAATGATGGCGACCTGGACCGTGCGATCGAAGAGAGCACTGGCGCGCTTCGACTCGACGATCGGTGCGTCAGTGCATTGCACTGCCGCGGCAACGCCATGCTCAAAAAGAAAAACCCTCAACTCGCCGTCGACGACCTGCGCCGGGCCATCGCATTCGACGCCGCCAACCACGAGACCCGGGTGGATCTGGCCTGGGCCTACAACGATCTGGGCGATCACGAATCGTCACTTATGCAGGCCAACCTGGCAATCGCGCTCGACCCGGATTCGTCAGAAGCACACAATCAAGCCGGCTGGGCACTCTTCAAGCAAGGACGGCACCGCGAGGCCATCGAACAATTCACGTCGGCAATCCAGCATAACCCGCGCTATGCGTGGGCCTATCGTAATCGTGCCAGCGCCTACAGGGCCATCAATGAAGACGCATTAGCCATGATGGATGAATTGAAGGCGGATGACCTCAACCCGCCCCAAAACGTACCGAAAGACATGTGAACAATAAATCAGTGTTGGACGCCCAACCAATGAAAGAACGGCGTTAGAGTAACACGTCTGTATCGTCCTCTCCCATAGACATGAGAATCGGGCCGCGGCGGGCCGGTGGTACAATGGCGGCATGAAGGCGAAGGCCCCAGAGGCGGATGGTCGCCGGGCGGAGTTCGAGGCGCTTTACTCTCGGCACAGCCGGGAAGTTTGGGCCATTGCGTACGCCCGTTGGATGGACGCGGACCTCGCCCTCGACATTGCCCAAGAAGCGTTTCTGCGGCTCTGGAAACATTGGGAAGCTGGCGAAGAGGACATTCAAAATCCGCGGGCGTGGCTCCTACGCGTGGGCCGCAACCTTGCGGAAGATTTTGCCAAGAGTTCGTTCCGGCGGAACGGAACCACCGCCCCGCAGATCATGAATGGCGTCAGCTCCAAGGAGCCGATGCCACTGGAATCGCTGGAAAAAGCCGAGGCGTTTGCCCAAATTCGGGCGACTCTCGAAGAGCTACCAGTGGGCGACCGCGACATCTTGACGATGCGGTACGCTTTGGAGTACGACGCGACGAAGATTGCGGACCTCTTGGGAATCAATGCCACGGCCGTCCACATGCGCCTAACCCGAGCGCGGCAAAGGCTGGCCGAACGGCTGACGGAACAAGGAACAACGGCACTGCCATGAGCACGATGACCAAAGACAAGACGAACGATGACATGGACCGGCTGTTTGGCGCCTACTTCCAGGCCCAGCTGCCCGCGAAGTGGCCCGCCGCACCGCGGCCGTGGGTCGAGAAGGCGCACAACCGACCGGCCCATTCCACAATCGATCCGGCGGTGAAGAGTCGCTGGGCGTTGGCGGCCTCCGTGGCGATGCTGCTCGGCGGGTGCTGGTATCTCTCCGGACACTTGAACAATGGCAAAGCGAAGACGGGCTTGAACATCGAAGGCGGTAGCGCAGACCTGAAACACGTCAAGGACATGAAAAAGGATCCGCCGAAGATGCCGTGAGGACTGGTCGAACGAAAAACGCAAGCAGCCACGCCAATCGGCGTGGCTGCTTGCGTTTACCGCACAATCCAACTCATTTCCACAACTTCTCCAACTCGCCTCATCGACCCTGCCGACTGGGCAAATTTGCGAAGATGGGTCAAGAATCGGTGAGTTTGCCGCCGACGAAAGATGGTGGGGTGCCGCGCCAACGGCGGCCCCTCCGTCCGCGGTCCGGTTCGCCCGACTCGCCGGATCGACCACCCCGTTAGGCAAACCCGCCTGGAGGAGTCCTGTACCC
Organism: Gemmataceae bacterium; assembly: GCA_036266155.1. Lineage (GTDB taxonomy): Bacteria > Planctomycetota > Planctomycetia > Gemmatales > Gemmataceae > SIAJ01. The sequence goes on along the minus strand of DATANR010000307.1, from coordinate 9,543 downwards.
ATGTCCCGATCCCGCCACGCGGTGGGCGTACTCGTGATCGCTGTCTTCGGCATCTGGGGTTGCTCGCGCACCCCGTCGCCCGACAGTGGATCCGGCGCCACCGCCGAGAAATTGAAGGCCGTCGAAGCCAAGCTGGCTCGACTCGAAGACGACTTCCGCGCCGCCGCGTCTGCTCGCGATCAACTGAGCAAGCGGCTCATCGCCGCCGAGGAAGCTCGCACCGCCCTCCAGATGGAAATGAACAAGGAACTCAAGGCAAAGGACGAACTCATCCAGGCCCGGACGGCCGAACGCGACCAGGCGGCGAACCAATTGAAGTCGATGAAGGACGGACTCCGCGACTTGCTCACGAAGATGGAAGACGGACCCAAACCCGAAGGATCCCCGGCCGTGCCCATTATCCCAACGTCGAATGCCAAGCCGGATCTGCCCTCGATCCCAGATGTGCCGAAGGTGCCCGCAACTCCGCGTTAACCTGGTAAGTCGCGCTTCCTAAGAAGATTAGGATTGAGATTAAGATTAGGATTGGGATACACACTCGATCCTAATCTCAATCTCAATCCTAATCCTAATCATCTTTCTCTGCTTTCTCTGAATCTCCTATCCCCTTCCAATTCCCATCGCTTACTCGTTTTCGCACAGGCTTTCCCGCTTGCGTTCTTGCGGCCTCGGGTTATAAGCACCCGGCGTTATGATCCGTACCTGGGGGACAGGGATGGCCCTCGTTCGACGTTCGGCCAAGTCGGCTCTCGGGGCCGGGTTGCTTGCTCTCGGCGTTGTCGGCTGCGCCGGCTCCGGGTCGCAGCAAGCGCTCGATGAAAACCGCAAGATGGACTGCCTGACCCGCTGCGGCAAAGAGTTGGAGCAGAAGCAGGCGTCGCCGCCCGTCCTCGTCGCCCGCTCGCAGGGGCCCGCGGTCGAGGAACTGCCGCCGGTCAAACTTGGCGTACCCGCTCCGGCTGGCACGCCCGCTCTGCCGCCGTTGCCACCTGCAGCCGGCAGCTCTGCCGTGCCCGCTGAGGGCATCCGCCTGCCGGATGGCGTCACGCCGATCACTCCGCCCGTCGCCGCGCCGCCGGTCGTGCCGGTCGGCGGCAATGGCCCGAGCTTGCCGCCCTCGCCACCAGCGCCCGCGGCCCCAGCGCCGTCGGCCGTCAGCAGGTTCGATCCCAGCAATGACGTGCAGGTTCAGGTCCGCATCGTGGCGTCGATTGGCAACAATCCGATCTACGAGAGCGAAGTCTGGGAGATGGTCTACCAGCGCGAAGGTGAACTTCAGCGTCTGACCTCCGAACAGCGGGCCGCGAGGCAGAAAGAGATCTTCAAGGAAGAGTTGCGCAAGATCATCGATCGCGAACTCGTGATCGACGAGTTGACCGCTCAGCTCACCCGGACTAAGCAGACGTCGGCGATGACCAAGCTCAAGGACGCCGCCAGCAAGGAAGCGGAGGCGCGCCTCAAGGACTTCAAGAAAGAGCGCGGCATCCCGAACGACGACATCTTCAAGGAAGCCCTGCGTTCACAAGGCTTGACAATGGCCGGCATCCGTCGACAAATCGAACGCGGCTTCATGATGCAGACGTTCCTGCGTGAAAAGATGTCGTCGTACATGGATAAGGTCGGCCTCTCCGAAGTGCGTGATTATTACCAGTCCCATCCCGAGGAGTTCCAGGCTGACGATCGCGTGAAGTGGCAAGACCTGTTCGTCTTGAACGAACGCTTCAAGTCGCCGGACGAGGCCAGGCAATTCGCCGCCGGGATGGCCCGCAAGGCCGCGAACGGCGAGGACTTCGCCAAGCTCGCCGAGACGAACAGCATGGGCGACAGCAAGTTCCGCAAGGGCGCCGGCATCGGCGAAAAGGCCGGCGAGATCTTCCCCGCCGACCTGGAGCCGACGATCCTCGCCCTGAAGCCCGGCCAGGTGACCGTGAAGGAAACCGACGCCGGCCTGCACGTGATCCGCATCGCCGACCGCACCTACGCCGGCCTCCGCCCCTACGACGAGAAGCTGCAAGGCGAAGTGAAGCGCAAAGTGCAGGCGCAAATCTACGAACGCGAAGTCCGCCGCTTCCTCGACACCCTGTGGAAGCGCACGCAACCGCAGATCTGGGCGGAGAAGTAGCACGCGGTCCGGATTGACGCGTCGGACGTCAACCCGTTGCCGCGTGAACTCATTTCTTTCATTGCATACCTTTGCGCCGCCAATTGCCGTCATGCATTTCGCGTGACCAATTTAAGACCGCCACGAAGAGCGCCAGCGGGTTAATCGGGTTGGCGCTCTTTGACTGAGGTTTTCGACGCATCTTCCGATCTGATTGACGGTTGCGCCAAAACCGACGCCGGAAAAAGTGGCGCAATAAGTCGTCTACAAAAGTGGTCGAGGTTGGCGCTCTTTGGTGCCGGGTATCTGAGCGGGACCGCGAGGCGCTGACTTCAGGTTGCCTATTGGGCTTTTTCGTCGCACAGCGCTCTTAAACGATCCTCAAACCGTTTGAAAGACTGTGACTTCCGCAGCCGTTTAACCGAAGTGAGTTTGGCGGCGATTTGGCTGGCGCTGAACGATTCGTTGTACGTCGTCCCCCGGCCGCGCTGAAACAACTTCTTGATAACGCTCTTTGGGTTCTTGACTTGATCCGGCGCTTTCTCGTGCGCGATGGGCTTCTTCTTGGGCAATGGCCCAATGACCGCCGTCAAGGCGTCGGCATCGCAGAGCAGCCAGGCTTCCAGTTCCTCGTGGATGGCGACCGGTATGATCGGCTGACCCGTCAATTTCGCGGCGGCAAGGCCTTCGTCGAACGTCTTGCGATGAACCTTGCAGTCAGTGCTGCCGCCTTCGTCGCGCCATTCCGGGAACACGTCCCAGAAGACGAACACGACATCGCAGCCACTTTTCAGAAGGTCCCGCGCAACGATGGGCGCTTGCTTCAAGACTTTGGGTCGGTTGCCGCTCGGGACGATTTCGCTGTGTCCGCAAAGGGCCTCCGGGCAAATGAGTCGGACCAACCGCGGCAACACTTGCATCTCGGCGCAGCCGCGTTGACCTTCGCAAACGATGCCTACCCGCAACGGCTTGTCCTCGGCAGCGCGGGCGCTCACTTCTACTCCTTCGCATCGAGTCGATTCATCAGATAGAGCTGGCCCGGCGAGAAATCCTCGGCCCAACGTTGCACGTCCTTGGATTCGGCGGGCCGCGTGAAGGTTACTCCCTTCTCCGTACGCTGCGTCATCACGATGGAAGACAACGGCAGTAAGTCGAGCAGGGCCGGTGAATGGGTTGTCAGAATGACTTGTGTGCGCTTCGACTCGGTCGCGGCACGAATCTCGTTGACGACCATCTGCAGCGTCCGCGGGTCGAGGCCGTTCTCGATTTCTTCAATTACGAGCAACGGCGGCGGCATTGGATGGCGCAAGACCGCCAGAAGGGCCACGATGCGCAGAGTGCCGGACGACAACAGCCAGCCGGGAACCTCAAACGACTCTTCTTTCAGGTTGAGATAGAAGGATCGCTCTAGCTCTGATGTTAACGTCGGCTGCAAGTCGGCGGCGTATGGCAGGACATATTGCACGGCCTCAAGAATCCCATCGAACGCAACTCGATTGAGTTCGCGAATCTCATTCAGATACTCTGCGACATTCGACCCGTCCTTTGCCAGTCGAATATTCTTCGCCGTCCGTTGCTGTGGAACGGGTTGCCCCATGCGCTCGGGATCCAACATCAGAAATTGCCAATGCTCAAAGGCTTTCCTTGCAACCTCACCAATCATCGACTGACCATCTGACAAATCCGATCGACGGCCATGAAATTGGCCGGCACTCCCGGAGCGTTCGCCAATGCTCTCCACTTTCCCGGCATCATCGCGCACCCACGAGACTCCGAGTGCTTTGCCACCCAGCCTGAGTGTTTCCGTTTGAATGAATAAGGAATTGCCTCCCGGCCCTTGCGTAATCCCTTGGTCCCCAGACAAGCGGCCATTTGAAGTCTGCAAGTCAAAGCCAAATCTCATGGGGTTGTTGAGTGCTGGACGCCGTCCCTTCTTGACGACAATATTGCGATTCGGAGCTTTGTTCCAAACGTGTTCGAAACCGCGCCAGCGTCGAAATGCCGCATCGACACCGTCGATCACCACGTCGCGAAATGTTTCCAGCGCTTCGACAAGACTGCTTTTGCCGCTGCCGTTGTTGCCAACGAACACGGTTAACCAACCGAGTTCGAGAGCGCCGCTGTCTCGGATCGCCTTGAAGTTATCGACGTTGAAGAAATGCAGCCGCGAGTTCTTCATTGGGCGATCCCCCGCGCGAGGTCGCGATACGCATTCCGCGTCGCGACAATCACCGGCTCCGGCACCGATGGAAACGTGCTGAGCATATAGGCAAAATCGTCTTCCGAAATCCCGTACAAGTGCGCGAACGCCGCATCCAGCTCGGCACGCAACTCCATGCGTTCGGCGTCCCGCCACTTCTGCACGCCGCCGCCTGATGATCCTTCGAAATCGCAGGCCTTCGCGAGCGGGATCATGTCGTTGGCCGTGCAGGTTAGTTTCAGCACGCGCTCGCTGACCCAGCGTTCGAGCTTTTCCTTCTTGGACCACGGGCACTTGTCGTCATAGGTATCCGGCGGCAGCGTTGGGAGTTGCTCAACGATGAAGAAATTGAGATGCACGTTGCCAACCTTTTGACGGGTGACAAAGTCAAACACAAACGCATTCATGTTCGCCAGTAAGCAGCATTGACGGCGGGGGCCAAAACTTGAGCCCGCGAAAATGAGGGGTGCGGAATTAACGACGGCCACCTTCGGCAGGAATGAGGCAATCATCGTTCGTTCATTCGTGGGGCTCGTGATGTCCTTGTAAGCGAGCAACCATTCCTGTTCAACGTCGCCCAATGCCGCGTCGACCACCGCCTCATCGACCCACCACCGCGGCATCGCGCAAAACTCGGGATTCTGGTGCTCCACGAGAGTCGTTTCGGCCTTCTGACCCTGACGCACCCAGTTCGCCTCATCGATCAACACGCTCGCGGCCCGGTGGTCGTAGGCCTGCACCATCTTGGCTTCGTAGAGCGGAAGTGCGTTGCTCTTCTGCTTGCGATAGACATTGCCGTCGAGTCTGTATTTCTTCTCCTCCCAGTACTTGGCGTCGTGAAAACTCTCGGAGTCATTGGTCTGGTGAAACATCGTGTAGAACTTAATCGCCCACGGATTGCCGCCCTGCTTCCGATTGCGGTCGATCAATATTGGAATGCGCTTGTAGATCGCCTTCGTGAGGTCCGCGTCGCGCCGGGTGCGAAAGATTGGGCACGTCTTGGTGTTCGGATTGAGGATTGCCATGTCGGCGGCGCTGAGCGGAATGTGGCGCTGCTTGTTATGTTCCGCGGTGTCTTCAATTCCGTGGGCGAAGAAGACAAAATCCGCCTCCTTAGTCTTCTTCGCCGCACCCCCGAAGACGAGCGCGGAAAACTTGAATCGCCCGTCCACGTCCTCAAATACCTTGTTGCGGTTCTCGAAGTCGTAGAGCGAGACGAGCCGTTCTTCACTCATCAGCAGGTTGAAAAACTCCTTCGTGGTTTCATCGGTGGCGATTCCCGAGGGAACCAACAAACCAACCAATCCGGCCGGCTCAACGAGCGATTGCGCCAACTCGGCAAAGAGCATGTAGAGATTGACGTCGCCCTTGCCAGTCAGCGGGTAGCGTCCCGAACCGCGCGCATAGTTGAGCATTTGCTGAGCGTGATCCCGTGCGACCAGGTACGACGCATGCAATTCCGGGTTCGCCGTCGGCATGGCCGCAATGCGTTTCTTGCGAACGCCGGCACTCACCGCGCCCGCGGTCACGGGGTCGGTCAACGAGAAGAACTCGCGGTCCTGCACCTTGACCCGCTCCCACGGCGGATTGCCGATCACGCAGGAAAACCCCCCATACCCGCCCTCGCCGAAGATCGCCGGAAACGTCTTATGCCAGTCGAGCGCGTGCGGGTCGACTTCCGGATCGGCGACGAGGCTGTTGCCGCGCACGATGTTGTGCGACAGATCGGCGAGCGACCTGCCAAGCCGAGCCGAGCGAATCCAAAGGGCCAGTTGCGAGATCTCGACCGCTTCGTGCGACAGGTCGACGCCGTACAGGTTGCCCTTGAGAATGAAATCAGGGATCGCGTCTTCCAGCGTGGCGACCTGGGACAGGGGCAAGCCCGCGCCGGCGAGACCGTGGACCACGATCTTGTAGTGGGCATCCAGCGACTCGTAGGCCCGAATGAGAAACGCGCCCGAGCCGCATGCCGGGTCGCACACCGTGATTGCCTTGAGTTCCTCGAGGCACGCCTTCCAGTAGGCGAGCATTTTCTCCGCGCTTTGATTCTTGCGCGCTTCCGGATTGACCTTGTGCTGCTTGGCGATCGCCTCGAAGCGCTCCCACACCAGGGCATCGATCGTGCGCTCGACGATCAATCCCGTGAATGCGGGCGGCGTGTAGTAGATCCCGAAGCGCTTGCGTTGGGCGCTTTTCGGCATCTTCGACAGCGGCGAATCGTCGTCCGACGGCTCGGCCTTGCTCGCCTTCTTCTTTCCGGCTGCGGCCTTCGGCTTGCCATTTTCGGCGGCCTTGGCGGCCTCCGCGTTGGCCGCGAGAGCATAGAGGCCGCCGACACGTAGCTTTTCCAGTTCGGTGATTGAGCGCTCGAAAATGTGGCCGAGCACTTCGACGTTCACTTCCTCGGAGAAGTCGTACGTGCCAAAGCTGACGAAGGAGTTGGTCCACCGTTCGTCTTCGAGTTGCAGCGAATTGATCGCCGGATCATCGGCGAACAGGCCGCCATTGAAGGCCGTGATCTCGCGCTTGCCCTTCGCGCCCTTGTCGATGGCCATGAACAGGTCGAGGAACGCTTCCCAGGCCGGGTTTTTGGCACGGCTATAGGTGCGAATCTCATCGCGCGTGGTTTGCAGCGTCTTTTCCGGCAGCAGTTCGCGGTCTTCGCAAAAGGCGATGAAAATGATGCGGTCGAGGAGCTTCTGGGCGATGCGAATCGCCTCGTCGAGGTCCTTACCCTCTTCCTTGTGGAGGTGTTCGATCAATTCGAGTCGCCGCCACTGATACGACTTGTACAATTCGTCGCCGACAACGCGCTGGCGCTCGGCGGTCTTGCGCAGTAGCGCCAGGGCCCTCGGTTGCTGGCCAACTACGGAAGGGAGCAGGCCGCCACGCTCGAACAGGCAGTAGAACTCGTCGAACCGGTTGCGCTTGCGCAGCTCCTGAAGGGTGAATTCCTCGTAGGAGAGTGTTCCCTTTTCGCGGTGATAGAGCCGGATGGTCCGGAAGTTGGAAACGATGCCCCACGGACACGCGGGCAGGGCGTTCAGATAGTCCCAACATTGCTGCACGGCGGTTCGGCCATTCGAGCGGTCGCGATCGAGGTCCGTGAGCGAGCCTTTGAGTTCGATCACAACCGATGGCACCGCCGATTTCGGAAACTCGCCCAGGGCGGCATCCGCGAAGCCGATGCCTTTGACATGCATCTGGTGTTCGAGTTGCCAGTCGTCGGGATTGGTGGTCTTGAGCCGGTAGCCGAGCCCTTCACCGAAGAATTGGTCGAGGAACTGGTTATCGATCGACTTTTCTTTGAACTGGGGCAAATGGCCGGCGGTTTCGAGGTCGGCCCAACGCAGCGCGATTTCGTAGGCTATGTCGCGAGCCGCCCCCTTGAGCATCAGGCTATCGGCCGCTTCGGACAGGAGACGTGGAATGAACAGCGCCCGCTGGCGACGCAGACGCCGTTCGAGATGCTTTTCGTGGACGTCGAAAAGCCCAGGTCGGCCAGGTGTCGTGGTCTTGCGTGGCGGCATACGAGGGTCGCGCTGCTCTTACGGGGAGTACCTTCAATACAGACTTGGTTATGGTAGTGGCGGTTCGGAGCGTTGATGCTGGTGGCAGTTCTTCGCCACCTTGTAGCCCCTTTTCATTCGAAGAAACCTGTGCCAGCGAGAGGCGTATGTTCGCATATCGCGCGGCAAAAACTGAATTCTAACGAATTCCCCGACGCAAGATGCCGTACTCTTGATCGTGAGCCGGCCGGAATGTCGCGAGCGAACCGGTCCGGATAACATGTCCCCGACACCCCCAAGGGCACCGACCATGGCTATTCGCTGGCTGGCTGGCTCGTTCCTGCTTGCGTTGCCCGTGTGGGTCGATGCCGCCGAGCCGTCGTGGCAGGGCAAGTTGATCGTCCTCACGCGGGCCGGCGTCAAATTGGAGGCGCCCGAAGGCAAGAACATCGCGCCCAAGTCGGCGGGCGTCGCCAAGGATCTGATGTTTCAAGTGCGCCAGGAGGACAAGGACCGTCTGCTGATCGACTCGCGCCGTCAAGAAGGGTGGATTGCCCGGAGCGACGCCATCCCGTTCGACCAGGCGCGGGCCCATTTCACCAAATTGATTGAGAGCAATCCGAAAAACGTCCATGCGCTGATGGCACGCGGCGCGGTCCTGAGTTCGAGCAATGAACCCGATAAGGCGGTTGCCGATTTCACCAGCGCCATCGAACTCGATGCGAAGACGACCCTGGCCTACTACCATCGCGCGAACGTCGCCTACGGGAAGGGGCAGTACGACAAAGCGCTGGCCGATTACAACGCGGTCGTCGAACAGGACCCGGAGTTCGACTGGGCCTATCACGTGCGCGGCTGGATCTATTATCGCCGCATGGATTACGACAAGGCCGTGGCCGACTACGAGACCGCGATCAAGTTGGTCCCCACCGAAACGGTCTTCTATCGCGACCGCGGCAACGTCGCGTTCATCCGCAAGAAGTACGACGATGCCCTGAAGGACTACAGCAAGTCGATCGAAATGGACCCGACGTACGTCGTTCCGTGGCAGATGCGCGGCAAGACCTGGGAAGCGAAGAAGGAATACGCCAAGGCACTCGCCGACTACGAGAAAGCCGCGACACTGGCCCCGACGGGAATGTATGGCGCCGGTTATCACACGACGGTGGCGATGCTCCTGGCCGCGTGTCCCGACGCCAAGATCCGCGATGGCAAGAAGGCCCTGGCGGCGGCACAAAAGGCGTACGTGTTGGCGCAGGGAGCCAACGAACTGGCCACGCTCGCCGCGGCCCATGCCGAACTCGGCGAGTTCGACAAGGCCGTCGAGTGGCAGACCAAAGCGCTCGCGGCGGTCCCGGCTCTGCTGAAGGAGCAATACCAGCAGCGGCTCAAGCTGTACGAGGACAAAAAGCCCTATCGCATGGATTGAGGTGGCGGCGACCTGTGTCGCCGTGGAACAACTTGCATCTGTAGCTGAATTCGTAAGAATTCAGTTCCTTCGCACGCCTAAAACTGAATTCTTACGAATTCAGCTACGCAATACGGCCGGTTATTTCCCCTCCTTCGACTTCGGCTCCGGCGCAGAGCTTGCCGTCCGGTGCGAAAGCGACGCCGCGCACCGATTCGGTGTGGCCCTTGATCGGCGTCTTCACCTTCTTCGCGGCAATGTCATAGATGACCGCCAAGCGATCGTTGCTGCCGACGAGCAACAGCGAGCCGTCGGGACTGAAGGC